>NZ_MKAH01000055.1:2903-5966 GCF_001764255.1 Campylobacter sp. BCW_4341 | reverse complement strand
ATTCTCCAAAGTAAAAAGGATTGTTAGGAAGTTCATTTGAGCCTGTAAGGAGAGTGGAGTTTAAAAAGATTTTTATATCTAAACTTTTAAAATCTATTTGATATTTTTCTTCTATGTCCTTTATATCCAAAACACTTCTATCTTTTGCAAAAATATCACAATGATTATCATAAATATGGATCAAATTTGACATAGAGATGAAAGAAGTATTGTTAGAATTATCTTGCAAATCTTGTAAATTTACTTTATCTAAGAATATGATTTTTATATTATTTGTCTTTAATACTATGGTATTGGTATTTTTATCATAAAATTGCTCTATGTTAAATACTTCGTTTAAAATTAAATTAACATCATTTTCCTTAGTATTAAAGCTTTGATTATTTAGATTATCTTGTAAGGAAATTTCTTTATTTAAATAGTCTTGGATATCTTTTATTTTTTCATTTCTTTTTTCTTTTAAAGTATTGATAGATTTATAAAGCCTTTTTCTAGCATCAAGATAGGTATCATTGAGCTTTTCTTTATCTAGGATGAAGATTTTTGTGAAAGTAGAATTATAGCCTAGATTGTTTATAGCGGTAGCTTGGGTGAAAAGATCTTCTTGATTATAATTTATAGCTATGGAATTTTCACATTGATATAAGGCTTTTAAATATGCTATGGATGAATTTTTATCTATTGTGTCTATTTCATCATTGTTTATAAAAGCAAGCCTTGTTATAAATAATTCTCTATCCATTTTTTTTCTAAATATTTAAGATAAATGAATATTATATCAAATATATTAAATTTTTGATAGTCTTTAAAGATTTTCATATACCACATACACACTCGCAATTAATAAAAAGATATTACACACAAACCCTATAAGCCAACTTAATTTTTTGCGTTTTTCTCCTGTGCTATAACATTTAAATAAATAAGCTTGCAATAAACAAGGAAGTATAAAAAATGTGATTGTAAAAAAAAACATAGTTATACAAGTCAAAAATCCAAAATAATTATATGCTTTATATTCTTGCGGTGACAATTCTTTAGCTTCTAGAGAGCTAAGTAATGCAAGATCCCTAGAAGTTTCAATACCATAGGTAAGATAAAATATGATAACAATAGCCATAAAAAAGATAATAAAATATACTAAAAAATAAGATTTTACAAATTCTTTTATGTTAATTCTCATCCAATAATTTAAAATAGAAAAGGCAATAAGAACACTTAAAGTTGTAAGATAAAATTTTATATTAGTAAAAGCAAGAATAAATCCAAATAAACCCCAAAAAATAGAAAATGTAATATCTTCTCCCATTTAAACTCCTGTATTATAAAGCACATTATAAGCTTTATCTTTAAAATCAAGTTTAGCGATAAAATCCTTACTATAAAGTCTAAAATCCAAACCATAAGGAGTGAATTTTTGATAGTCTTGGTAATCTTGATTGTAAAGATAGTATTGCTTGGTTTTTGGGGATTGTAGAATATCAGCAAAGGTTATTTGTGGTATAAAAAATAAATATTTCTTTGGTTTATAAGTTTCCATCTGTCTTGTAGAACCCCAAATACTAAAACTCTTTTCATTAAAATCCCAAGCTCCAACAGGTTGTCCTAGCTTGATAAAATTTCCCTTATCATCAAATTCATGTCCTTGATCTAAAAAATCAAAGCTATCATAAACATAAACAAGCATTTCATCAACGCGGTATGATACCTTTTCTCTATCTCCTTGAATTTCTTTTTTAATGCTTAATTTTGAAGGAACAAAATTAAAAGAAAATTTACCACTACAAGCATAAAGAGATAGATCTTGCATGAGTTCATCATAAGTTTGTTCCCCAATCTCCGATGTATCATAACCTAACATAGTACTCATTGTCAATGGTTGCGTTCTTAAATATGTTTTAATAAACCAAGTAAGAGAAAATTCTGTATCAAATTGCTTTGCGATATTTACTTGTAAATTTTCCCGAATTTGTCTGAAAAACTCATCATCACCCACACCTATATATTGACAATTTAAAGTATCAAGCTCATAGGGCTTACAGTCTAAAATGCGTTTATAATCTTTTGAAATTTCATCATTTTCTTTAATGATGATATAAGATTCTTCATTTTTATCGCTTCGATTTTCTTTTATATCGATAGCAAAATCAAATTTATATTCTCCTTGAGGCAAATTTTTTAATATCAAAATATTATGAGTTTTTTGCAAGATTATTTCTATTTGCTTTGTAAAATTTTGAGTGTATATGTCTTCTTTTGTATGAAATTTTTTACTTAGTCTTTTTATTATAGGAAAATGAGAATAAAACTTATCCCAATCTAGCGTAGTGTAAAATTTAATAGAACGCCTTTCTTCTCTTACTTCATTTGTTTTATTATCTATATGGCGAGAAAAACGCTCTGAATTTTGCCTTAGTCTTTTCATCTCTTGGGTTTGTGTGTTGTTTGGATAAGGGGTATAATGTAAAATAAGGGGTTCTATACCTTTACTTTGTAAGAAATTTTGTATTTCTTTTAGTCTTTGTTCTGCTTGGGGATTATTAGGCTTATTTTGTTTTACGGGGAGATGATAATTTTGTATTGTATCTATCTTAGGGCTATTTTGCCACAATACTTGAAGTTGATAGCTAATAGCCCAACCTAGTGTTGCTATTTCATTATTGCTTTTTTGATAGTATTTAAATTCATTATAACAACACTCTAATTCTGTAGGTAAAACTGTTTCATCATATTGCAAAGTGCTAAAATTTATATTATTAATATAAATTTGGCTCTTTAAAGTTTCTTCATTAATATGTCCTACTGGAACAATGTTTTCCCAAAAAAGTTCTTCATCCATTATTTCATCCTATTGTTTTTATATTTTTTAGAAATTCCTTAAGCATGTTCTCATTTAAATTTATAGAATACCTAGTCCAGCACATTCTAGCATATTTATAAAGTTTCATATATTTGGCTTGTTTTCATATATTATTTTATCCTTTATGATTTGCATTTGAATTCATCTTTAGGAGAAAAATAATAACTAGGTGTATCTTGTTTTATAGTATTATCTTGATCTAA
>NZ_MKAH01000055.1:0-2853 GCF_001764255.1 Campylobacter sp. BCW_4341 | reverse complement strand
ATTCTCCAAAGTAAAAAGGATTGTTAGGAAGTTCATTTGAGCCTGTAAGGAGAGTGGAGTTTAGGAAGATATAAGCTTGATAGTTTTGGAGTTCTTCAAAAGTAAAATCTGTCGTTGCTTCTAATTTATAAAGTTCATCATAAATACTTTGACAATCAATGATGCTTTTATTTTCACAAAACAAATAAATACTTTTTTTATCTTTATGAATAGAATATAAAAAGTCTTTACCTATCATAATTTTCCTAAATAATACCTATTTTAGCTTTTCCATTAAAATACAAAGCTTGTGATATTTTACAAACTCCACCTAAATATTGCTCATCCCAAATTTGATCTTTTATTTTATAACTTTTTGAATTATATCCATATATTTTTGTTATATTATTAATATTTTCAAGACATTTCATATCTTTATAAACCACAATGAAAATTCTAAATTCCCCAATGGCAATTTTATGAGCTAAATTTTCTTGATTATTAATAAAGGAACAATCTTTTCTGTATTTATTAAAATCATTTTTATCAAGAATTAAAATGTATTTTTCTTTTTCTTGTGCCTTTAAAATAAAATCTATGATTTTTGTTTGACTAATAATAGGAGTTTTATAACTTGTATAATAATTATCTCCAAGCTCTTCTAAAATACCATTGGTTTCTTGCATTATGGTGGCTATTAATGAAAGAAAATATTCAAAGTGGTTAATCTTTTCTGGATGGTTTTTATTGAACCCAAAAGAGCTATTTTTATTAATAGCATTATTTTTTAACACAAAAGTTTCTGTATAAATTTGAATATTTTTCATAAAATGATTAAGATACTCTATACATTCACTAAAACTTTTATCTTTGAATTTGTTATAGTTAGCATCTAATTCTAAAAGATAGGAGTAGAAGTAAAGAGTTTGAGTTAGGGGGATTATGGAGTGCTCCCCTGTTACTCCAGAGCTTGTATTGATTGTATGAAGCAGTGTTGTATCGCTATATTGATTGTCTTGATGTAATCCTAGCTTAATCCCTAGTTTTGATATAGGAGAGCCGATATACCATTCATTTTTATATTCATTATTACTTGATTCACAATGAAAGATAGAATCTTGAATTGAGAGTTTGTATATATATCTTTCATCTCCTTTAAGTTCAAAATTTTGAGGTGTTCTCCTATCTTCTTTAAAATGTTGCCAATAATTATAAGCAAGTTGTCTATAATATGGTGCAATATCTGCTAAGATAGGAATGGCATTAATATCAAGTGTCATCATTGTTGTATGAGTAGAAAGACTCATTGTTATCCCATAGTATTGACTTTGTTTTTCTTGGATTATCTTGTGTAATATCTCTCGTATCTTACTTTCTAAGAAAATATTATCTTTGCCTAAATCTCTTGCTCTATTTGCTATATTTTCTATTTCTTCTTTTATAAATCTTTCTTGTTGTTCTTTACTGTGAAATATAAAGAGTTTTACTATATAATCATAAGGAGGTGCTATCTTTCTAGCTCCAGGTGCATTATAAGTATATAAAGCTTTGATATTGTTTCTATTCCTATCATCACAGATACTTAAAGCAAAGAGTTGTGCAAGACAGCCTCCAAGAGAGTGTCCTGTAATAGTAAGAGAATCTTTTTCTTTGATTTGTGGATAATCTTTAATACAAGTTTCATAAAAGTTTAGCATATCATCATATTGGGCTTTAGGTATAGAGCCTATGGTTAAAGAAGCATCAGCTACAAACAAATCTTTAAAGGAACTCATTTCTGTTCCTCTAATGGCTAAAATATAATTGATATAGCCATATTCACTGGTATAGCCTTCTTCTTTTGTTTTACTATCAATTTGTTTTCTTTTTTCTCCAAACAAAGTAGCAGAAAAGCCTGAATTTGTATTAGGACAATGTTTTAATAAATCATAGCGAGAAAAGAATTGTTTGGCTTGGAGTTGGGAGAAGTCGCCACTAAATAACTCATCATCAAAGAAGCCATTTTTAGCTTTCCTGTTTTTTCATCTTTAAAATATTTGTATTCTATGTTGAGAATATCAATTAGGGTGGGGAATACAGATTGGGTTGTATCTTCTTTAATATCTCTAAAATATTTTAATCTTTTCCAATCCTTACTATTTTCCTCTGGCTTATAACTTTCATTAGCTAAATGAAAATATCCATAGGCTGCCCAAGGAAGTTCTGCATTGTCTCGTAATTTAGTGATTAATCCTTTATTGTCCATTTTTGCTCCTTTGTATTGAAGTACAAACTGCAATATTCTTCTATCTCTATCCACTCAATATTATAACTAGCCACAGATTCTTACTCTAAATTGTAACGTCTTGTATTCCAAGTATCAAGTAAAATTATTGATGTAATGTTATCTTTAGAGATAAGTTTTTTATTGCTATACAGAATAGCCATTATATCATATCTAGTCTTTTTTATTTCTCCTATATATGTTGCATATTCTCTAAAATTTTGCAAATAGAATTGCTATTCTTTACTTATTTTATAAGCTCTTCTATTCAGCTCCTCCCAATCTAATGTATCCAAACTTAATCCAAAATACCCTAGAATCTTATTATACTTTAGGAAGTTCATTTAACTTACACATATTCCTAAATTGCCAATAACTAGGCTCTAAATAATAAGAATAAGGAGTATAATAAAAGATAATTAAGCCTATACTTCCAAGAAAGACTAAAAACTTTGAAACGCTTTTTGTAGATTTAAAGATGATTTTATAAATAAATTTTAATATAAGATAAGAAAGAATAGTAGAAATTATAATAAGAAGTAATATATATGTCATGGGTTATCTCCTTAGATTCTCTATTTTATTAAAATTAAGATGTAATTTTGTGGTTT
>NZ_MKAH01000054.1:1964-3031 GCF_001764255.1 Campylobacter sp. BCW_4341 | reverse complement strand
TCATGAAATCTTTCATAATAATGACTCATCAGTTCTAAAAAATAAATTCTAGAAAATTGAAAGAAAGGTTTGCTAGAGCAAAAATTAGAAAACAATTCTATATCCAAAGAACTTGTTTCTAAAATCATCAATCTTGCATTTTGCAATTCATTTGAAAAATCTAAGATATGAAACATTATCCAAATGATTTCTATATCTTTTTCAAAAACAACAATATGTTGATGATTTTTATTTTGCAATAAAGCTTTAAATAAAATTCCATTTCCAAAACCATAAAAATATAATACAGGATAAAGTAGATATTTATCATTATAAGTATTTAGCATAGTTTGCAATTCTTTAATGGGATCTTGATAAAGTAAATTTTCATTATACCCCCCCCATTATTTTTTATACTTGTATCTTTTAAATTGATATCTAGATTATCTTTACCTAAGATAAGTTCAAATTTGCTAGACTGGATTTGTTTTAAACTTTCTTTTAAAAGAATATTGCTTAAAGCCTCAATGTTTTTGTTAAAGAGTTCTTTTTGGGTAGGGGTGAAGGTCATTGGAAATCCTAATTATTTTTTGATTATATCGTCAAAATTCCAATTTTCTAAACTTTTTTCTATGGTTTGGTTTTGAGCATCAAGGTATCCTAAACCTTGGATAAACCAATTGTGTTGTATTTTCAAAAAGTCTATTAAATTTTCTTTTTGTTTGTTTGTGTTTAAAACTTCAAATTTTAAAATTTCGCATTCGTTATGAAAATAAATAGCTTGACAAAGTTCATTAAAAAGCTTGAGTTTTTTAAATTCTTTAAAAAGATTTAAAAGATCATTTTTGATTTTTTCAAGAGTTTGAAAATTCTTGTCATTGTTTTCTAAAGTGTATCTAAGCTTTTGAAGCTGAGTTTGAGTTTTTTTTATAAATTCTTTGGATTCTAAAATGCTTTTTTGGAGATATTTTTTTGTTTTTTCTAATTTTTCTTTGGCTAGTTTTTTATCTAGAAATTTTGGAAAATCAAAAGGTTTATTTAAATCTTTATCAAGTAAATTCTCACAAGCCCATAAAAAAGGTTTTTCT
>NZ_MKAH01000054.1:0-1914 GCF_001764255.1 Campylobacter sp. BCW_4341 | reverse complement strand
AAAGGTTTTTCTATGGTTCCTTCTATCCTTGCTCCACCTTCGGTACAGTTGTAGGTGGTGATATTAAGTTTTTCTTTTGCCCAAAATATATCTTTTTCAAAAGCTTGACGAAATAAATTCCAAGTGAGTTGAGTTCTTACTTTGCCTTTTCCTCCATAAGCTAGTGTATATTTTTCTCCTCTGATTTCTTCACCTTGACTTCCATGTATATGCTCTTTAGGATGTGAACTTCCATCCTCGCCATAAGCTAAATCCTGTCCTATAAAAATGATATTTTCAAATCTTAAAGCTCCTGCTAGTTCATAGATCATATTTGAAACACTGTGTCCTACTCCAAGATATCCATATTCATCAAGTTTTAAACTAGCTGCAAAATTTAAAGGGCGATGTACAAGCATATAAGTTCTTTGATCTTTTTCTAAAAAATCTAATACTTCTTTGTGAACCACAGAAGCAAGTATGAAAAGTATGCCTTTGTTAAAATCGCCAAAATCATTATCAAAACATTTAGAAACTATATCATCACGTTCTAGCATGCAAACATAATCAGGCTTTATACCGTATTTTCCAAGGATAACATAAGCACTATCTGCACAAAAAATCGTAGCTTTATTAGCATACTTTTTTAATAAAGGAAGTTGTTTTATAAGACTTGGTCCTGTAGAAACAATGATAGCATTTTCAACCTTAGCTCTTCTTTCTTTGAGAAATTCTTGAAAAATTCCATGATTTAACATTTTAGGGAGATTGTCTAGGGTATGTTTGATTCCAACTAAAGAATCATGTGGATCATTACCTTTGTTTAAAACGATAAATCGTATCATTTCTATCAGTTGAGTATTTATATTTTGTATTTGAGTGCTATAAAATTGTTGATAAAAATCATTATGGATAAAAAGATTAAAAATTTTTACACTTTTTTGAATGATTTCATAAGTAAAAAGTGTGGTGAGTTGTGCTGTATTAATATTTGGAGTATAAAAAAGTATTAGTTGTTCTTTTTTTAATTCTTCGCTAAAATCAAATAAATGAAAAGCTAAAGTTAAAATTTCAAGATTGTCTTCAAAAACAATAATATGTTGATGATTTTTATTTTCACATAAACTTTTATAAAGCATTCCATTTCCAAAACCATAAAAAAACAAAACAGGATATTTTGCGTATTCACTTTGAAAAAGGCTAAGATTTTCTAAAAGCTCTTGATTAGGATTTTGATAAAGTAAGATTTCATCTTTTGTAAAATTGATTCCATTTTCATTTTGAATGAGTTTAAGAGTTATATTTTTAAGTAATCTTAATTTATAGGCTAAGATCTCATCAACTTCAAATAAAGCTTGAGTATTTTTTAAAAAAAGTTCCTCTTTCACCTTCTCACTCTTTCCATCCATTTATCTAATTTTCTTTCTTTAAGTTTTTCTTCTAAAGGAAGTATATTTTTTATCAAGGCACTTTCTTGTGCTTTGATATGTCCATAAACTAATTCCATAAATTCTAAATGTTCTTTTATCCAAAGAATATTTTTATTAAAAGCATCTTCTTTGGTTTTAGGATTTAAAACATAAATTCTAGCAAGATTAAGTTCAAATTGAGTTAGTAAGGGACCTAAAATTTGTATCAAATCTTTTTGAGTATTGCAAAGTTCATCTATTTGAGTTTTGGTTTTATCTATATCTTGAATAATTTCTTGAATAAAAATTTCATTTTTTTGAGAATTTTGTAAACTCATAAAAGAATTTTTTATTTTATCATAGCTTTTAATAAATTTATTACTAAAATCTCTACAATGTTTAATACTTTGATAAACTTTATAATAAGCCTTAAGTAAAAACTCATTTTGTTTATTTAAACTTAAAGGTTCTAATTTTTCAAAAGGTTTATTTAAATCTTTATCAAGTAAATTCTCACAAGCCCATA
>NZ_MKAH01000053.1:6612-13189 GCF_001764255.1 Campylobacter sp. BCW_4341 | reverse complement strand
CAAAATACCCTAGAATCTTATTATACTTTAGGAAGTTCATTTAACTTACACATATTCCTAAATTGCCAATAACTAGGCTCTAAATAATAAGAATAAGGAGTATAATAAAAGATAATTAAGCCTATACTTCCAAGAAAGACTAAAAACTTTGAAACGCTTTTTGTAGATTTAAAGATGATTTTATAAATAAATTTTAATATAAGATAAGAAAGAATAGTAGAAATTATAATAAGAAGTAATATATATGTCATGGGTTATCTCCTTAGATTCTCTATTTTATTAAAATTAAGATGTAATTTTGTGGTTTGATAAAGATTAGCTCGCTAGCATCCAAACATAGAAGACAAAAATTGCTCATTAAGATAAATGATTTCATGTATGAATAAATAGTATTATAATTTAGAAAGTAGTTTTGTAATTAAAACCAAGAAAACAAAATATATTTTTAAGATATAACCCCGACTATAATTACGCATTTTAGTCGGGATTTTTTAAGATAATTATAATTAAGCTTTACCTTCTCTCCAATCATCACTTCCGCTAGTTCCAGCAGCAGTATGTTCCCAAACTACTTTTCTATAACTCATTGAAACTTTTAAAAGCTCGGTTTTATCATGATTACTTGACTCTTGTGCATTTGGCATTATTAATTCAATATTTGTAATAATTGCATCTTCCAATTTTGTAGTAAAAAAATGTTCAGATCCGCCACTTGCTGCAGTTCTAAACCAATGAACTTCGACTGTTGGAAGTCTTTCTCCTTTGGTAAGTGCATTATATAACAAAGGCACGGACTTATTCAATGAGCAAGTAAAAGAAAAGGGCTTATGAACTCTTTGTCCAGAAGGTTGCCCACTTTGCTGATCAACGGGTACAGTTACGATATGAGATACCTCTTGCGCCATGATTTCATCTTCATGACCTGATTTATATCTATTGCCAATACTCGCTTCAGTAGATGCACCACTTGAAATCAAACCTTGTGTGGAACCTTCAATTCTTATAAACGCTGGTTCAGCCATAAAAAGAACCTCCTTTAATTTTTTTTAACATTCAAAATTGTATCATTTTAATCTTAATCTATATAAATTTTTGTAAAATATTTGTATATTGATATTAATATTTATTTGTTTTTACTTTAAATAAGGAATAACGATGTTTAAAAAAATATTTGATTTTATAAAATCAAGATTATTTATAACTGCTTTTTTACTTTGTTGTATTTTTCTTTTTAGTGTTTTATTTTGGTTTTGGGGTCCTTTAATAGCTTTTAACGACATATATATTTTTAGTAGCTCATTTTTAAGATTTAGTATTATCTTGATAATTTGGCTTATTGTTTTTTTATTTTTTTTATTAAAGCCTATTATAAATTTTATATCTTCTTTAAAAAGTGAAAAAAGATTAAAATTTAAAGACCTAAAAAAAGAAGCTGATGAGTTTATTTACAAATCTAAAAGAAACTTCTTTTTATCTCTTAAAGATGCCAAAGAAACATGGAAGAATGATTTAAAAACAAAAAATTTACCCTTAATTATCATCATAGGAAATGAAGGGGCTGGAAAAAGCACTTTTATCAATTATTCTAACATCGAATATCCACTTAGCGATAGTTTAGAGTCTTATAAAAAATTCCATAAGTCTACTAGAAATTTTGCACTTTATGTATCAAAAAAAGGCGCTTTGTTAGATACAGAAGGAAACTATTTTTCACAAGAAGAATTTTTTAAGCCTACAAGTAGCGATGAAATACCCGAAGATGATATAGATAAAAATAGAGATTTTTTAATTAAAAAAAATATATGGAAAAAATTCCTTACTTTTCTCAATAAAAATTTTTTTCATAGCAAACTAAATGGAATTATTTTAGTTGTTGATACTGTCCTTTTCTTAAATAATCCTAAGGAGTATTCCAAAAATCTTATTAGATATCTAACAAAAAGAGTAAACGAATGTGAAAAAACTTTGAATTTAAAGTTGCCCATCTATATAGTTTTTTCAAAACTTGACTTGATGGAAGGCATGAAAGAGTATTTTGATATTTTCGATAAAAAAATTTCGGATAAAATTTTAGGATTATCTTTTGATAAAATCTTAAGTGAAGAATTTTTAAATAATGAATTTAAAGAATTAAGTGATTCATTATTATGCTCTTTAATGAGTAAAAATTCCCATATTTACAATATGGAAAATAAAAATAAAAGCTACTTATTTTTAAAACAATTTGATAATTTATTTGCATTAGCAAAGACTTTTATTTTGGAAGTACAAGAAGAAAATAAGCTTAAAAATAATTCTTATCTTAGAGGAGTTTATTTTGTTAGCGCCTATCAAGAAAATATTCCTAGAAATTTCTTACTCGATGCCATATGTGAGAAATATAACTGCAAAAAAGTATTATCAAAATCCAATATTATACATAATAAACAAAGCTATTTTGTTAAATCACTGCTCGAAGATTTAATTTTTACAGATTATTCTTTAAGCGCTATGAAATCTTATTCTAAAAAATTATCTTTTTTAATTATAATTTTAATCATAAGCTTTGGAACATATGCTATATCTTCTTATTTTATAAGTAAAAACAATAAAGAATTCGAAAAAAGCCAAAATACCTTAAGATCTTTACAATTGCTTCTTAAAGATCAAGATTATCAAAATTTAAATATTAAACAAAAAGCTGACTTCTTAATTGAATTGAGAAATATTTTAAATACTTATCCTGAACTTTGGCAAGATAATAATATATTTCAATATTTAAATCTAAATCTCTCATACAAAGGATTTAAAGAAGCTAAACAACTTTATTATAAACTGAATGAAGATGTGTTAAAAAATACTTTATTAAAAGAAATGGAATATACTTTACTTACCGATACAAATAAAGAAAATTTAATCAAAACATTATATATGTATAGATCTTTGTTTAAACAAAAATATTTTAATAAAGAAATACTAAAAATTTGGATTAACGAGAATTGGAATACTTTAAGTAAGTATTCAATCTCTAAAGATGACTTTCTAGAAGGGGTGGATGAGCTTAAACAATTTAATCTTAAATCTTTTACAGAAGATGAAAACAGTATACATACAGGAAAAAGAAAACTTGAGAGTATAAGTAGAACTCAAAGAATTTACATTCTTCTTAATTTTTTAAATAGCGATAAACCTAAAGAAAAATATCTTATAAAAGAGGATTTAGGTTTTGCTGCAAATAGTGTATTTTCAAATAATTCTCAAATAACTTCTATAGATAAAATATATACAAAAGTTGGTATGATGGACTTTTTAAATGATTTAAATCAACAAGTTGACACCGCAATCAATATTGAATCTTGGATGCTAGATAACAATTTTAAAGAAAATAAAAACACTTTGACTATGGGTATTTTAAAATTATACTTAAGTGAATACCAAAATGCTTGGCAAAATCTACTCGCTTCATTGCAACCTGTTAGGTATAATACCAAAGAGGCAATGCTTAATGAGCTTAATATCTTATCAAAAAAAGAAAACCCTTTATATTCTTTGTTAAAAATTGTTAGTTCTAATACAAATTTAAATGATGCAGTTTTACTAACTCAAGCCTACAATTTAGGATTAAATGCTGGGGAAATTAGATCAAATTTTATTGGGGTAAGCAATGCTTTCACACAATATCATAAGCTAGTAAACAAAAATACACTTTTGAGTGTTGGTAATATAGAAGTGGGCAAAGGCACTGATGATGAAAAAATATTAGATATTCTTAATACAAGTATTGCAAATATGTCCAATAAAATTATAGATTTTAGTTCTAATAATAACCAAAGCGCTGAAGAAAAAATTTCATATGCTCTTGGAGGCAATAAAGATGCCAATGATCCTTTTGCTGTATTTCAAATGAACATAAAAAAATTACCTAATGATTTAGAGAGATATTATAGTCAGCTTTCTAATTATTCGTGGAATTTTATAGAAAATCATGGTATTTCTTTATTTAATACTGCTTGGATTAATGAAGTGTATAATCCATTTGTTAATGATATTGCGCCATATTATCCTTTTAATGATGAGAGTGTAGCAGATCTTAGTATGGATAGTTTTAAAACATTTTTTGGAAGAAATGGGACATTAAATAGTTTTTATAAAAAATACTTGAACAATGTTTTGGTAAAAAGAAAAAATAACTATTCTGTCAATTCTCAATTTGCTTCAAAATTAAATTTCTCTAAAGAATTTTTAGATTTTATCACCAATGCAGGCAATCTCTCTAGTCTCATACTAAATGGTAATGATAATATAAAAGTTAATTTTACTATTCAAAGCCTTGATTTAAGTGCGGATTTTTCCTTTATAAAGCTTGGCTATGATAATAAAAATATCCAATACGATCATACTCTTAATCAAACCCTACAAATTGTAGCAGAAAAATTCAATAATGGAACAAGTTTAAATTTTACAGCCTATAACTACTCTAATCCTAATTTAAATTATACAAAATCATATAAAGGAGAATGGGCATGGTATAAGTTTATAAAAGATAATAAAAGTAATTCTATATACAGCATTATATTTAACAATAATAAAAACTTATATTTTGACTTTGAAATTATTAACGGTGCTAGTGAATTAAATAATATAGTTTATATTTTAAATAATCTTAAAATAGTAGAAAATATTACAGGGGTAAATAAACAATGATAGAAAAAGAAGAAATAGGAATTACTATTGAGAATTATGACGAATGTATTAGTGGTTCTAAAACATTTGTATTTAACACAAAGGGTGGAACTATAGGAAGCGGTGATGATTGCACTTTTCGTATTCAAGATAAACTAGAACAAATCAAAAATACCCATGCCATAGTATCTTATGAAGAAGGATCTTTTACAATTGCGGCTTTTGAAGATTCTGACATTTATTATAATAAGTCCTTTTCTAGAATGCCAAGTGGCTATGAAATAATAATCAGTATAGGCGATATTTTTAAAATCGGTAATTTAGAATTTAGATTTGTGGATGCAAAAAGCATTGAAGCAAGCATTAAAGAAAATAAAAAATACTTAGAAGATATTGAAAAACGCAATCATTTTGATGAAATTGAAATTAAGCCTAGAGGAAAAACAAGTATAAATTTTGACAAAAATAAAGAGTTGAAAGAGATTTTAGAAAATAATGATTATAAATTTATCGAAGAAGAAAAGGCAGATGATAGCTTTTTAAAAGAAATAATTCAAAAAAATCCAAATTCATTAGAATATGAAAATGTTTTAAAAAGTTTGGTAAAAAATTTAAAAGATATTAAAACAAAACAACAAAACTCTAAATTAAATAATGATTATTCTCCTATCAACATTAAAGATTTTGAAAGTATTATTAATAATATACCCTTAATCAAATCCACAAGATTGATCAATATTTTAGCCCTTAGCCTAATCGCAAAAGAATTATATACTCCAATATTTGAAGAAATGGAAGAAAATATGTTTATTAAATATATTGAAGCTGCCATACAAAATAATATTAAAGAAGATAAGATTCTTTTTGAAAATCTTACCATCAAAGCATTGGAAAAGTATATTAAAGATTTTGAGTGATTTTTACTCTTTTATATTATGCTCTTTAGCATAAGCTCTTATCTTAGCTCGAAGTTCTTGCGGAAAATTATATCTATAAATAGCAGGAATTCTTGGGTCAAGGAGTTTGTCTAAATATCCTCTTTTATAAATCCATTCTAATCTTTCAGGTGTAAAATAATAAGGGGCATTAGGATAGCCTTGAGGAGGAGTGAGGGCTGCTAATTTGGCGCTTAATACTAGGGTATCCATAGTCAGTTTAGCAGATCTTTCATCTCTTTCGTTTCTAATATCTACATCGAATCTTGTTACCATTCCATTTTCGTATCCATCCATAGCATCATCAAATTTATTTCTACTTTCAGGAGTAGAATCTATATCTCTTGGATCTTTTAATTTGCCTTTTTCAATATCATCATATAAAGCCCAAATGATCCTGCCTTCTTCATCATAGGCAAAATCATATTTATTTAAATCAATCGTCCAATCTGCTCCTATAATCTCATCTAAAAAAGGAAGCATACCAAATTCATCTAATAAACTCTCATAATGATAATCGTGTAAATCATAAATCATTTTTGCTCTAAGCTTATTCCAATGTTGCCCTGTAAGAAAAGAATTAGAACACAATACTGCTAAACCTAAACTTTTAAAAGCATTTTTATCTCCAAGTTGAGCTTGTAAAAACAATGCTTGTTGTTGTCTTGCTTTAAATCCTACGGCAGCTGTGGGACTAGCTTTAATATTTCCCAAAAGTAAAGCAGACAATTCCCATTCATTAAAGAAAGAATAAGATTTTAATGTTCCACGATGAGAACTTACTTCATCATAAATATAGGCGTATTCTTCATTGATTAAATATCCTTTTTCATCTACATTAGCATAAGCATCATAGGGTATATCTATAACCACAGATCTTAATCCACTTCTTATTGATAAATATTTATATCTTTCTCTTTTAGTTTTTAAAGATTTATAATAAGCTTTTTCTGCTTTAGTCCAAGGAGCTATAGCTCCTT
>NZ_MKAH01000053.1:0-6562 GCF_001764255.1 Campylobacter sp. BCW_4341 | reverse complement strand
AAGGAGCTATAGCTCCTTTGATAGGATCTTTTAAATATATACTTTGCCAATCTTTAAATTCAACTAGAGTGGATTTTTGCCCTGTATAAAAGTTAGGATCTAGGTATTGGGGTTTATAGTCTTTGTAGGGGGAGTTTTTCATAATATGATAAGATTTAAAAACCGCTTTGGAATATTCTTCGGTATAGTTGCCTGTGGGCTTAACATTTTCTTTAAAGAGTATTTTATTGGTATCTTTTTCCACATCTAATGTTAATCCATTAGGTGTATAAATCTCATAAGTTTCACTCATTATCTATCCTTTTCTTAATTTAACCCATATATAAACCATCTTCTATGATTATGGTAGTAGCTAATCTGCCTATGAAATTAGGCGGAGTTTTTGTTTCTGATGCGATATCAGCATTTGCACTTGCTTTGCTAGTGTTATTTTCTCTTTTGCCTATAGCTTTCAAGCTTTCTTCATTTCCATTTATCCCCATATACATAGCCTTAAGATTGTTTTGTCCTATGATATTGAGTTTTTCTAGTAATCTTCTGGTTTTATTTTTATCTTCTATATATCTTCCTGTTTTATCTTTACTTGTATTGTAAATTCCATTAGCAAAATCTTGTAAAATTTGTAAAGCTTCATTGTAAGCATGAATAGGACTATCTTCATCCTTTTTAAAAGCACTAATTTGCTTTTCTTTATTTCTAAACTCTTTAAACAAAGGATGATTACAAGGAAGTTGATATATAGTGCATTTTTTAAGTTCTAAAGATTTTAATTCTTTAAAATAAAAAGTATAATCATCTATAATATATTTTTGTTCTTTTATATCCTCTAAAGCAGTTGCATTTCTTTTCTCATCAATAATCAAATAAGATAAAAGTCTTTTTAAAAGAAATTCTTTATTTTCTTCAAGCTTTTGATCTATTTCATAATGAAAGGAAAAATGAGTGTCAAAAACTCCTGTGCAAAGATCTATGCCATAAAAAATTTTCTTTAAATCAAAGCTAATGAATTTCGAATTGATTGCAAAAGGATAAGTTACAAAATGATCTCTTATAACTGCTAAAGGAGAATCATCTTTGAAGGTGTAAAGCTGATAAACAATGCTTTCATATTGTTCTTGTAGGGCTTTAAAATTTGTTGGAAAGAGATAATTTAAAAAAATACCCACAAATTCTCCAGCCACAATAGAAGCAAGGTCAAGTTTATTTAGCTTAGCATAAGTATAAATAGTATATTTTTGAGTTTGTATATCCATGCTATGCATAAGAGCAATTTTAGATATATTGCTTTCTTGATTAGAGTATATAAATAATTGTTTCATATATTTATCACTCCAATAAATCTTAATTTGTTTTTCATTAAAGTATTCTTTTATCTTTGTGATAAATAGATTTAAACCGGATGTATTTTTTTGTATTATTAAATTGGATTTTATCTCTTGTGCTAAAATCATTTGGATTTTAGTATGAATTAATTCTTTTTCTATTTGCTGCAAGCGTGCTTTTATTATTAAATTAGATTTTATGTGTATATGATATATACTATTCTTTTTTGGAGGTGCAAAAATACCAAGCTGTTCTTTAAAAAATTCTTTAAATCCTTCTTTGTTTATTTTAATACAAGCTTGAATAACATATTCTATTGTTTTTAAAAAATTAAAATCCCACAACATTTGAGCTGTAAAGCTGATAAAAGGACTAGCACTTAATAAAATTTTTAACATCGCATAAGTAAATATTTCAGTTGTTTTTTGTTCTTTTGCCTTATTTAAATATTCTTTTCCATACATCTGTTCCAAAAGCTTTGATAAATCTGATATTTGTTTCTCTATATCCATCCATGCAACAAAAGCTCGTTGCGTTTCTTCGTCTAAATTCATAAATTCTTTAATGCATTTTTGTTCATCTAAATGATACATTTGCTTTAATTTGATTATTTTTTTATCTAATGTATTTGTTGTATCTAAATCTTTTGATAATTCATTAAAAAAATCATCTATAGTTATCGAATTATCATTTTCCACAAAAGAATAATCTTTTTTGTCAAGTATTTTTAATAATTGCGATACAACTTCATATGCTGTAATATTTGTTGGCTCATTATTTACATATATTGGACATTCATCTGTCCATAAAACATAAGTTTCCTCTAAGTATTTTATATATACAAAATTACTGCCTCCATATTTTTTCAAATCTAAATTGATATTTGGAAAAATAAGCTTAGCTTGATACAAGACAAATGAAATGAATAAACATTCCATTAAAGAATAGTTCCCAAATGAAGATTTATCCGATTTTTCAAAAAACTCTTTTTTCAAAAAAGTTAAATATTGATGAGCCATCTTTTTTTCTTTTTCTATGATGGATTCTTTGGCTTCGTTTTGTTTAAAGAATTTTTTGATATAAAAATAAGGAAGCCATTTTTTATCATTTATTTTTTTATTGTAGTCAATATAAGCTAAAATGTTTATTCGTTCGCAATGTCGTAAATTTTCCGTCTTTTTTACTATTTCTATCATTGGCTCATTTTCTGATATTGCTAATTTTTCTTTAGCTGTTTTTGCGAATTCTGGTAGCTTCTGCGGTGTAGCAACAAAATTTGTTAAATATTTATAAACCTTTTGCATATCTTCATAAGCTTTTTTACTATTCTCATAAGCTTCTTTGGATATTTTCACAAAAGGGCTTAATTGTAAAATATAAGGTTCATTTTCATCTTGTGGCATTTCTATGCTATATTCGCTATAATCTCTTGTGCTGTCATAAGTTTTTTTTGAAGTATCAATATTTTTTTTAATTCTTCTGTATTTATCTTGTATATTATAGTTGGCGATTTCTTGAGTTAAACTTTCACTAAGTCCTGCATTGTATTTATTGGGGATATTTGAAATAATCAAATAATTTTTACTCATTTTAGTTGTATTTAAATCTATTTGTGCATTTTGATTTTTTTGTGCGAAAAATTCAGCTAGTTTACTTGAGTTAAAATTTGGACTTTCTATATAGGAAAAATAAATAAATTGTTTAATATCTTCTTGCAAATTCTTTAAAATAGCATTGTTTTTTAAATACAAATTAGATAATTTTTGCGTTGAAATGAAAGCGGGTAAATTTCTCGATTTTGAATCATTGGGTGTATTTTTATATCCCTTGTCTTTTTGTTCTGGGTTTAAAAAGATTTCACTAAAAATATTTTCAATGCTTTTTATTTCTTCGCTTAAAGTGATTTTATAAGCCAAATTCGAAGCGATATTGCTTTCATCACTTCCAAGATATAATCCAAAACCACTTAAATCAATAATTTCTTTTTTATTAATAATTAAAACACAAGATAACAAGCGAGAATTAATATAATGAATAAACATAGCACATCTAGTGGCTAAAAATGCGGCTAAAGTCGTTAAAAGTGTGCCATAATCTCTTTGAGCAAATTCATAATACTCGCTTGCAGAACCCATTAAAGAAAATAAACCAGCAGCCAAAATAGCTAATCCTGTCCCACCTGTAAGAACAGCTACCACTGTGGCTATTGCAACACCCGCTATAGCACTTAGTATGATTTTAATTTTTTCATATTCTTTTTCTTCGGCAAGTTTTTTAATGTGTTCTAACAACTCATTGATAAATTTTTCATAAGTATTTTTTAAAGTGGGACTTATGCTATTTTTGAAAAAATCCGATTCTATGACATTTCCAATCATTTCTAAAACTTTTTTCTTAAAATCATCAAATTTATCACTGCTTATATCATCAGGATCAATGTTTTCGATTAACTCGTCTAAGGTTGTTATATCTTCAGAATCTTTAGCTAGTTCTTTTAAAGTATTGATAAATTCGATACAAAGATTATTTTTATCTGTATGATAAAAAAGATTAAAATCTTTACCTTGTTTCTTGTCTTGAATTTCTTCTTCTAAGTCTTCTAAATAAACTTTAGTGCAAATTTCACTGCTTGATAAATCTTTTAAATTTACATTTTGTCCAGCATCAAGCTCATTAAGGGTATGGATATTTATTTCTATATTATTGTGATTATCACAAGTTTGTTTTAAAATTTCTAGTATTTCCATAGTCAATATTTGATTTTTAGATAGCATTTTTCTTTGATGAAAATCAATATTTTTTAATATAGCGTGTAAAATAGAAAAATTAGGATAAACAAAATCAATCTGTTTAACTTCTTTATTGTTGATTGTTAAATTTTTAATAGTTTGAATTAACTCTGTTTTAGAACTTATAAACATAAAAGATTCCTTATATAAAGCATTATTATATCATTTTTTATTTGCTAATATTTTTTGTCTCTCTATTAATCTCTCCTATCCACCTAAGCACATTGCCCTTATCATCAATCTCAACTTCTAAATCTTTGTATTTGTTGTAAAATTTAGGAGCTAAGATTTCATTAATTAGGATTTTTATAACTTTAAAAACTTCTTGTAATTCTTATTGCATCTTTTTAACTTTTTACATATTCTAGGTATTTGTTGTTGCTTGTTGCCTTTGTTGCGTCTATTTTTCACATAATTTCAGACGATATTCTTGTATAATCTGCTTGTTTTTAGAAATATATAAAAAATTATTAAAAATATTGTATTCATAAATACCATTTTTAAAAACATATCCTTTAAAATTCATATTTACATCACTAATAGACTTACCGTTTAGGACAATATATTTTCCATTATTTTTATTGACACCCACATATACAACTTTATCACAAGTTATATTACCCTCTGGACATAGATTTAAAATTTTTATCCAAAACTTTTCATTTTCATAGGTACATTGCTCTAGTGGAGTAAAATCCTCTTGCGCTAATAAATAAGTACTAAAAAATAAAAACAATAATATATTTTTAAAAATTACCATTTTTCATAACCTCCTTGAATGTAAAGCTTATATTCAGCATTTCTCCTATTAATTAGTCCTTGCATTACTTTATTTTGACTTTTGTTCCACGCCATCCAAGCTTCCTTTAATGTTTTGTAGCCTGTTTTCTCTCCATTGATGATTTTAACAACAGAAGAATTTTTAAAATTATCAATCCCTATATTAAAACATAATATAACCAAGGCATCAAATTCGTTCTGTGCTAAGGAAGAGTTTATTGAATTTTTACAGCATTTTCAAAGGGCAACAAATCGCTTTTAAACAATTTATCCGCTTCTTGTAAAGTAATACCATTTTTATACAAATCCCATTCATTTTGCCCTATAAGATGTCCATATCCAATAGTTGCACCTTTAACATATGAAGTAATTTCTTTTCCATTTTGATCATTATAAGGTTTGAGTCTTAGCTTCTCTATATTTTTTAAAAGATTTTGACCATCATTGCTTAGATGAGTGATTTTTTCTTGAGTATTGTTTTCACTAACCCCATTTACCACCACAAATTTACAAACATAAAACTCTTGTTTTCTATCTTCATCTTCTAAGATTTCATCTAGTCCTTGTGCGATTTGAAGTTTTAAATTTTGCATTTTTGCAGGAGCTAAAAAACTAAAATGATATTCGTTTAATTCTTTATTATCTTCTAAAGCATTTTTGATGATTTTATCATACTCATGTAGCTGTGTAAAATACCCTACTCCTAAATCTTTATTTTCAAATTCCTTATAAGCACTTTTATAAACTTTAGCAATGTTTTTTGGGATAATAAAATAAAGTTTGATTAAATTAGTATCAAAGCTAAGATTTAATTCTTTAAATTCATAATCTTTACTAAAGTCTTGTTTGAATTGATTAAGAATATTTATATCCTCTATATCTTTTAAATCTTTTAAATCTATATTAAATTCATTTAAAGCCTTATCTTGTTCTTTTTTTTCATTATTGATTAAAAGATTATAGATAGGTAAATTATCTTTTTGAAATCTATCACTTTTATAATGAAGTCTTATTATAGGCTCTTTTAACTCTATTTGATTTTTACTTTGTTCTCCTAAGCCCTCTTTAGGATCAAAGCTGTGATCAAATTTAAACTTACTTGGAGTAAAGCTTACTTTTAAAGCAAAGCCTTTATCTGTTTTACAAGCTGAGATGAGTTCTTGTAAGATTGCAAATTCATTATTGACTTTCTTTTGAGATAAGGATCCTTTTACATTAACAACTTTAGTACAAGGAACACTTACACCTGCTATAGTATTAGGACAAGCTACTATACTAGAGTTTAATAAATCACTTTCTAGTATTATAGGAATGTTATTGTCTTTAAAAGTTTTTCCTTTGTTTGATTTAAGTATGACTTTACCTCCATGGATACATTCTAGGTTTTGATTTTCTAAAAGAGCATGAAGTTTAGCTATAGCTTGTTTTTTATCTACTTGTGTGGTTTTTTGTTCTTTTAAAGTGTTTGAAATTAAGTCTTTATACTCTAAGCTTTGTTTGCTTAAACATTCTAATTTAATATTTAAAGAATTTTCTATAATAGAATAATTAAGCAAACAAAGTTCATCATTTTTATAAAAGATGCTAAGTCTTCCTTTGCCACTGCTTTCATCTTTAGGAGAAAAATAATAACTAGGTGTATCTTGTTTTATAGTATTATCTTGATCTAA
>NZ_MKAH01000052.1:144535-145607 GCF_001764255.1 Campylobacter sp. BCW_4341 | reverse complement strand
GATTCTTGTGATGATGTAGAACTAGGCATTAAAAGAACCAGTAAGCTTGAATATCGCATCAGTTATGATGATGAAAAAGATCTCAAAGCTATAGTTTTTGTCATAGGAGGTTATGGAGCTAATGCAAATATATATTTTTTAGATTCTTATAGAAATTATATTGCTAAAAATTTTGATGTAGTGACAATAAATGTTTTTTATCATTGTTTTTGCCAAAGGCGTTCAGATGTTGAGAAATATAGTGCATACAAATATTTTCAAGAGGAAGATATTGAAAATATTAAAAATTTATTAAATCAGTTTCATTTTTCTTATGGTGAAATAAATAATGATAATGCGCTTTTTTTAGCGAATTCTTTAGTGAAACATGTAGAAAATTTAAAAATGCAAAATAAACTCGATCATAACTTTAAACTAAATTTTACTTCAACTTTTATCCCACCTAATGGAGATTATCAAAATTTTGGCATTATGGCAGCTATTGATCATATTAATGCCTTAAAAGATTTAGCTAAACGCTTTCCAAAATTTGCAGATTTACCAAAAATTTATGGGGGGGTCTTATGGAGGATACTTATCTTTACTCATAGCAAAAATAGCTCCTTGGTATGTGGATGGCGTGATTGATAATTCAGGTTCGGCTTTGCCACCTTTGATTTATATTTTAGGAAGAGAAATGGATAGTGGTTGTGATTATGTATTTGATGATCCAAATACTCTAATAGAATGTTTTCTAAAAACCCATTGGACACGTAAAGAAAATTCACCTTATTTTTTTAATAATGAAAATTATTTTATTAGAACATTGTTAAATAAAGATCATTTGATTTTACAAAGTCAAAAAAATAAAAATATTATTTATGTGAGTTATCATAGTAAAGAAGATCCTTTAACTCCAGCAAATTTTAAAGAACAAACCATGCAAATATTAAAAATTTTAGGATATGATGTAAGCTTAAATTTGATAGATGAAAATAAAATTGATGGAAAATTTATTAAAAATTTAGACCATGGTTGTGGTATACCTGATAAAGCCTTATTTAGAAAAGAACTTCCTTTAATGCTTGAAAAA
>NZ_MKAH01000052.1:0-144485 GCF_001764255.1 Campylobacter sp. BCW_4341 | reverse complement strand
TTTCATGCAAGAAAATTCCATCTCTTATCCTTGTGGAAATAAAGTGTTTACTTTTAAAGATGTGGGAGATAAATTTGAATTAACGATAAAAGATTAAAACCTTAAAGGTTTTAATCAAGCTTTGCTAAATCGATTAAATCACTCACTTTTTGACAATTTTTCAAGTCCTCGGCTGTGATTTTTAAAGCAAAAAGATTTTTATAAAGCACCATCACAGATACAAAAGCCAAACTATCCCACTCGTCTATATCATCAAGTAGCATATCTTCATTTAAGTCTTCATCTCTATGCATAGCTTCTTTAAGCTCTTCTAAAAATTCAGTTTTTGTCATTATTTCTCCTTTGTGTAAATTAAAATATCTTTTGTGTATAAATCCTTGAAATTTAGCACCGCACTTCCCCAGCTAAGCCCTGCACCAAAAGCACTTAAACTCGCTTTAAATTCTTTTGGAGTATCTAGTTCGCAAAGTAGAGCAGGTAGTGAACAAGCGCTTAAATTAGCGTATTTTTCCATGATGAAATTAGGAACTTTATCATCATTAAGTTTTAACTCTTCTTTAATACAATCAACCAAATACGCATTAGATTGATGAAAAAGATGAAAAGCAATGTCTTTTTCTTCTACCTTGGAAAATTCTAAAATTTCTTTAAAGCTTTTAGGTTCGCATTCTAAAGCCATATTAAAAATATTTGCTCCGTCCATGTAAAGATTTTCTAATTGTCTAAACTCCTCAGTTTGCATGAGCGAATCATCGTTAAAAATATCTGCTTTAGGTATTCTCATCGCACCTTTTGGAATGATGAGTTTATCAAAATGTCTTCCATCGCTTCCAAGTTCAAAAAAGGCTTCATTAAAATCCGTTTTTTCAATCAAAGTTGCGCTTACTCCATCGCCAAAAATAGGGGCTAAATTCATATTTTTAGGATGGATGAATTTGCTTAAAGTATCCCCACAAATGAGTAAAATTTTACCTAAGCCACTTTGTATTAAAGAATGAGCGACAAATAAGCCGTATAAATACCCTGCACAAGCTTGTCCTAAATCAAAAGCTATGGTTTTAGAGCTTAAATTTAAAAGCTGATGCAAATAACAAGCCGTAGAAGGCATGAAAAAATCAGGACTTTGAGTTACTACGATGAGTGCATCAAGGCTATTTTTATCTATATTTAAACCTTGTAAAAGTGTATTGGCTGCGTGTTTTCCAAGATCGCTTACACAAGTGTTTTCATCGCAAATATAACGCGTGTTTAAACCTATGACTTTTTTCATTCTTTTAAGGGTTTTGATATCGTTTGAAAAAACGCTTTCTAACTCATCATCAATGCAAATTTTATGTTCAGGTATGCTTACGCAAATGCCTGAAATTTTGGCTTTATCAAATCTAGTTTTCATGGATTATAAGTCCTTTAAAATTTAAATTTTGAAATGAAACAAGGGCTGAGTTTTTTTCAATTTCTTTAGAAATTTGTTCTAAAAAGCTTAAAAATGGCATATTTCTTTCGCCTTTTTGATAATAAAGCCTTGCATTATTGTTTTTAAGATCAAAGAAATTTAAAGCTAGTTCAAAGGCTTTAAAAAACATTCGAGTTTCAAGTTTTCTACCTAAAGCTCTGCAAGAAATGCAAAGATCATTGATAAATAATTTTCCTTCTTTGCAAGAAAAAACAAAAATAGCGATAATCCCACTATCGCTTAATTTATCACTCATGCTCACACTTACAATGAGCTCTTTTTGCATGTGTTGTGCGACTTTTTCTTGATTTAAGCGTGTGTAATTAGCGATAAATTGATTAGTTTTGCCTAAAAGTTCGCTAATGCGAGGGATATTTTGCAGATCATTTTTGCTAAAATCTAAGCTGATTTCAAGATTTTGAAAATATTCTTCATCGCTTAAACTTTTAAGCTCGTCTCTTAAAGCATTGGCTGCTATATCTTTGGCACGAATTTGATCTTCTTTGGTATTTGAAAGTTTTAAAAGATTAGGAAAAAGCTTGATTTTATAAAGTATATTTTCATCGCATAAAAGTGTTTTAACACCTGTAAATTTGGTATTTTCAAGCTCGGCGATATTATCATCTATAAAAAGCATAGCGTTAGTATTTATATTAAATTTTTTAGCAATTTTTAAGATATTTTCACCTTTTGACTCCCAATTGATCATTCTAGCATCAAAATCATCCCATTGTAAGATGAAATCTTTCCTTATTTCAAAAAGTTTTTTTGCGTCTTTTTCTTCATTTTTTGAAGCTAGGGCAAGTAAAAACCCTTGTTTTTTAAAAGTTTTAATTTTTTCTTGTAAGGTTTTGTGCAAAGGACTTAAATTAAGATTATCTATACCCTCTTCACCTAAAATTCCTTGATACAAGGTATTATCAAGATCAAGTACAAGAGCTTTAAGAGCGGGTTTTACAAGTGCAGGGATGAGACTAAGTCCTAAAATTTGTGCTAAAAAAATCAAGGCTTTATTATTAAGCTTAGAGCCTGTAAGTTCTTCTTTAGCTAAGTCTAAAATATCTTTTTCATCAAAATACTCTTTTATGAGTTTTTCTATGTTCAAAATTTCACAATTTAAAATTTTTTTATCTGTTTTAAATTCTCCTAAACTAAGAACTAAAATAGGGTTTTGTGAAATTTTTCTTAGTTCTAAAAGTCTTTCTTCTATAAAATTTTGCACATTATTTTTATAGCGGGTTAAATCTAGCCATAAAAGTTCTAAACTAGCTTCTTTAAAGTTATCAAAACTCAAGCTATCATCATAAGAGCTGAAATTAAACTCAGCTCTTAAATTAGCAAAATGTAAAAAAGGAGCAATGATGCTTTGCACTCCTTCAAAAGCATGATTTCTATGGATATTAATAAGAAGATCTTGACTTTTACTAAAGTCTAACTCTTTGGCAAATTTTATAAGCTCATTGCGTTTTAAATGAGGTGAAAAAAGATTCATTATTTTTCCAAAACCACTGCCATAACAATGGCATTTTTTGTTTTTAATGCTTTTTCTAAAGAATAATTATTTGCCATAAAATATTCGCATTCTTTGATTTTTAAACCTGCATTTTTAAGCAAATCTTTAACTTCATCAGGATGGGAAAATAAATAAATATGGTCAATAGCAGGAGCGTTGATAGGGATGGTTGCAAAAATTTCTCCACCATCATTCAGTAAAGTTTTTACATCTTTCATAAACTGTAAAGGTTGTTCTACATGCTCCAAGACTTCTCCCATTACAACTAAATCTGCTTTATTGTTGAAATTGCATTTAGTGAAATCTTTACATATAAAATCACATTTAAAATTATTTTGATTAATTGCTCCAAATTGATTTTCTACCATATCTTTGCTCATTTGACAACTTATAGGAGAAATATCTATTCCATAATATTCTATAAATTTTTGACTTCTTAGTGCTTTAACAAAAAATTCTCCATGACCAGGACCGATTTCAAGATAAGTGCTTTTTCGATCTTGTTTTTTATCTATATATTTAGCAAAATATCTTCTAACTTCAATATGAGCATTCCAAATAAAAGAAGATATAGCAAGTCCCACCATGTATTGCTTCATATAATTTTCATTGAAATATACCATATTTTTTACTTCTGCTAAAGTGCTATATCTATATTTTCCAAATTCTATAAAATATTTAGTTTCTTCTAGAGTGTCATTGAGTACAACTATATAACTTTTAGCTTGTTCTTCTAGATTGATGTTTAATGTATCTTTATAATAGATGATAAGTTTTTCTAAATCATTATATTCTTCATCTGAAAGTTGCAATCCATCTAAACATTTTTTATGTAAAGCATTTTTTTCTTCTATGAGTTTAAATAGTTTTTTAGTATTTTTTAACATAATTTCTCCTTAATAGCTTTTAAAAGTTCATTTTGAGATTTTAGCTGACTTAATTCATCTTTGCTAAATTTGATTTCAAATTCTTCTTCTAAACTCATGATGATATCAATATGAGCTAAAGAAGTCCAGTTCTTGCAGTTTTCCATGCTTAAATTTGTATTTTCATCTACTTTGGTTTCAAGTATATTCTCTAAAATTTCATAAAATTGTTTTTCCATGTTATTCCTGTAATATAAAAATGTTTTTATTTTCAATTAAAGCATTTTTTATTGCTTGTTTGTATTCTTTTGCATTAAATAAATATATAGTCGCACCCCCGAAATTATTATATTTAAAATTTTTGGTTTGTTTTGTAATATAATTTATATTATCAACATTTGGTAAAGAATTTCTATCCAAATATCTTACATAAAATTTTATATTTGTATTATAACTAATTTTTTGCTCATCTATTAGTGTGCCTTTAAAATTTTTAAAATATCTATATTCCACTTGACACTCTTCTTCGATATGATGTGTTAAAGTATGTCCAGTTGTAGTGCCAAAAAGCATATATTTTCCATTCTCTTTAGTTAAAACCTCATAAACACAATTTTCCCCAAAACAACTTGTTGTATCTTTTAAAAATAATTCTTCTTTTGCTCCTTTTATAGCAAAAGAAAATATAGGATCGTTTGTGCGTTTTACTCCTGTTTGTTTGCGAAAATATTCATTTAATGCTCCCATTTTTGTTTTGGAATTTATTTTGTCATAAACTTCATTTTTGCAAAAACTATAAGTAAAAGTTGGCATGATCAAAGTGCCTTCTTTGCCTATAACTTCAAAAAAGCAATTGAGTATAGTCTGTAAAAATTCATTTCTAGAAAGCAAAGGTATGCCAAAGTTAAAAAGTTCTGTATGTACGCATAAAATATCGCCTCTTTTTATACCTAGTTGATAAAAAGCATCTATTAAATCTTTATCGGAGTATTTTTTGCCATTGTGTTCTAAAAAATATTTCATTTTACTAGTCCATAAAATTTTATTTTTTCCAAAAGTTCTTTAAATTCATAAGCTTGCATATTTAAGATATTGGCTATATCGATGATATCATTCTCTCCGTCACAGTAAGCTAGAAAATTACAAGCCAAAGGAATGTCATTGGCAGTACTAAGGGTATGATATAGTCCTCTTTTGCCAAGATTGGGTTCGCATACTATGGTGTTTTCATATACGGCGTTGATTTCTAGATTTAAAATCATTTCTTGCATACTTTGAAGTCCACCCATTAAACCTTTTTCAGAGATAAAATTGAGATCGTCTTTTGAGTTATGATATCCATCATAGTCACCGTATCTTGTGTGACATACTCCTACTATGCCAAGATTTACAAGCGGAGCATTGTATTGCCTTTCATCGCTTCCACGATCTAAAAAACTAAAAGCTTTGAAATTTTCTTTATTTTTAAGCGTATGCAGTGCAACTTTATCGCTTAGAGTATTTTCTTTAGGTGTGTGTATGAGTGAGTAAGCATGATCATCGCCTAAGCAAGAAAGCACAAAGCCTGCTTTAACATGTTTTTTTAAATGTTCTAAATGTTTACTAAGATAGACTATAGAGCCTATGGTTTCAGGGATGATGACAAAGCGGTAATTATATTTTCTTTCTTTTAAACTCAAAAGCCATTTTGCTAGGAAAATAGCCACCACAGGGCCACTAAGCTCGTTATTTGCCATGGAAGGATGACAAAGATAGGTTGAAATTAAAATTTCATCTTTTGAATTTTGCGTACTAGGTAGGATAAAATCAGCATAGTCTAAAACCCCATTTTCATCATGTTTTGCATCGATATAAACTTTGTATTTGCCTTTTTTAAGTTTTTTTCTTTCATTATGCGTGAGACAAAATCCCCAACGCCTTTTGTAATAACTCGTTACATAAGGAATAGCATCGGGCATTTCTTCTATGGAGTAAAGATGATCTTGAAGTTCTTCTAGTTCGATTTCTTTATCGATAGCTTCGCTATAGTTTAGAAGGTGTAGATTATGCTTTTTAAAATCACAAATTTTTTCTCCTTCTGGAGTGATGATATAGGCTTCTTTGGCGTTCCATTCATCAGGGACTATCCAGTCAAAAACCTTTGTACCACTTTTTATAGAGTGAAATTTGAGTATCCCCCCCCCGCCCAGAGTTTTATTTAAAATTTCTAAGCTATCTCTAAAACCTTGCCCTGTGATACTTCTAGGGATAGGAAAAAGTTCACAAGCTAGTTCATACATAGCCTTTCCAGTTTGGCTAAAATCTTGACTTCTAAAGTCTAGCTTATCCACAATATCCCTTTTTAACTTTTTCAAGAATGCTAAATAAAGTATCTTTTACAAATTTTGCATCCTTTAGATTCATTTCTTGATGACAAGGTATGCTAAGCTCGGCTTTGTAAAAATTATCCGCATTTTGAAGTTTTATTTCTCCTAAGAGTTTTTTATAAAAACTAAACTCATAAGTAGGTTTGTAATGCACCTGTACACCAATTCCTGCATGAAGTAAGCTTTCAAAAAGTTCTTCTTTTTGACAATAAAATTCAGGAAAAAGCAAAATAGGATATAAATGTCTCGAGCTTTTTTTATAATCTTTGATTTTTATCGTGGAGAAATACGGATTTCTTTCAAATTCCTTATCATAAAAACTTGCGATTTCTTCTCTTTTTTTAAGATTGTGATCGAGTTTTTTAAGCTGGTTTATCCCTAAAGCACAAGCAACATCGCTTAAGCGGTAATTATAGCCAAGTTCTACCATATCGCTATCCCAAAGCCTTTTTTTAATTATGCCATGGCTTCTTAAAAGCTTGATTTTAGCGACAAGCTCTTCATTATCACTCACCACAGCCCCACCTTCAAAGGTGGTAATAGGCTTAACAGGGTGAAAAGAAAAGATAGAAAGATCAGCTTTTTTTCCTACTTTTTCACTTTTATACAAAGCGCCTAAAGCATGACTTGCATCATCGATTAAAGGGATATTGTATTTTTTAGCAAGGTTTGAAATTTCATCCATTTCAACGCTATTACCCGCAAAATCCACTACGCTAATAGCTCCTATATTTTCGCTATCTTTTAAAAGTCTTGCTTCTAGTTTTTTTTCATCGATATTGCCATCGTTTTTAATGTCGATAAACTCTACCTTAGCCCCAGCCATTAAGGCTGCATTAGCCGTAGCAGCGAAGGTTAAAGGAGTGGTTAAAACGATTTTTTCTTTGACACCTAGTGCTGTGTAAGCAAGATGAAGGGCTGAAGTAGCTGAGTTTAATACACAAGCGTGTTTTACGCCCACATATTCACAAAGGGCTTCTTCAAATTCATCTACCTTTTTACCCCCTGTTAAAATTTCATCTTTTAGGGCTTTTATAAGTGTATCTATATCGCTTTGATCGATGTTTTGATGAGAATAAGTAAGCATTTTAAAAACCTTCAGTGTGATTGATGATTTCTAAAAGTTCTTTTTCGCTTGCCCATAAAGGATTATTATCCGAGCTATAAGAAAAACCATCTTTTACTTTTTGCCCTTTTTCGCCTAGGGCATTAATGCTAAAGTCATTATCTTTATCCACAAGTTTAATACTCGGGCTTATAGCATAGTAGTTTTCAAATTCGTAGGTTAAATGACTATCATCGCTTGAAATCATGATTTCATGTAATTTTTCTCCTGCTCTTATACCTATGATTTTATGGCTTAAATGAGGAGCTAAAGCATGGGCTAGATCGGTGATTTTCATAGAAGGAATTTTAGGGATGAAAATTTCTCCTCCATGCATTCTTTCAAAATTACTCAGCACAAATTTCACTCCATCTTCAAGGCTGATCCAAAAACGAGTCATTCTTGTATCGGTGATAGGAAGTTCTTTAGCTCCTTCGCTGATGAGTTTTTTAAAGAAAGGCACTACTGAACCTCTTGAACCTACAACATTGCCATATCTTGTAACACCAAAGCGTGTTTGTTTGTTGCCTGCTATATTGTTTGCAGCGACAAAAAGTTTGTCGCTTGCAAGTTTAGTTGCACCGTATAAATTTACAGGATTGCAAGCCTTATCTGTACTAAGAGCGATACATTTTTTAACTCCATTTTCAAAACAAGCGTCGATGACATTTTGCGCACCGTGTATGTTTGTTTTTATACATTCCATAGGGTTATATTCAGCAATAGGCACATGCTTCATCGCAGCAGCATGTATAACAAAATCCACATCACGCATAGCAACACTTAAACGCTCTTTATCTCTTACATCTCCTATGAAATAACGCATACAAGGAGCGTTAAAAACGCTTGCCATTTCAAATTGTTTAAGCTCATCACGAGAATAAATGATGATTTTATTAGGTTTATAATTTTCTAGCAAAACCTTAGTATAGGTTTTTCCAAAAGAGCCTGTTCCGCCTGTGATTAAGATATTTTTTTTGTTAAACATTTTGCCTTCCTTTGCTTAAGTTTTTTTAAAATTAAAGCAACAAGTGTTCCTATTTTAAAATTCTTGGCAAGGTTATGCCAGTTTGGGCTTGATACTTGCCTTTTTTGTCTTTATAAGTGGTATCACATTTTTCATCGCCTTGTAAAAACAACACTTGTGCTATGCCTTCATTGGCATAAATTTTTGCAGGTAAAGGTGTAGTGTTTGAAATCTCTATAGTGATATGTCCTTCAAAACCTGGTTCAAAAGGAGTAACATTGACGATGATACCACATCTTGCATAAGTGCTTTTGCCAAGACAAATAGCTAAAACATCATCAGGCATTTTAAAATACTCTATAGTTCTAGCTAGGGCAAAAGAATTTGCAGGAACTATACATACATCACCTTCAAAATCTACTACATTTTCTTCTACGAAATTTTTTGGATCTACTACGGTTGAATTAACATTGGTAAAAATTTTAAACTCACGCCCTACGCGTATATCGTAGCCATAACTTGAAAGTCCATAGCTTATTACTCCTTTTCCTATATTTGCTTCGCAAAATGGCTCGATCATCTTGTATTCTAATGCCATTTTTCTTATCCAGTTATCTGCTTTTAAGCCCATTTTTAACCTTTTAATATTTGTAATTTTTTATAAGGATTATAACCTAAAAAATCTATATTTTTTATGATTTTTTTCTTTTTTAAAGTTAAATTTTAAGTTTTTTTATATAATACAAGATTAAGTTCTTAAATTTTAGGAGAATTTTATGACAAAAGAAGAAATTAAAGAGTTAGTAAACCTTTTTGCTGAAGCAAATATTAGTAAAATTAAGATCAAAGAACAAGATGGTTTTGAAATAGAACTTGAAAGAGATATGTGTTGCGATGTTCCAGCTCCTGTTTGTCCTCCAGTTCCAGCTCCACAACCTATCAATGTAAGTGTTGTAAATGAAGCTCAACCTAGCCAAAATGCAAAATCAAACAAGCCAAGTATAAACAGCCCTATGGTGGGAACTTTCTATCAAGCTCCAAGCCCAGGTGCAGCACCTTTTGTAAAAGTGGGTAGCACGGTTAAAAAAGGCGATACTATAGCTATTATCGAAGCGATGAAAATCATGAATGAAATTGAAGCGGAATTTGATTGCAGGATCGCTGAAATTTTAGTTGCTGATGGTCAGCCTGTAGAATTTGGAATGCCTTTATTTGCGGTGGAGAAATTATAAAATGGAAATTAAAAGCATATTAATTGCTAATCGTGGAGAAATAGCACTACGCGCTTTAAGAACGATTAAAGAAATGGGTAAAAAAGCAATTTGTGTGTATTCTGAAGCAGATAAAGATGCTTTATATTTAAAATACGCTGATGCAAGCATTTGTATAGGAAAAGCAAGAAGTTCTGAAAGTTATTTAAATATCCCAGCTATTATTACAGCAGCTGAAATTGCTGAAGCAGATGCGATTTTTCCAGGATATGGATTTTTAAGTGAAAATCAAAATTTTGTTGAAATTTGTGCTAAACATAACATCAAATTTATAGGTCCTTCTGTAGAAGCTATGAATTTAATGAGTGATAAATCAAAAGCTAAACAAGTAATGCAAAGAGCAGGTGTGCCTGTAATCCCAGGAAGCGATGGGGCTTTAGCAGGAGCTGAAGCAGCTAAAAAACTTGCTAAAGAAATAGGCTATCCTGTGATTTTAAAAGCAGCTGCTGGCGGTGGCGGCCGTGGCATGCGTGTGGTGGAAAATGAAAAAGATCTTGAAAAAGCGTATTGGTCAGCTGAAAGCGAGGCTATGACAGCTTTTGGTGATGGAACTATGTATATGGAAAAATACATTCAAAATCCACGCCATATAGAAGTGCAGGTTATAGGAGATAGTTTTGGTAATGTGATTCATGTGGGTGAAAGAGATTGTTCTATGCAAAGACGCCATCAAAAACTTATCGAAGAATCTCCCGCGATTTTGCTTGATGAAAAAACACGCACTAGGCTTCATGAAACTGCTATTAAGGCAGCCAAAGCTATAGGATATGAAGGTGCGGGAACTTTTGAGTTTTTAGTTGATAAAAATTTAGACTTTTATTTTATAGAAATGAATACACGTTTGCAAGTTGAACACTGTGTAAGTGAAATGGTAAGTGGGATTGATATCATAGAACAAATGATTAAGGTAGCAGAAGGTTATGCCTTACCATCTCAAGAAAGTATTAAATTAAATGGGCATTCTATAGAGTGTAGAATCACGGCAGAAGATTCTAAAACTTTCTTGCCAAGTCCAGGCAAGATTACTAAATACATTCCACCCGCAGGACGCAATGTCAGAATGGAAAGTCATTGTTATCAAGACTATAGCGTGCCCCCTTATTATGATTCTATGATAGGTAAGCTTGTAGTTTGGGCAGAAGATCGCAATAAAGCTATTGCAAAAATGAAAGTAGCTTTAGATGAGTTACTTATAAGTGGGATAAAAACAACCAAAGATTTCCATCTTTCTATGATGGAAAATCCTGATTTTATTAACAATAACTACGATACAAATTATCTTGCAAGACATTAAAATTTCCCTATTAAAGGGAAATTTTAATTGTAGTTTTTATCTTAAATATTCTATATTGATTTTAGAGCGGAGTTTATCAAAATAATCCTGTATGAAATTTTGTCTTTGTTCGCTTACATAAGCGTTTAAAACTTCATTTTTAACTTGCTCATATTCAGGAGTTTGTGCTCCATCTTTGCTTTTAACTTCATAAAGTTCATAGCCATTTTTTCCATTTAAAACAGGGGAAAAGCCTCCAACAGGAATTTGCGATAAAAGCCCTAAAAGTCTTGGATCGGCATTGCTTGTGTTTAAAGATGCATTTTGTGGTTTAAGGATTGTTTTTTTTGTATTTTTGATATTTTCTAAAGTTTGAGGATTGTTTGATAAATAAATATTTACATTAATTTGTGTATAAAAAGTGAATTTATCTTTATTTTGTTCGAAAAATTTTTTTGCTCCATCATCACTAAAATCAGTTTTTGCCATACTTACGATTTTTTCATAAAGCTTTCTTTTTTCTAAATCTTTTTTTAAATTTGCACGAAATTGTTCATAGCTTTGATTTTTGGATTTTAAATTTGCTTTGAAAGCATTTAAAGTAGTTTTGTTTTGAGCAAGCATTTTATTTATAGCATCGTCAAGCTCTAGTTCATTGACTACAATACCCAGTTGTTTCATTTGTGAAATTTCCATTTTTTCATTGATGAGTATGCCTAAAGCTTTATTTCTATCAATTTTAAGTGCTTTCATAGTTTGATCTATATCATAAGTCGTGATAGGCTCTTTGTCTACAATTACAGCTATAGCATTAATGGTATTTGCACTAGCTAAACTTGCAAAAAATGCAAAACTTAATAAAATTTTTTTCATTTCAAACCTTTATTTAAGTATAAATATCGCATTATATCAATAAAAATTTAAGAAAAGGCAAAAAATGCACGAAAAACTTACAACGCGTTTTGCTCCAAGCCCAACAGGGTATTTGCACATAGGTGGACTTAGAACAGCTCTTTATAATTATTTATACGCTAGAAAAAATGGTGGAAATTTTTTACTTCGTATTGAAGATACGGATTTAAAAAGAAATTCCAAAGAAGCTACTAAAGCAATTATCGAAGCTTTTAAATGGTGCGGTTTAGAACATGATGGAGAAGTAACTTACCAATCAGAGCGTTTTGATCTTTATAAAGAATATGTCAAAAAGCTTTTAGATGAAGACAAGGCGTATTATTGTTATATGAGTAAAGAAGAATTAGAAGAATTACGCGCCAAGCAAGAAGCCGCCAAAGAGCGCCCAAGATATGATGGAAGATATAGAGAATTTAAAGGCACGCCACCTCAGGGTATAGAACCTGTTGTGCGTATTAAAGCACCTCAAAGCGGCGAGATTATTTTTGAAGATGGGATTAAAGGCGAGGTAAAATTTAAAGCAGAGGATATAATGGATGATTTTATCATTGCAAGAAGTGATGGAACTCCAACTTATAATTTTACTGTTGTTATTGATGATGCTTTAATGGGAGTAAGTGATGTGATTCGTGGGGATGATCATCTTTCAAATACTCCTAAACAAATTGTACTTTATGAAGCATTGGGTTTTAAAATTCCTAAATTTTTTCATGTGGCTATGATACATGGAGAAGATGGTAAAAAGCTTTCAAAAAGACATGGGGCAACTGATGTTATGGAATACAAAGAAATGGGAATTTTACCTCAAGCTTTGCTTAATTTTCTTGTGCGTTTAGGTTGGAGTCATGGTGATGATGAGGTATTTTCGCTAGAAGATTTGAAAAAACTTTTTGATCCTTATCATATTAATAAAAGCGCATCTTGTTATAATGCTAAAAAGCTTGAATGGCTTAATACTCATTATATTAAAACTTTACCTTTTGAAGAGATTAACCGTCAGCTTAAAGATCTTGGTTTTGATTTATCTGTTTATGAAAAGGCAGGATTTTTACTTGATTTATTAAGAGAGCGTGCAAAAACCTTGCATGATATTATCAATGGTGCAAAAAGCATAGTTAATACGCCGCAAAATTATGATGAAAATGCAGTGCAAAAATTTGTTAACGAAAATAATTTAGAATTGCTCCAAGCATTTGCTAATACACTTAAAGATCAAAAAACAGGTAAAGATTTTGAAGATTTTACAAATGATTTTTTAGAAAAAAAAGAAGCAAAGTTAAAAGATTTGGCTCAGCCTATACGCATAGCTTTAACAGGGAGTGCGGTAAGTCCTAGTATTTTTGAAGTATTAGAATTTTTAGGGGTTGATGAGTGTAAAAAAAGAATAGAAAATTTTTTAAAAGTTAGAGGAAAATAAAATGAATTTAAAAGAAGAAGCTTTAAAATACCATTTAGGTGGGAAAATTGATATTGTGCCAAGTAAGCCAATGGCTACAAGTTATGATCTATCTTTGGCGTATAGCCCAGGAGTTGCAGAACCTTGCCTTGAAATCGCTAAAGATAATGAGCTTGCTTATACTTATACAAATAAGGCTAATTTGGTAGCTATAGTTAGCGATGGTTCTGCTGTTTTAGGACTTGGAAACATAGGAGCACAGGCTTCAAAACCTGTTATGGAAGGTAAGGCTTGTTTGTTTAAAAAATTTGCAAATGTTAATGCTTATGATATAGAAATTGATGTTCATAGTGTGGAAGAGATTGTAAATTTTTGCAAAGCTTTGGCTCCGACTGTGGGTGGGATAAATTTAGAAGATATAGCTGCTCCAAAATGTTTTGAAATTGAAGCGGCTTTACAAGATTTAGGAATTCCTGTAATGCATGATGATCAGCATGGAACGGCTATTATTTCAACTGCGGGACTTATGAATGCTATGGAGATAAGCGGTAAAAAATTTAAAGACATTAAGGTGGTTGTAAGTGGCGCAGGTGCCGCAGGTATAGCAAGCGCTAAGATGTATAGAAATTTAGGGGTCGAAAATATTATTTTAGTAGATAGCAAAGGTGTTGTTTCTAAGGATAGAAATGATTTAACTCCTCAAAAGCTTGAATTTGCTGTTGATTCTAAGGAAAAGACTTTAAAAGAAGTTTTAAAAGGAGCTGATGTTTTCCTAGGACTTAGTGCGCCAAAAATTCTTGATGATGAAATGGTTTTAAGTATGGCAAAAGATCCTGTAATTTTTGCTTTGGCAAATCCTATCCCTGAAGTGATGCCTGAAGATGTGGCTAGACTTAGAAAAGATGCGATTGTAGGAACAGGAAGAAGTGATTATCCAAATCAAATCAATAATGTTTTAGGTTTTCCTTTTATTTTTCGCGGGGCTTTAGATGTGCGTGCAAGTAAAATCACTGAAAATATGAAAGTAGCTGCTGCTAAAGCATTAGCAGATCTTGCAAAACTTCCTGTAAGTGATGCGGTTAAAAAGGCTTATAATTTAAGCGCTTTAGAATTTGGAAGAGATTATGTCATACCAAAACCTTTTGATGAAAGAGTAAAAGCTGCAGTAAGTACAGCTGTAGCAGCAGTTGCGGTAAAAGATGGTGTGGCTAAGGTAAAAAATTTTAACGAGAAAGCTTATTTTGAAAGCTTAAAATGAAAAATATTCATTGTATCAATCATCCATTGATCGAACATAAATTAGGAATTTTAAGGGCTAAAGAGACAAAGCCCTTTCAATTTCGCATGTTAATCGATGAAATTTCATCTTTTTTACTTTTTGAAGCGAGTAAAGATTTTTCTTTAAAAGAAATTGAAATTTCAACACCTATACAAAAAACTACAGTAAAAAAACTTGATGAAAAAATTATGATTTGCCCTATTTTAAGAGCTGCATTAGGAATGCTTGAAAGTGTTTTTAAGATGATTCCTGATGCAAGTGTTGGATTTTTGGGATTTGTAAGAAATGAAGAAACTTTAAAGGCGGATTTTTATTTTCAAAAACTTCCCAAAGATGCAAAACAACGCACCGCTATTGTCATAGATCCTATGTTTGCTACAGGTGGAACTGCTATAGAGGCTTGTAATTTTTTAAAAAGCCAAGGAGTTAAAAAAATAAAATTTATATCCATACTTGCTACTCCACAAGGTTTGCAAAAATTTAGCCAAATGCATGATGATGTAGAAGTTTTTGTGGCTTGTATTGATGAAGGTTTAAATGAAAAAGGTTATATTATACCAGGACTTGGAGATGCAGGAGATAGAGTGTTTAACACTCTTTAAAAGAGATGATTTTTGGAAAAATTGATTATATTAATCTTTTGCCTTTACATATATATCTTAAGAAATATCCCTTACCTAATGGTCATAAAGCAAGCATGGAGTATAAAAAAGGAGTTCCAAGTAAGCTAAATAAAGATTTATTTTATAGAAGAATTGATGCAGCTATCATTTCAAGCATAGAAAGTGCTAGAAAAAAATATAAAAATTTAGATTTGGGTATCTGTGCTAATAAAAGAGTTTTAAGTGTTTTAGTAGAAAAAAATACATCAAATGCTAAAGATCCAAGTTCAGCAACTTCAAATGCTTTAGCTAAAGTATTAAAACAAGATGGAAAAGTAATTATAGGTGATAAGGCTTTAAAGCTTTATCTAAAAGATTCTTCTAAATATATCGATTTATGTGCAAAATGGCACGAAAAAACAGGGTTGCCTTTTGTTTTTGCTAGATTCTCTTGTGTGCAAAAAAAAGCTTTATATAAACAAATTTTGAAAAAATTTCCAAAAACAAAGATTAAAATTCCTTATTATATACTGCAAAATTATGCCAAAACAAGGGATTTGGATATAAAAGATGTTAGATATTATTTAGATGAAGTTATATATCATAAAATTTCTACTAAAGAAAAAACAGCCTTAAAGCGTTTTGTAAAGGCTTGCAAGGCTTTAAATCTTGATTAGTATTCGAATTCTCTAAGTTCTTTAACTGTTCCAAGGAGTATTACAACATCTCCGCTATAAACTGTAGTGGTTTCTAAATCAGGCAGTATTTCCCAGTCGCTATTTAATTTTTTATAAGAAATCACTTTCATATTTTGTGCTACATGTTTTAAAGAATTTCCTGCTAATTTTTCATCTATATTGATCTTAATAGCTCGTATAGTATTTGCTGAAAGATCAAAAACTTCATAATCGGCATCTTTGGTTAAAAATTCTTTTACCAGTCTTTTAGCGCTTTCTTTTTCAGGATAAATAACCTTTGTTGCGCCTAACTTAGAAAGAATTTGACCATGGATATTAGAGGTTGCTTTAGCAATGATGTTTTTAACGCCTATATCTTTAAGTGCCATAAGAGTAAGGATTGATTTTTCAACATTTTCTCCTATGCTAACAATAACAACTTCAACATCATGAAAGCCTGCTTCTTTTAGAGCTGAAATATTTGTAGAATCTAAAATATAAGCATAGCTTGGAGGATTTTGTATACTTTTTAAAGTTTCCTCATCTTTATCCGCAACGATAACAGTATGACCTCCAGCAATGAGTTCATCTGCTACAACTGAGCCAAATTTTCCAAGTCCTATAATTCCATAATTAAGATTTTTCACGATTTTACCTTTATAAATTAACCTTTCCTTCAGGGAATTTTAAATGAATAGCTTTGTCTTGTTTGAATACCGAGAGTAAAAAAGCAAAAACACCTATCCTGCCACTTAGCATCATAATGATGATAATCACCTTGCTAGGATCGCTAAACAAAGCGCATAAAGATAAAGTTCCACCATTTCCTACCGAAATTCCTACCGTTGCAAAAGCTGAAGAAGTTTCAAAAAGTAAGGCTATAAAATCAAAATTTGACTCTAGCAAGGAAAGCAAAATAACAGCTATTACTATATAAACAGCTGAACCTACAGCTATAATAAAAGCTTTAGATATAGTTTCTCTTGGAATTTCATGTCCAAAAATTCTAACTCTTCCATCTCGGATACTCCAATAAGCATAGAGCAATAAAACCATTACAGTTGTTACTTTCATACCCCCAGCTGTTCCTCCTGGTGCACCACCAATAACCATAAACAATGATCCAAAAAATAAGCTCGCATCATGCAAATGTCCCATATCTAAGGTGTTAAATCCTGCTGTGCGGTAATTAATAGCGATAAAATATGAGCTTAAAATTTTATCAAAAAATGAAAAATGTCCTATAGTTTGAGGATTTGAGTATTCAAAAGCAAAAATAATAAGCGTTGAAGAGAAAATAAGAAAAATACTTGCAACAACAACCATTTTTGTATGTAGGCTTAAATTTTGCAATTTTTTTCTTTGAAAAAAGTATAATTCAACCAAAACAAAATATCCAAGCCCTCCAATAATAATCAAAGAAGTGATAATAAGATTAATTGCTATATCATGTTTGTAAGCTATAAGTCCATGTTCAAATATGGTAAACCCAGAATTATTAAAAGCGCTAATAGAATGAAAAATTCCAAACCATAAAGCTTTCTTAAAATTCATTTCAAGGGCAAAACGCATGGTAAGAAGTATAGCACCTATCAATTCTATAGTAAAAATGAACAGTAAAACCTTTTTAAAAAATTTAAATAAACCATCCATTGATGGATAAAATAAAGACTCTTTTAGTAAATTTCTTGCACTAAATCCCACTTTTTTGCGTATGAGTATATAAACAAACAAACCTATACCCATATATCCCAAGCCTCCAATTTGTACCAAAGCTAAGATAATAATTTGTCCTGCTAAGGTAAAATCAACCGCAGTGTTCTTAACTGCTAATCCTGTCATACTAACAGCAGATGTGCTTGTAAAAAAGGCATCTAAAAAATCAATAGGAGTTGTATGTGCCCAGCTTGAATGTAGCAATAAAGCCCCAAACAATGCAATAATAATATAACCAGCTAGTAAAATTTTAAAAGTTCGTCTATCTAATCCAAATTGTTTCAAAAAATTTCCATTTGATAATGATCTAAAGCGGGTATTCTATCTTATTAAAACTTTAAGGGAAATAAAATTTTATTTTTGTATTTAAACTTAAATTAAAGAAAAAAAGATACAATTACATTTTTACTTTATCAAACTAAAGTGGTTGGATAGCTCAGTCGGTAGAGCAGCAGACTGAAAATCTGCGTGTCGGCAGTTCGATTCTGCCTCTAACCACCACTTTATCTTTCAAAAAATCACATCACATATTTTTTTACACAAGACCGAAATATTTAAAGGACTAAAAATTATTATTTTAAAGAGAGAGTCTATAACTTATAATAGAATGGTGGATTTAGCAGGACTCGAACCTGCGACCAACCGGTTATGAGCCGGTTGCTCTAACCAACTGAGCTATAAATCCGCCTAAGTTGAATTAAAAGATAAAATTATATCTTATTAATGCTTAAAAATATTTTATTTAGCCTTTATATCCATCCAAAAATATCTAAAAGTGATTAAATGCTGTAAAATTCCAAAAAAAATCATAAAAATAGTAAAAGAACTTCCACCATAACTAAAAAAAGGCAAAGGGATCCCAACTACTGGTGCAAAACCTATAGTCATTGAGATATTTACTGCCGCATAAATAAAAATAAATAATGCAACACAATTAATAGCAACTCTAGTAAAATAATCATCTTTAAGTTTATAATTTAAACTAAGTAGATGAAAAATAAGTAAAATATAAAATATAATTAATGTCAATCCCCCAATAAATCCAAATCTTTCTATCATATAAGCGAAAATAAAATCACTAGTTGAAATAGGTAAAAATTTAAAATGAGTTTGCGTAGCTTCATCTTGAGATTTTCCAGTTAAACCACCATTTCCAATAGCTATCATTGATTGGGCTACTTGATAACTTGGTTTTTCTGAAATAAAATCATGAATTCTTTGCTTTTGGTAGGGTTTTAAAAGATGTGTATAAATAATAGGAGAGCTAACACTTATAGCTATAACAATACTTAACCAAATTTTATAATGAACTCCCATGATAAAAAGCACTCCAAAACCAACAAGTAGTAAAACCATAGCACTTCCTAAATCAGGTTCTTTTGCAATTAGCAAAAAAGGCAAGATGATGTAAAAGCTAAGTTTGATGAATTGTTTAAGTTTGTATCCATTTTTTGGAGGAGGATTTTGATAAATAAGATAGGCAAGCATTAAAATAAAACTAGGTTTAAAAATTTCAGAAGGTTGTATAGTAAAGTGAGTAAAAGGAATTTCAAGCCATCTTTTAGCACCTAATTTTTCAACCCCAAAAATATCTACGCTTAGCAATAAAAAAATATTAATCCAATAAGCAACAGGAATAATCCAAATAAATTTCCTTATAGGAAAGAAGAAAAAAACCATAAAAGCAAACAATCCCACACAGGCATAAACAAACTGTTTTTCTGCTAAAAAAGGATTAGCTTCAAAGATCAAGAAAAATGAAATAAGAATTATGGGTAAAAATAAAATGGGTTGCATATAGTCAAAATGAGTTAAAATTCTTCTATCTAATCTAAACAAAATTTGCCTTCAGTTGGTAATATAAAGCTATAATTATAAACTAAAATTTTAAATTTATCAAAACCTCCAAGGAAAAAATGCAAACTTTTTTAGTAGATGAAAATTCAAGGCTTGATGTGTTTTTGGCTAAAAAATTAAACCAAAGTCGCAATCAAGTTGCTTTACTTATAGAAAAAGATTGCGTACAGGTTAATGATAAAATTCAAGATAAAAATTCATTTAAGCTTAAAAATGGTGATATTATTTCTATTGCAAGTTTAAAGCTTTGCAATGAGATAAAACCTCAGTTTGAAGTGGATTTTGATATTGATGTGTTATACGAAGATGAAGACTTGCTTGTTTTAAATAAACCTTCAAATTTAGTCGTTCATGGAGCAAGTAGCGTTAAAAATGCCACTTTGGTGGATTGGTTAATAGAAAAAAAATATACTTTATCAAATTTAGGAGGAGAGATAAGAGCTGGTCTTGTTCATAGATTAGATAAAGATACAAGCGGAGCTATACTAATAGCGAAAAATAACTTCACCCATCAAAAATTAAGCGAACAGCTTGCAGATAAAAGCATGGGAAGAATTTACCTTGCGTTAATTGATTTGCCACTAAAAGAAGATAAAATTATAGTAGAAAAATTTTTAATGCGTTCGCCTTCTAATGCTATTAAAAAAATAGCCATAGATAAGGAAAATAAATTCAGTAAAAATGCAAAATCAGCTTTCATAAATGTAGTAAAAACTGAAAATTTAACTCTGATGGCTGCTAAGCTTTTTACAGGAAGAACTCATCAAATTAGAGCGCATTTGGCTAGTTTAAATCGCCATATTTTGGGCGATAGTTTGTATGGTTATAAGGGTAAGTATGATTGTAGGATAATGTTGCATGCCTATTTTTTGTATTTTATCCATCCAAAAACTAAAGAGCAAATTTTTGTTAAAGCACCTTTGATGGAAGATTTTAAAAACATTATGTTTGAACAAATTAATTTAGGAGAGAATGATGAAAAGATTTCGCTTGAGTTTTTACTTGAGTTTTTTAACTCTTTTGCTTAGCGCTTGTAGTGTTTCGCAAATGAATTCGCTAGCTTCAAGTAAAGAGCCTGCCGTAAATGAAAGCTTGCCAAAGGTTGAAAGTTTAAAAAGTCTTAGTGATATGAGTAATATTGCTTTTGAATGGGAGCCTTTATATAATGAAAATATCAAAGGATTTTATTTGTATCGTTCTAGTGATGAAAATCCTGATTTTAAACTTGTAGGCACTATTAAAGATAAGTTTCAAACTCATTATGTAGATACTAAATTAGAGCCTGGTACTAAGTATCGTTATATGATGAAAAGCTTTAATGAGCAAGGACAAATTTCAGAAGATGGCAAGGTTATAGAAGTGAGCACAGCTCCAAGACTTGAAGCTGTTCCTTTTATTCAAGCTGTGACCAATTTGCCTAATCGTATTAAACTTATTTGGCGTCCGCATCCTGATTTTAGGGTTGATTCTTATATTATTGAAAGAACTAAAGGTGATGATAAAGAATTTAAAAAAATTGCAGAAGTAAAAAATCGCTTAAACGCTGAATACATCGATAGTGATTTAAAACCTAATGAAAATTCAAGTTATAGAATTATTGCTGTGAGTTTTAATGGGATAAAGAGTGAGCCAAGTCAAGTTGTAAGTTCTACAAGCAAGGCTTTACCCCCTCAAGTTGAGCATTTAAGTGCTAGCACAGATGGTTCTAATAAAATCATTTTAACTTGGGATGCTCCTACATATGAAGATTTTTCTTATTATAAAGTTTATTCTACGAGCTCAAGCTTCCTTCCTTTTAGTGTTTTGGCAAAGACTGATAAAAATTCTTATGAGGATATAGTAGAAGGAGCAGGTAAAAGCAAGTATTATAAAGTAACAATAGTGGATAAAGATGGTCTTGAAAGTCCTATGCCAAAAGATGGTGTAGAGGGTAGAACTTTAGATAATCCTTTGGCTCCTAGTATTATTTTGGCTCAAAGCACAAGCGAAGGGATAAATTTAGAATGGAGTGATAATGATACTAGAGCTGTTGAATATGAAGTAAGACGCTATGGTGGAGAGCAAAATGCAGTTTTTAAAGGCATTAAAGAAAAGCGATTAAAAGATGTAAAAGCTTTACCAGGGGTGGAATATAGTTATGAAGTTATTGCTATTGATTCGGCTGGGCTTCGTTCAGAACCTTCAAGCAAAGTTAAGGCGGCTCAGTAGTGCCAAATTTTAGAAGCAAAAAGATCAAAGAAATGAATCTGCCTTATAGCAAGGATGATGTTGAATTTCTTTGGCTTGCTAAGAATGATAATGTTAGTCTTATTTATACAAAGGTTCAAGAAGAGAGTTTTTTTCTGCAGATTAAAAAAGCACAAAATGGTTTTGTGATTAAAGGCGATAAACATACAAAACCTTCTAAAATAGGTTATCTACAAAAGGCTTTAAAAATCTTTAAAGAAGGTTTTTGTGAGGATATTATCAATGAAGCTTTTGGACTTAAAAACAATGCTTTAATTGAAAAAACACCATTTATCGTTGATAACTTTGATGAACTTTTATCTAGACTTCAAGGTAAAATTTATATAGAAATAGGCTTTGGATCAGGAAGACATTTGCTTTATCAAGCAAAAGAAAATCCGAATGTTTTAATTTTAGGGGTGGAAATTTACAATCCAGCTTTAACTCAAGTAGCTAAACTTGCTAAGGCGCAAAATGTAAATAATATTTTGCTAATCCAAAGTGATGCGAGATTGTTATTGAGTGTATTAAAATCAAAATCAGTTGAAAAGATTTTTTTACATTTTCCTGTTCCTTGGGACAAAAAGCCTCATAGGCGAGTTATTGGGAAGGATTTTTGCAAAGAATGTGCTAGGGTTTTAGTTCAAAATGGTCGTTTTGAGCTTAGAACAGATAGCTTTGAGTATTTTAATTTTACTTTAGAGCAATTTTTGACTTTTCCTGCGCCAAAATTTAGTCTTAGAAAAAATGAAAATTTAGAAATTTCAAGCAAATATGAAGATAGATGGAAAAAGCAAGAAAAAAATATATATGATCTTTGGGTGTGGAATTTTAACCAAGAGTGTAAAAACTATGAGTTAAATGAATTTAATCTCTCATCGGTTGAATTTTCTAAAGAGGATTTGAAAAAAATAGAGCAGAACTTTAAAAATATTACTATAAAAAAAGATGATTTTTTCTTGCATTTTGAAAGCATCTATAAACAAGATGAGAATTTGCTTTTAAAGGTTGCTTTTGGAGCTTTTAATAAGCCTGAACATTGTTATTTGCATCTTGATAAAACGATTGATTTTGCTTTTAAAGAGCCATTTAAAATTCAAGAAAATATTAAAGCGATAAATGAATTAAAAGAAATTTTAAAAGTTCAGTTTAAAATATAATTTTTCTTGAAAATTAAGCAAAAATAAAGCATAATTTAAAAATTTAAAAAGGGAAATTAAGGAAAAAGGATGCCTAATTTAATCCAAGCAAATAAACTTACTTTAGGTTATGATGAACTAGTTATTAAAGAAGCGAGTTTTGCTTTTAAGGATGATGATTTTGTTTTTATTACGGGTAAAAGTGGGAGTGGTAAGAGTACGCTTTTAAAGTCTTTTTATGGAGATTTAGAACCTATTTCTGGTAAACTTGAAGTATGTGGATCTTTGATGAATAAAATTGGAAATTTAGAACTTTTAAAATTACGTCAAAGAATAGGGATTATTTTTCAAGATTATAAACTTGTACAAGAATATAGTGTTGAAAAAAATGTTATGTTGCCTTTAATGATTAAAGGTTATAGCAAAAAAGTATGTCATGATCAAGCTGCTAAGCTTTTAAAGCATGTAAATTTAACTTTTAAAGCAGATAAATTGCCTAATCAACTTAGCGGTGGTGAGCAACAACGCGTCGCTATGGCTAGGGCTTTAGCTCATAATCCAAAGCTTTTGCTTTGTGATGAGCCAACGGGAAATTTGGACGAGTATTCTTCTGATATTATATGGACTCTTTTAAAATCTGCTAGAGAGCTTTTAGGAACTTGTGTTATAGTGGTAACACATAGAATTCCTAGTAATTTAAGAGTGGATTATCGTCGTTTTAATATAGAAAATGGAAAAATGAATGAAATTTTTTAAAACACATTTATCTTTAATTTTACCTTTACTTTTTATGATGTTTGCTTTTGAATTTATTTTGGTTACAAATGCAACTTTAAAGCATTATGAAGAACTTGTTAATAAAGATTATAATATTATAGTTGTCAGCAAAACTGAACTTGATCAGAATGTAGTAAAAACAAAAGTACCATTTTTTGCTGGACTTGAATCTTTAGATCCTAAGGGTTTAATCGATCGTTTGAAAAATGATGTTTCTGAAAAGAATTTGAAAGTTTTAAAAGATTCTCTGCCGAAATTTTATACTTTAAAATTAAATTCTTTGCCCGATCAAAATGAACTAAATTCGATTAAAAATCAACTTTTAAATATTGTAGGTGTTAGTAAGGTTGAAACTTTTTCTAAAACCCATGATAAGATATACTCTTTGCTTATTTTGATGAAATTTGTTTTTTGGTTGTTTTTATTTATCATTATTTTGCTTGCCTTTGTTTTGTTTTTAAAACAGATGAGAATTTGGCTTTATGAACATACCGATCGTATTGAAATTATGTGTTTATTTGGAGCTCCGTTTTGGTTTAGATCTTTTATGCTTTATAAGGTGGTTGTGGTTGATTGTTTTATTGCTTTTGTTATTTTACTTGCCTTTTTTACGCAAATTTTTGATCTTTCTATTATCCAAGAAAGTTTAAAGGCTGTAGATATTATTTTTCCACCTATTAATTTTATTTTACATTTGACTTTAATTTTTTTAGCTACTTTGTTTATTTGCTTGTTGTGTGTAAATACGGTTATGTTTAAGGTTAAAAGATGAGAAAAAATATTCTTATCTTTTTTTGTTTTTTTTTGTTTGTTGATATAAGTTTAGCAAACGCTATAAATGAAAAAACAAAAAGTTTAGAAGAAAATAAACGCATACAAGAACAGTTAAATAAAAAACTTGAAGATTTGGCTAGCGATATTTTAAATGGTGAAAAAAGTTTGAAAGATCTAAGTTTTCAAATTGAAAGCTTAAATTCACAAACTTCTAAGCTTGAAGCAAGCGCTAAGGCTCAAAATCAAGAGTTAAACACCCTTACAAGCCAAAATGAAGATTTGCTTAAAAGTAAATCAAATATGGAAAGTAAGCTTATATCTTTAATGGCTAAAGATTTTGCTTATGATTTACCTATCCCTCAAGGCTATATTGAAAGTGAAGAAAGTTTTATGGCTTTTGAAATTTTAGGAAGTTTAAACAAAGTTTTAAATGAAGAAATTTTAAAAATTTCTAAAGATTATGAGGGAGTAAATAGGCTTATTGATGATAAACAAGCTCAGATTAAGAAAATCAATGATAGTCTTAAGGATTACAACGCTCAATTAGCCAAGCTTCAAAGTTTAAAACAAAAACAAATTAGCGAAATCAACAAACAAAAAACAGATCGAACCATATATGCAAAAAAACTCGATGACTTACAAGCTCAGCAAGAAGAGCTTAGAAAAACATTAAATCAATTAAAAATTATTAATGATAAAGAAAATGTAAATTCAAGCAAAAATGATACTAAAATAGTAAAAAATAATCAACAAATAAGGCAATTAGGTTCAAGCTATCAAGGAGGTTCAGTCAAGCGTTACACAGGAAAAAAAACCATAGCTCCATTGGATTCTTTTACTGTGAAGCAAAAATTTGGAAATTATGTTGATCCTGTTTACAATCTTAAAATTTTTAACGAGAATGTAGTTTTAAGAAGCAATAAAAGCGATGCAGTTGTTAAAAATGTGCTAGATGGAAAAATAGTTTTTGCCAAAGATACTAGTATGTTAGCTCGAGTTGTTATTGTTGAACATGATAATGGCATACATACAATATACGCACATTTAGATAAGATTGCTCCTAATATTAAAGTTGGTAAGAATATTAAAAAAGGTGCCGTAGTGGGTAGAATAAAAAATGATCTTACTTTTGAAGTAACTCAAAAAAATTTTCATATCAATCCTTTGGAACTCATTAGCTTAAATTAGCTAAATTTAATGGAATTTAAAATATAATTTCAAGTTAAATAAGGAGAAATAATGCAAGAGAGAAAAAGAGTTTTAGTAAAATTTTCAGGAGAGGCTTTAGCAGGTGAAAATGGCTTTGGCATAGAAAATTCTATTTTAAAATTCATAGCTTCAGAGATTAAAGAACTTGTAAAAAATCAAATAGAAGTAGGCATAGTTATAGGTGGTGGCAATATTATTCGTGGAGTAAGTGCTGCTAAGGGCGGATTGATTAAAAGGACAAGTGGCGATCATATGGGAATGCTTGCTACGGTTATCAATGCTATTGCCATTCAAGAAGCCTTGGAAAGCTCTGGGCTTGAAGTGAGGGTTCAAAGTGCTATTCAGATGGAAGCATTTTGTGAAACTTATATTATGAGAAGAGCACAAAGACACTTAGAAAAGGGTCGTGTTGTGGTTTTTGCTGCAGGCACTGGAAATCCTTATTTTACTACAGATACAACAGCTATTTTAAGAGCTGTAGAAATTGATGCAGATATGGTAATAAAAGCTACAAAAGTTAATGGAGTTTATGATAAAGATCCAAAAAAATTTGATGATGCAGTATTTTTAAATACTTTAAGTTATGATGAGGCTATGCAAGATAATATTAAAGTGATGGATGATACAGCGATAGCTTTAGCTAAAGACAACAAACTTCCTATAGTGGTTTGTAATATGTTTGAAGAGGGTAATTTGCTTAAAATTATACAAGGTGATACTAGCCTTTGTTCAATCGTTAAAAATAATTAAGGAGAAAATTATGGATAAAAGAATAGAAGAAGTAGCGGCAAAAGCTTTGGAAAAAATGGGCAATGATAGATATCGTCTTTCTTTAGTGGTAGCAAAAAGAGCGGAACAATTGGCGAATGGAGCAACCCCTTTGGTAGACTTTGATAAAAATAAAAATAAACTTGCAGATATAGCTTTATATGAAATTGCAGAAAATAAAATCACTTTAGAGGGTTTAGTTGAAACCAATCGATGAAGAATTATTGCTTGAACAATTAATCGATAATGTAAAAAATTGTAAAGATTTAGAAGCTGCTAAGGCTTTGCTTTTCGAAATTTGTGGCCATGATGCCATTCTTGAAAAAGCGGTAGATTACTGTATATTTTGCCATGAAGGGCAGTTTAGAAAAAGTGGAGAGCCTTATGCGGTACATCCTATTTTAGTAGCAACACTGGTTGGATTTTTAAGTGAAAATAAAAGCAATATTTTAGCTGCTTTATTGCATGATGTGATTGAAGATACAAACTGCACTGAAGAAGAACTTAGAGAGCAGTTTGGTTCTGAGGTTTTAAAACTTGTTTTAGGACTTACTAAAATTATAGAAATTAGAGAAGATAATCTCATTTCATCAAAATCTAAAAAAAGTTTAACTAAATCAGCCTTGACTTTCAGAAATATGCTTTTAGCAAGTATTGAAGATGTTGGGGTTTTGATTGTGAAGTTATGCGATAGGCTGCATAATATGCTTACTCTTGATATTCTAAGAGAAGATAAGCAAAAAAGAATCAGCGAAGAAACTTTAGTTGTATATGCCCCAATAGCCCATAGACTTGGTATTTCAAGCATAAAAAATTATTTGGAAGATCTTAGTTTTAAATATCTTATGCCAGATGAGTATAAGCTTATTGACAATTATATCAACTCCAATAATCAAGAAATGCAATTAGGTTTAAATGAATTTATTTCCAAAATCGAACTTTTATTTTTGAGTAATGGCTTTAGACAAGGTAGTTTTGAAATTCAAAAACGCATTAAACATAGCTATTCTATTTATCTTAAAATGCAAAGAAAAGGCATTGGTATTGAAGAAGTTCTTGATTTGCTTGGGGTAAGAATTTTGGTTGAAAAAGTAAGTGATTGTTATTTAGCTTTGGGAATTTTACATACACATTTTAATCCCTTGGTTTCGCGTTTTAAGGATTATATAGCCTTGCCTAAACAAAATGGTTATCAAACCATACATACCACACTTTTTGATGCTAAAAGTATTATAGAAGCACAAATTCGAACTTTCGATATGCATAAAATTGCGGAATTTGGTATAGCAGCGCATTGGAAATATAAAGAAGATGGCAGTGTGGTTGCGCCTCGTCTTGATTGGCTTACAGATATTTCAATGCAAAGTATAAACAATCTTGAAAATGCAGAAGATTATAATGCTATTGAGCTTTATGAATATGCTAAAGATAGTCTTTATGTTGAAGATGTCGCAGTTTATTCTCCTAAGGGAGAAATTTTCACTTTGCCTCGTGGTGCAACGGTTCTTGATTTTGCTTATGAAGTGCATACCAAAGTAGGGCTTCATGCAAAAAGTGCTTATGTAAATCGTATTAAAGTACCTTTGTTAACCGAGCTTAAAAATGGCGATATTGTGCGAGTGGTTACTAGCAATGATAAATTTTATCGCTGTTCTTGGATAGATAGTGTTAAAACAGGAAAAGCAAAAGCGAGTATAAGGGAATTTTGTAAGCAAAAAATCAGAGAGATTAATCTAGCAAGTTCTATTAATATGTTAAGTTTTATTTTTGGAGTTGATAAAAACAGAATTGAAACTTGGATAGAAAAAGAAAATTTAGCCAGACGCATTAGACAAGTAGCAACAGATAGTGCTTATTTGAAAGATATAGTTAATGGTCTTAAAAAATACGCCAAGAAGTCATATTGGTTTGATAAATATGAGATTAAAGAGCAAAAAATAGGAAATTTTACTCTATATTGTAACAATAAAATCGCTAATGTGGATTTTGATTTTTGCTGCCATCCAAAAAGAGGTGATGCTGTTTTAGCTTTTGTTAAAGGTGGTAACGCTATTGTCCATCATAAGTTTTGCGATAGAGCTGATAAAATGATAGATAATAATCAAGATATGGTATTTATAAAATGGGATTCTAACATCCCTAAATCTTATAAATTGATTTTTTCTTTGGAAAATAAAAAAGGTGTTTTAGCGGAATTTTTGGCATTTTTAGCTAAAATGCAGATAAATCTATTAACAATTAATTTATCAAGTGATTTAAATTCGGCGGTAGATTATTTTGAGATTACAATGGAAATTCCTGATAATATCAACCCAGATAGTGTCAAGGATAGGTTAAAATCTCGTTGTAAAATTTTAGATTTTACATCTTTAAATGATGCTTATAAAGAAGGTTAAAAAGGTTTATTATGGATATAAAAAAAATATTAGCAGAAGTTAAGCGTGGTTGTGCAGAGCTTATTGATGAAGAAAGAATAGAAAATTTAATTAAAAATTATTATGAAAAAGGTGAAAATTTCTTTATAAAAGCAGGATTTGATCCTACAGCACCTGATTTGCATTTAGGCCATAGCGTGGTTTTAACAAAAATGGCTTTTTTGCAAAAACATGGAGCTATTGTGCAATTTTTGATTGGAGATTTTACAGGACAAATTGGCGATCCAAGTGGAAAAAGTGCAACGCGTAAAAAGCTGGATAAAGAGCAAGTTTTAATCAATGCTAAAACTTATGAAACACAGGTTTTTAAGGTTTTAGATAAAGAAAAAACACAGATTAAGTTTAATTCTGCTTGGCTTAATGAACTTGGAGCTGCGGGTATAGTAGAACTTACTTCAACTTTTAGTGTAGCTAGAATGCTTGAGCGTGACGATTTTACCAAGAGATTTAAAGAGCAAAGCCCTATTTCGATTTGCGAGTTTTTATATCCTTTACTTCAAGGATATGATAGCGTGGCTTTAAAAAGCGATATTGAAATGGGTGGAACGGATCAAAAATTTAATCTTTTAATGGGAAGACAGCTTCAAAGAGTTTATAACATAGGAAAAGAACAAGCTGTGATTATGATGCCTTTACTCGAAGGTTTAGATGGTGTAAACAAAATGAGTAAGAGTTTAAATAATTACATTGGTGTTACAGAAAAAGCTAATGATATGTATGCTAAAATTTTAAGTATTAGTGATGAATTGATGTTTAGATACTATGAACTTTTAAGTCAAAAAAGTCTAGAAGAAATTGCGCAGATAAAAAAAGATATAGAACAAGGTAATTTACATCCTAAAAAAGCTAAAGAAAATTTAGCTTTAGAGATTACAGAGCGTTTTCACTCCAAAGAAGAGGCTAATAATGCTAAGTCTGAATTTGATAGAATTCATTCTCAAAATGCTTTACCAAGTGATATGGCTGAGTTTGAAATACAAGGGAAAATTTGGCTTGCTAAGGCTTTGGTTGAATGTGGTTTGGAAAGTTCTACTTCTGCAGCAAGAAGAAGCATCAGTGCTAATGCAGTAAGTGTAAATTCTCAAAAAGTTAGCGACGAGCAAATGCATTTAGAACAAGGAGAATACATCTTACAAATAGGTAAAAGAAAATTTGCAAAATTAAAGGTAAAAGAATGAATTTACAACCCTTACAAATAGGAAAACATACTATAAAATATCCCATTTTTCAAGGGGGAATGGGACTAGGCATAAGCTGGGATAGACTGGCATCTGCGGTTTCTTTAAATGGTGGACTTGGGATTATTTCTTCTGTGGGAACAGGATATTATGAAGAAAGAAAGTATGCAAGTAAAGAATTAAATGCTAAGCCTTATGGAAGTGAAAATTTTTACTCACGCAAGGGTTTGCAAGCTTTGATTAATAATGCAAGAAAAGTTTGTGGCGATGCACCTTTGGGGTGTAATATCTTATGTGCAAGTAATGATTATGCAAGAATAGCACGCGATGCTTGTGAAGTTGGTTTTAATGTGATTGTTTCAGGCGCTGGACTTCCCACAAATTTACCTGAATTTGCTGCAGATTTTCCTGATGTGGCTTTAGTGCCTATCATTTCATCTGCAAAGGCTTTAAAAATTATTTGCAAAAGATGGCAAAGCCGTTACAATCGCTTGCCTGATGCAGTGGTTTTAGAAGGGCCAAAAAGTGGAGGTCATCAAGGTTTTACTTATGAACAGTGCTTAGATCCAAATTATCAGTTAGAAAAATTAATCGCTCCTGTGGTAGAAGAGGCTAAAAATTGGGGATCTTTTCCTGTGATTGCTGCGGGTGGAATTTGGGATAAAAAAGATATAGAAAACGCTATTTCTTTAGGGGCTAGTGGTGTTCAAATGGGAACGCGTTTCATAGGAACTTTTGAATGTGATGCGAGTGAAGAGTTTAAAAGCGTTTTGCTAGCTTCTAAAGAAGAAGATATAGAGCTTATTAAATCTCCTGTGGGCTATCCTGCACGTGGGGTTAGAACCAATCTTTTAAATTTGGTAGATAAAAGAATGGGTCCAAAGATCAATTGTATAAGCAATTGTGTAGCACCTTGTGGACGCGGAAAAGAGGCGACTAAAGTAGGGTATTGTATAGCAGATAGGCTTTTTGATGCGTGGTCAGGTAAAAAAGAAACAGGACTTTTCTTTACAGGTGCAAATGGATATCGTTTAGATAAGCTTATCAGTGTTAAAGAACTTATGGAAAAATTGGTTAATGGTGAATAATGGCTAAAATTTTTGTATTTTTAGTATTTGTTTTCACAACTCTTTTTGGAGCTTATGAAAATGAACTTGCAAATTTCGATAAAAATTTTATCGGTTCTAAAAGTGAAGTACAAGTAAAATTTCACCATCAGCTCAAAAGCCTTTATATACAAAGTGTTATTAATGAAGATGAAAAAACTAAAATTGAAATTTTAAAAAGATTGATCATCAGTTCAAATACTTTAAATTTAGATGACAAGTCATATGCTAATGAGTTAAAAGAAAGTGGTATAAGTGAAGCAAGTATCAATGCTTTAAGAAAGGCTGTTATTAAAGATATTAAGGTTCAAAATATTTCTCAAGATACTGAAAAGTCAACTTTTAAACCTGTAAAAACAGTTCAAAAAAGTGAAAAAAAATCACCTAATGAACAAATAAAAAATATAGAAAAAATAGATTCTAAAACTTCACAAGAGCCAAAGAGTAGTATCGTTTCTAAAACAAAAAGCGATGATAAAATTTATGTTTTAAAGTCAAGTAAAACAAACCAAGGTGTAGAGTTTGAACTAAATGCAGATTTGGATAAGGATCAATTAAAAAGTTTTGCTTTAGACGAAAAAGGAAACTATCGTTTTATTAGTGATTTTGATGGGGTTTTAGAAGGGGGTAAAAAAGAGTTTAAATTTGATGACTATCGTTTAGTGATTTCACAATTTAATCCCAAAACCATACGCATAGTGGTTTATGCTAAAGAAAAAATTCCTATTGATATATCTTTTAAAGAAGAAAAATTAATTTTTTCAAAAGAAACTGCTAGCCAAAAAAAGACTGAGCAAGTTAGTAAAATTTCAGAGAAAAAGCAAGATCAAAAAACAGAAATTAAAACCAAAGTTTTAGAAACAAAAAAACAAGATAAAAAAACCAATAACGAAAAAGAAAATCAAGAGCCTTTATATGTTTTAGATGTGGATAAAATTTCTAATGCTGTGGTGTTAAATTTAAGCGATGATTTAGATGAAAAAGAAATAGCAGTATTTGATACCAAAGATCAAAAATTCCGATATGTTGTAAGTTTTAAGGGTGTGTTAGAAGGCAATAGAAAAAGCTTTACTTTTGGACAAAATGTGATTACAGTTACTCAATACAATCCAAAAACTGTTCGTGTGGTTTTGAGTGCTCCTAAAGAATTTAAACTCTTAAAGGAGTTGGATAATAAAAATCTCACTTTAGGTTTTCATGCGCAAACTTCAAGTCAAAGTGTAGATAAAAAAGCAACTCAAAGCTTTAATAAAACCTTAAGTACGAGATATAAATCAGGAAAACTTATAGTTATCGATGCGGGGCATGGTGGAAAAGATAGCGGTGCTCTAAGTGATAAAAAAGGAAGTTTAAAAGAAAAAGATATAGTTTTAAGCGCGGCTTTAAAACTTGGAAATGAACTTAAAAAACGCGGTTATAAAGTGCTTTACACTAGAAGTTCGGATAAATTTATCAATCTTCGCGATAGAACTAAATATGCTAATGATAAAAGAGCGGATTTGTTTATTTCTATACATGCTAATGCAGCACCCAATGCTGCCAAGGCCAAAAGTAGCGAAGGCGTGGAAACTTTCTTTTTAAGTCCTGCAAGAAGCGAAAGAAGTAAAAAAGCAGCAGAAAAAGAAAATCAAGGAGATTTTGAAGAGATTAATTATTTCTCAAAACAAAGTATTTTAAATTTCTTAAATCGTGAAAAAATCGTTGCTTCAAATAAACTAGCCATTGATGTACAAAAAAATATACTCACTCAAACACGCAAAAAGTATAAAATTGTAGATGGCGGTGTAAGAGAAGCACCTTTTTGGGTTTTAGTGGGTGCGCAAATGCCTGCAATTTTGATTGAAATTGGCTATATCACACATCCAAATGAAGGTAAAAGAATCGCCAATAAAGCTTTTCAAGATTTATTGGTTAAGGGTATTGCTGATGGAGTTGAGAGTTATTTTTATAACAACCGATGAAAAAAGCTAAGCTAATTTTTAAGGATAATACTCCTTTTTCTTTGGATTTTGATGATTTTTATTTTAATTCCAAAGATGGCTTAAATGAAAGCAAATTTGTTTACACTCATTCTTTTGAATGGAAAAATCAAGAAAATTTTATTATCGCAGAGAGTGGTTTTGGTATAGGTTTAAATTTTTTTCTTACTTTGAAACGCTTTTTAGAAACCACTCCTTTTAAGCGTCCCAAAAAACTTTTTTATATCAGTATAGAAGCTTTTTATATCGAAAAAGAACAATTAAGAGAAATTTATCAAAAACTAGGATTTTATGAAGAGTTTAAAGAGTTTTTAGAGCAATTTTTAAAATTTTATCCTAAAGCTAAAGAAGGAATTTATCGTTTTTATTTTGAAGATTGTTTTTTAGATCTTGTTTTTGAAGATATTGCTATTTTAAAAGAATTAGATTTTAAAGCTGATGTTTGGTATTTAGATGGATTTTCTCCAAATAAAAACTCGCAAATGTTTGATGAAAATTTAATTTTTGAAGTGGCAAGACTTTCTAAAAAAAATACACAAATTTGCACCTTTTCTTCGGCAAGTTTTTTACAAAAAAATTTAAAAAAATATGGCTTTAGAGTAGAAAAAACCAAAGGTTTTAGAAAAAGAGAAATGATTAAAGCTTATTTGGAAAATGAACTTGAGTTTAAAGATAAAGAAGCGTATTTTTCAAGAACATTTTCATCTTTAAAAAATAAAAAAGTAGCTATTATTGGTGCAGGTATATCAAGTGCTGTTTTAGCTTATGAGCTTAGTTTAAGGGGTTTTGAAATAGATGTTTTTGAAAAACATTTAGAATTAGGCAAGGGTGCAAGCGGAAATGAAAGTGGAATTTTAAGCTCTTTAATCTTAAAGCCTAAGGTAAATTTAGGGGAATTTTCAGAGCTTTCTTTTATAGAGGCAAGTCGTTTTTATAGACAAATTTTAGATTTAGAATTTAAGGGTGTAGTCGAGTTTGCACATAATGATTTGATGCAAGAAAGATTTGACACACAAAGAGAAAATGTTTTGCTTAAAATTTCAAAAAATCAAGCTTTTTTAGAAGATGGTGGAGTGATTTTTCCAAAAAATTTGGTTAAAAATCTTTTTGAAAAAAGTAAAGCTTGTATATATTTTAATCATGAATTTCAAGCTTATAAATTTGAAAATGAGTGTTTTGCTTTAAAATTTAAAAATAATATTGTTAAAAGTGATTATGCGGTTTTGATTTATGCTATGGGTGCAGATACAAAAGATTTTGTTTTTTATGATGAGATGAAATTAAGCAAAGTAAGAGGTCAAGTTACACATCTAAAACCTTTTTTAGACTCTCCATTTCCTTTATCTTCTAAGGCTTATATTTGCCCTATAAAAGATGATTTGCAAGTGATTGGAGCAAGTTATGATAGGCTTGATACAAGTTTAGAATCAAAAGAAGAAGATGATAAACAAAATATAGAAAATATAGCCGAATTTATAGATAAAAATACAAAATTAGAAATCATAGGTTCTAAGGTAGGTTTTAGATCTTATTCGAGTGATCGCTTTATGATAGTTGGAAATGCTTATGATGAAGTGTTTTATAAAGAAGAATATAAAGCTTTATTATGGACAAAAAACAAGGAGCAAAAACCAGCTAAAATGTCTTGTAATTTGTATTTTAATTTTGCTCATGGATCAAGGGGTTTTAGCACAAGTGTTTTAGCGGCAAGGTATTTGTGTGCATTGATAAATAATGAACCCTTGTGTTTAGAAAAAAAATACATCCACGCTATTCACCCTGCAAGATTTTTGATTCGCAAACTCAAAAAAGGCTTATGATTAAACTTTAATTAAGATTGATACTAATATTTGCTTATGAGAGTAAGTTTTTAATTTTATTTTAACTTCCTTTATTTTATTATTATAGAGAATAAATTTCATGTTATAAAGGAAATATAATGATTGATTATCATCAAATAGAGTTGCGTTTATCGGCTCTTGAAAAGCTTCCTTCTTTAAAAGACAATGATAGCATTGCAAAAGCATTAGAAAAGTCAGGTTTTTCTAGAAGGGATTTTATGAAATGGGCAGGTGCTATGACGGCATTTTTGGCTTTACCAGCGAGTTTTACTCCTATGGTAGCAAAAGCTGCTGAGCTTGCTGATAGACTTCCTGTTGTGTGGCTTCATATGGCTGAGTGTACAGGCTGTAGTGAGAGTTTGTTAAGAAGTGATACTCCAACGATTGATAGTTTGATTTTTGATTATATTTCTTTAGAATATCACGAAACAGTGATGGCTGCAGCAGGTTGGCAAGCTGAAGAAAATTTAGAAAGTGCCATTCAAAAGCATAAAAATAAATACATTTTAATGGTTGAAGGTGGTATCCCTATGGGTGATACAGAGCATTTTTTAACCATAGGTGCACATGGAAAAACAGGCTATGAGCTTTCAAAAATGGCAAGTGAAAATGCTTTGGCTATTTTTGCTATAGGAACCTGTTCTAGCTTTGGAGGAATCCAAGCAGCAAGACCAAATCCTAGTAATGCGCAGCCTTTAAGCAAAGTAACAAGCAAAACTGTGATCAATGTTCCCGGCTGTCCTCCAAGTGAAAAAAATATAGTGGGTAATGTGCTTCATTATTTATTATTTGGTGAGTTACCAGCACTTGATGTATATAATAGGCCAAAATGGGCTTATGGCTTAAGAATTCATGATCTTTGTGAAAGACGCGGACATTTTGATGCGGGTGAATTTGTGCATGCCTTTGGAGATGAAGGAGCAAAACAAGGTTTTTGTCTTTATAAAGTAGGCTGTAAAGGGCCTTATACTTTCAATAACTGTTCAAGAGAGAGATTTAACCAGCACACTTCTTGGCCTATTCAAGCAGGGCATGGTTGTATAGGTTGTTCTGAGCCCGATTTTTGGGATACTATGGGACCTTTTGAAGAGCCTATGGCTAGTCGTAAATTTGATACTGTTTTTGGTTTGGGCGCGGATAGTGTTTCAGATAAAATCGGCATAGGCGTGCTTACGCTCACAGGTGTTGCTATAGCAGCGCACGCAGTTATATCTTCCATGCAAAAAGATAAGGAATAAAAATGAGTCAAAAAATAATCGTAGATCCTATTACAAGAATTGAAGGGCATTTAAGAGTTGAAGTTGTTGTTGATGATAACAATGTGGTAAAAGAAGCTTATGCTGGCTCTACTTTGTGGCGTGGTATTGAAACCATAGTAAAAGGGCGTGATCCAAGAGATGCGGGTTTTATGACACAAAGAATTTGTGGAGTTTGTACTTTTTCACATTATAAAGCAGGTATAGTTGCTGTTGAAAATGCTTTAGGTATTACTCCGCCTTTAAATGCCCTTTTAACAAGAACTTTAATGAATGCGGCTTTATTCTTACACGATCATATTGTACATTTTTATCAACTTCATGGGCTTGATTGGGCTGATGTGGTAAGTGCTTTAAGTGCTGATGTTAAAAAAGCAAGCGATGAAGCTTTTAAATACACTCCAAATCCTTATGCAACAGGTGCAGATAAACTTCTTGAAGTGCAACAAAGACTTAAAACTTTCGTAGATAAAGGAAATTTAGGACCTTTTGCTAATGCGTACTATGGTCACCCAACTTATCGTTTAAGTCCTGAGCAAAATTTAATCGTTCTTTCTCACTATTTAGAATGTTTAAGAATCCAAAGAATCATTGCTCAATGTATGGCGATTTTTGGAGCTAAAAATCCACATCCACAAAGCTTAACTGTTGGTGGTGTAACTTGCGTTATGGATTTACTTGATCCTGCAAGAATGGGTGAATATATGGTTAAATTCCAAGAAGTACAAGACTTTGTTAATCGTGCGTATTATCCTGATCTTGTGATGGCAGGAAAAGCTTATGCGCATGAAGCAAGTGTTTTAAATGATATAGGGGTAAATAATCTTTACACCTTTAAAGAATTCCAACTCGGAAGAGATGAATGGCTTTTTGAAAGTGGTATTATCAAAAATGGAGATTTAAGCAAGGTTTATGAAGTAGAAGAAGATAAGATTACTGAAGAGGCAACTCATTCTTGGTATGCAGACAATGAACCTTTACATCCTTATGATGGCAAAACAAATCCAAATTATACAGGACTTGTAGATGGAGAAAGCGTAGATCATCATGGAAATAATGTTCATTCTAAAGTGTTTGATACTAAGGGTAAATATAGTTGGATTAAAGCTCCACGCTATGAAGGAAACCCTATGCAAGTAGGACCTTTAGCAAATATCGTTGTAAATTATGCCAAAGGTAATCAAAATGTTGTTCCTGTGGTAGATGAGTTCTTAAAAGAAACAGGACTTCCTTTAAATGCTGTATTTAGCACACTTGGAAGAACAGCTGCGCGTTGTATTGAGGCAAAAATCGTTGCAAATAATGCTTTAAAAGCGTTTAATAATTTAGTTGAAAATTTAAAAGTAGATCAGAGTACTTGTGCGCCTTATGTGATCGATAATTCTAAAGAATACAAAGGACGCTATATGGGGCATGTGCCACGCGGAACATTAAGTCATTGGTGTAGAATTAAAAATGGCGTCATTGAAAACTGGCAAGCTGTAGTGCCTTCTACTTGGAATGCAAGTCCAAAAGACGCAAATGGCGTAGGTGGAAGTTATGAACAATGTTTGATAGGACTTAAAATTGCTGATGTAAAACAACCGCTTGAAATCATTAGAAAAATTCACTCTTATGATCCTTGTATTGCTTGTGCGGTGCATATAATGGATACTAAGGGCAATAATCTAAGTGAATATAAAGTGAATGTCAATTTATAAGGAGGCTTTCATGCAAAACAAAGAAGAAAAATTGCAAAGAAAAGCTGAATATGAATTTAGCATAGGTTTGCGTTTAACGCACTGGATAAGAGCTATTGCTATAGTGATTCTTATTGGCACAGGGTATTATCTTTCTTATGTGTTTCAAAGTCCTATTAGTAATGGCGAACCTGTAAATTTTATGCAAGCAAAATACCGTTTAGTACATCAAGCGGTGGGTTTTGTTTTAATCGCTTGTATTATTTTTAAAGTATATTTGTTTTTTTGTGACAAGGTAAGTGCAAAAGAACGCAGAAGTGTATGGGATATTTTTAATATCAAATTATGGATAGAACAAGTAAAATTTTACATTTTTTTAGGAAAACACCCGCATTTAAAAGGGGTTTATAATCCTTTGCAATTTGTAACTTATTTTTTCTTTTATCTTGTGATGCTAGGTATCATTCTTACAGGGCTTATTCTTTATACTCATACTTACCATGAGGGTTTAGGTGGGCTTTTATATCATATTTTAAGACCGCTTGAAGCTGCAATGGGCGGTTTGGCTGATGTAAGAACTTATCATAGAATTTTGATGTGGGTGATTATGATTTTTGTACCAGTACATATTTACATGGCGATTTTTAACGCAGTAAAAGGTAAAGATGGTGCTATGGATGCTATTATTAGCGGATATAAATTTGTAAAAGAAGAAAAGCATTGAAATTCTTAGTCCTTGGAATAGGCAATATCATGTTTGCAGATGAAGGCTTAGGCGTTCATCTTTGCAAACAACTTGAAAAAAACTACAAATTTACTCATCCTGAATTTACTTTAGATTTTATTGATGGTGGAACTTTGGCTTTGCAACTTAGCTATATCATCGCTAGGTACGATAGACTTATCGTTTTAGACTGCATAGAAGCGCAAGATGCGAGTATAGGAGATGTATTTTTCTTTCCTTATGATGCTATGCCTAATAAAATTAGCTGGAGTGGAAGTGCTCATGAAATAGAAATGCTTCAAACCTTACAATACATGGAACTTGCAGGAGATTTGCCTAAAACACACATCTTAGCTTGTGTGCCAAAGCGTATTGAAGCGATGAGTTTTAAGCTCTCAGATGAGCTTATACAAGGGGCTAAAATCATGGAAAAAACTTTACTTGATTTTTTAAGCAAGGAAGGTTTTATTTATGAAAAGATTGCGGATTTTTCTTTGCAAGAATTAGCCGATATTTCTTATAAAAATTTCTAAATTTTTGTTCTAAAATTCATAGCTTTATTTAAAGAGATTAAATCCACATTTTCTAAATTTACACCACTTGGAATTCCTTGAGCGATTTTACTAAAAGTTAGGTTTAAATCTTTAAATTTATCTTCTATAAAAAAGATAGTTGCATCAGAATTAATGCTATGTGTCAATGCAAAAATGAGCTCAGAGATATTTAGCTTAAGTATGATTTGCTTTAGTTTTTCAAGTTTTTCTTCATTTAACTCATCTAAAACAAAATATAGCCCATTGTAACTTTGACTCTCTTCGAGCGTTAGTATATCTTTTGGACTTTCAACTATACATAAAATGTTTTTATTTCTTTCTTCATCACTGCAAATTTCGCAAAGCTCATTTTCGCTTAAAGCACCACATTGCTCACAAGGTTTTATAAAGCGGATAGCATTTTCTATATTGTGTGCGAGTTTCATACCATCGATTTGATTATTTATGCAAAGGTGATAAGCAAGCCTTATGGCAGTTTTTTTCCCTATGGTAGGTAAATTTGCAAAACTTTCAACAAGTTCGTTGAATTTTTCTAGGCCTTTTGCCATTATTTTTCTTTATCTCCAAAGAAAATTTTAAAGCAATGCTTTCCATCATCATAAAAATAAATCAAATCAAAATTATGCAGTTTACATACCTCTGAAACTATATAAAGTCCTAGTCCCATACCTTTGACCTGATTGTGTTTTTCTCTTGCGAAAGCTTCAAGATAATGTTCTATAGGCTCTGCTAAAGGCTTGCCTGGATTTTTAATGGTAAAACATTCTTTACAACAAAAAAGCTCACAAGTGCCATTGTTTGAGTATTTTAAGGCATTATCGATAAGATTTTTTAAAATTACAGAGAAAATTTCCATATCAACATTGATTAAAGCATCATCTCTGATATCGACTTTTACAACTTTATTAAAATCATCTCTCATAAGGTGTTCTTTAGCTTCCTCAAGTATAGTGCTAAAACGACTAGGTTTAAAGTGTAAGTTGTAGTTTTTTGAAAATAAATTTTCGATTTTGGCAAATTCATTGATCAAAGAATCCATACGTAAAAATATAGCGATAAGTCTTTCTTTTTGTCTGTCTTCTTTGATCATTTCAGAAATAATTCTCCCTTTTCCTATAGGGGTTTTTAACTCATGCATAATTGTTCTTAGGAAAAGTTGTCTTGATTGGATTAATTCTTGATTTTTTTTAAAAGCTTTTTGAAATTCAAAGGCGATTTTTCCTACTTCATCTTCTTGATAATCTAAAAAATCAGGTTGCTCCCCATTTGCAACTTTAGCAACTTGCCTTCTTAATTTTTTTAAAGGTTCTAAAGATTTTAATACCGAAAAATACATAAAAACAACCAACAAAGAAAAAGAAAAAAATCCTATTAATAAAAGATTATAAACTCTATCGCTAGTATTTTCTTCATATAAGCCATCAAAATCTTTACATTGAACATCAAAATAAAGATTGCTATGATATTTTAAAGAAGAAAGGGTGCAAAATTCTCCATTTGCTTTAAAAAGTGATTGTCCATTATTTCTTATGCTTTTTACAAGATAGGGATTTTGTATAGTATTAAAACCGCTATTTTCAAGATAGGATCCTATTTTAGCACCTGAAGTGTTTTCATAGGAGATGAGTAAATTTTTTATAAGATTTTCTTGTTTTAAACTTTCTTCTTCGTTGTAAGCACTTCCTTCTATTTTCAAAAGAACGATAAAAAGCACACAAACTAAGAAAAAAGTAACAACAAATAAAATAATTAGCTTGGTATAAATAGAATAATTTTTTGTCATCCTATTAGTTTATATCCTATACCTCTAACAGAAAAAATATGTTTTGGAGATTTTGAACTATCTCCTATTTTTACTCTTAATCGACCAATGATAACATCAAGACTTTTAGAATCTTTATCTTTTAGATTTTTACAGCGACTTACAAGCTGTTCTCTTGAAACGCTATATCCGTGCTGCTGGATAAGGTATTCTAAAATTTCAAACTCAGCAGGAGTAAGTGTTAAAACCTTATCTTCATAGGTGATCTCATGCCTTCTCTCATCGATTTTGAAAGCAGAATTAATATTTTCATTATTTGCGTGTTCAACTCTTTTTGTGCGACGAATAAGACTCATAATCCTTGCATACATTTCTTTTGGATCGTAAGGCTTTGGTAGGTAATCATCAGCACCAATTTGAAGCCCTACAACCTTATCGCTTAAGTCGCCTCTAGCTGATGAGATAATAATGGGAATATTGCTTTTTTGTCTGATTTCTCTACAAACTTCAAGACCATCAATTCCTGGTAAAGTTAAATCCAAGATTAGGCAATCATAGCCTTGAACGCCTACATTTAAGGCGCTTTTAGGATTTTCAAAATTTGTGATTTTAATATTAAACTGCGCTAAATACTCAGATAATAATTGCGCAAAATCAGGATCATCTTCTATCATCAACACATTAATCATTTTAGTATCCTTTAAATTTTATCTAAGATTTATAATATTTGCATAATTTTATTTAAAATTTGATAAATTATTGATTTTATTTTTGCTAAAATTAGATTTTTGAATTTTTAAGATTAAAATTCTAGCAAAATTTTAAATTTTTTAAAGGAATAATGTGGAAATAAGTTATTATGAAATTCTTGAAATCACGCAAAGTGCTGATAAAGAAACCATAAAAAAAGCCTATAGAAAAATGGCTTTAAAATACCATCCCGATAGAAACCAAGGCGATAAAGAAGCAGAAGAGAAATTTAAGCTTGTTAATGAAGCCTATGAGGTTTTAAGTAATGATGAAAAGCGAGCTATTTATGATAGATATGGAAAAGATGCTTTAAAAGGCGGTAGATTTGGTTCTAATAGCTCAGGTTTTGGTGGTTTTGAGGATTTAGGAGATATATTTTCTAGTTTTTTTGGAGAAGGCTTTGGCTCATCATCGCGTCGTAGAAAGAGTTCAAATGATGAGAAAATCCCTTCCGATTTTATCGTTAATTTAAAATTAAGTTTTAAAGAAGCGGTTTTTGGTTGCAAGAAAAATATAGACTTTACTTATAAATGTTCTTGCAAAACTTGCAATGGAACAGGGGCTAAAGATGGAAAACTTCAAACTTGTCCAAAGTGTCAAGGTAGAGGACAAGTTGGAATTTCTCAAGGTTTTATCACTTTTGCACAAACTTGTCCTGATTGTCAAGGAAGTGGAGAAAAAGCTAGTGAAAAATGTAGCGATTGTAAAGGTTTAGGTTATAATGAAAGCAAAGATAGTGTAGAACTTAATATCCCAGAAGGTGTAGATACAGGTATGAAACTTCGTGTCAATGCTAAAGGCAATATCTTAAAAAATGGCACTAGAGGGGATATGTATGTTAAGATCATTGCTGCCGAAGATGATACTTTTATCAGAGATGATGATGATATATATATAGAATTTCCAGTGTTTTTTACTCAAGCTATCTTAGGAGAGAGTATAAAAGTACCTACCATACGCGGTGAAGCAAGTTTAAATTTGCCAAAGGGTGCTAAAGATGGGCAAAGATTTGTTCTTGAAAAAGAAGGGGTAAAAGATGTTCATAGTTCTCGCATAGGAAATCAAATCGTTCAAATTTCTATCAAATTTCCAACTTCTTTAAACGATGAACAAAAAGAACTTTTAGAAAGACTAAGTGAAAGTTTTGGTATCAAAGATGGTATGCATCAAGAGCAAAAAGGGCTTTTTGAAAAAATAGCTAATTGGTTTAAGTCCTAATTTTCCTAAAGCTTTTTAGCTTGGGAAAATCTTTTTTTATATAAATTTAAGTTTTAAAAATCAGGCATAAAAAAAGCGGAGCAAAACCCCGCCTTAAAGTTAACTTAAAAACTTCTTAGAATTTGTAAAGAGCTTGAAGTCTTACAGTGCTATGATCAGCACTTTCTTTAGTGTTTACACCTTCATCTAGGTTCACATAAGAATAGAACGCTGAGAAGTTAAGTTTTGGAGAGTATTTGTAATCTACTCTTGCAACAGCTTCAAGCTTTTTACCACCACCTAAATGATTAACAGCTTCTGTTTTTGTTCCACCATATACGAAGTCAGCACCAACGCGAACTGTTTCGTTGAAAGTATATCCACCAGTTACATAACCGAAGATATTTCTACCAGTGTCACCATTTAGTCTTGAACCAGTAGTATAGAAAATTTCCTCACCTGCAAGTAAAGAGCCAAGATTACCTTGATCTTCGATTACAACTGTAGAAGCTTTTTCTTTATCACCGTAGTATAAACCACCAAGGCTAGCATCCCAACCATTTACTTCAATGCTACCTTTTAAAGCAAATAAATTGCCATTAGCATGTGCTTTATCATCAAGTTCGCTATCAAGGCTATTTCCTAAGTAAGCACCTTCAAGTGTCCAGTTGATTCCATCAAAGATAGTTGTGCTATAAGCTGCATCTACAGCATAAAAGAATGCTACTTGATCCCAGTATGCTAACCATAATTGTGGGTTGAATTGTCCGCCAGCAAGATCATAAGAACCTACAGCAGCAGCACCGTAAAGATTTCCTACTGAATCTACTTTAAAAGGAACTTGATTTGGTGTTGCTGTTGAAGTATTACTATGTCCTAATAAATCTGCACCTTGCTCTGCAGCCATGAAGCTATCTACGGCAAAAGCAGCTAGAGTTAAACCATCGATGCTGTTGTTTACTACTTTGATACCTGTTCCTACTAAACCATCAACTCCATTGTCAGTCCAGATAGTGTTTAGTTGTTGTTTACCAGCGATTACGCTTGTAGCAACATCTTCATTTGTATAAGTTAAGTATAATTGACGAACAAAAAGTCCTTTTTGATCATTTTTTATTCCATTAGCACCATAACCACCATCAGCAGCATTATAGTCAAATTGAACAAAAGCTTTGAAGTTATCAGCTATAGCAGCACTGAAGTTAACTTGTGCTCTATATTTGTGATCTTGTTTGCTGTTGTTTAAATTTGAGTTGTTAACGAAATTTTTATCAAAATTACCTGTATCGTATCTGTATCTTAATACACCTGATACATCAACATCTTTGATCGCTTCTTCAAGTGGAGTAGCGTTAGCTGCTGAAAAAGCACCTGCAGCAAGAGCTGCAACTAAACTAAGTTTAACTAGTTTCATGAGAATTCTCCTTGTCAAAAATTAATAAAACGATGTAATTGTAGCACATAAATTTGGAGTTTTTTCTTAAGAAGCACTTAAAATAGTAAAAATTTTAAATCCGAAGGATAAAAACATCTAAAGAAAAGCCTAGCTAAAGGGATTTAAGCTAGGCGTGTAATTTTAAGGAGTTTTTCTTATGAATGTTTTTCGGTTCGTTTAGAAGTATAAGCCTAAAAAGTAAACGAGAAGTAATATATAGTTGTTTTAAATTATTTTGATAAAAAAACAAGTAAATTTTTACAAGCTAGGGATAAAATTTTATAAGCTTCATCAAAATTCCCACTATACCAAGGATCAGGAACTTCATCGTAGTTTAGACTAGGACTAAAATCAGTGATTTTTAAAACTTTGTTTTGGGTGTTGGTGAAGTTTTTTAAAACATTTTTGAAGTTAGAATTGTCCATGGTGATTAAAAAATCGCTTTCATCGCAAAGCTTTTGAGTGAGTTTTTTGCTTGTGAAGTTTTTGTGTTCTATGTTAAGTTGAGCAAGCTTGTTTTTGGTGCCATAGTGCATACCTTCTCCATCGTGTTCTCCTGAAGTTCCAGCACTGTTTATAAAAAATTCTTTTTCTAAATTTGCTTTTTTGACAAGATCTTTCATGATAAATTCTGCCATAGGCGAACGGCATATATTGCCTAAGCATATAAAGAGTATTTTTTTCATTTTTATCCTTGAGTTTTAATTAAAAATTATAAAAAATATCATACAATAAATCCATGGAAAATTTCAATAGAACTTTGCTTGTGTGTTGGTTTGGTGTTTTTACCACAAGTATGGGGCTTAGTCAAATCGCTCCGATTTTGCCTTTTTATATCAAAGAACTAGGACATGTTGATACGAGCGAGATAGCGTTTTATTCAGGACTTGCTTTTGGGATCACTCCGCTTTTTATGGCTGTTTTTTCACCTTTGTGGGCTTTTTTGGGTGCAAAGTATGGTTATAAAAATATGCTTCTTCGTGCAAGTTTTGGAATGTCCGTTTTAACCTTATGGCTTAGCTTTGCTCATAGTGCTTTAGAAGTGGTTTTTGTACGGGGTTTAACAGGGATAATTTCAGGTTTTACTTCTGCTGCTGTTGTGTTTATCGCCGTGATAGCGCCTAAAGAAAAAGTGGCTTATGCTTTAGGAACTCTTTCTACGGCTTCTATAAGTGGAAGTTTACTTGGGCCTTTGTTTGGTGGCTTTGTGGCTGAATTTTTTAGCATTAGTGCGGTTTTTGATGTGGTGGCTTTTTTGATCGCTTGTTCTTTTGTGACGATTTATTTTTTCATCTATGGGAGAAAAATTCAAAAAGAGGCGAAGAAAAATACTCAAAAAGTAAAAGAAAACAAAACCCTTATCATCGTTCTTTTTATCACTACTTTTGTGATACAATTTGGTACTTTTGGAGTGATGCCGATTTTAAGTATTTATGTTGAGCAAATTCATCAAGGTGGAACTTTAGCTCTTTGGGCGGGTATAGTGGTGGCTGCAAGTGGGATTAGCAATCTTTTTTTCGCACCAAAACTTGGAAAAATCGCTGATAAGATAGGGCCTAGTAAGATTATTTTTGGAGCTTTGATATTTTGTGGAATTTGCTTTTATTTGCAGGCTGTAGCAAGTAATGTTTATATGCTTATTTTCGTACGTTTGCTTATAGGTATAGGGCTTGGAGGGCTTTTGCCTTGTGTGAATGCCTTGCTTAAAAAAAGCGTGAGTGCTAAAAATTTAAGTGTGATTTTTGGTTTTAATCAAACTTGTCAATTTTTGGGAAATTTTTGTGGTGCTTTTGGTGGAGGGCTTATGGCTTCGCATTTTAGCGTGGAATTTGTTTTTACTTTTGTGTGTTTGATTTTTATCATTAATGCTTTTATTTTCTTAGCGTTTGAGAAAAAATATATCTTTTCAAATCAAGGTTTATAAATTTAGAAAGGTTTAAAATGGAAATGATTTTATTTGTTTTAGTGATGATTTTGCTTGTGCTTTTATTTATAGTGCTTTTTAGGCAGTACAAAAGCCCTAAAATAGAAGAAAAAAGCACGCAAAGTTTTAGCGATATCATGCAGCTTAAATCCATAGGAGAATTAAGTGTTTTTCAGGTTTTTAGCAAAGAGATTGTCACTAAAAAAGATAGTGCTTTTAATGGAATTTGGAAAAATCTTTTAGGATGGTCTTTGAGTGAAAGACAGATTGCTTTGATTTTTGAATTTGAGATCACTTTCTTGTATGATTTAAGGGATAAAAACTTTGATATTTTGCCTTTAGGGGACGATGCTTATAAGATCATCATGCCAGAGTGTAGATACAAACACAGCATCATAGATATGAAATTTTATGATGAAAAAAATGCTAAATTTTTACCTTTTTTACTGCCTGATTCTATCAATAGTACGGGAATTAATTTTAGCGAAAGTGATAAAAACAAACTCATAAAAGAAGCCAAAGATGAGGTTAAAGACTTGTCTTTAAATCTTATCCAAAATTTAGAAAGCAAAATTCATAAAAGTGCTAAGGATACTTTAGAAGCTATTGCTAAAGGTTTTGGGGCTAAGAGAGTAGAATTTGAATTTAAAGATAACACACAAAAGCTAGATGTAAACTAGCTTTTTCTTTTCTTGCTTGAGTGATGCTTAGTTTGTTATTTTGTAAATTTTTTGATTATTTCATAGTTTTGTAAAAGCTGTTCAAAAGAAAAATTTAAATTTGCAGGAGAAGTTGAGGGTAGGGCTATGGCTTTTAAATGAGAGTGAAATTTAGTAAAAAATTTATAAGCACTTTGTCCGGTGGTAAAAATGGCTTGGATTTTGGCTTGAGAAAGGATCAGGTTTAAATCATTGGCTTTTGCATAGCTTATGGTTTTATCATCTGAATTTTTTATCTTGCAACTTTGAAGTACATCCCAAAGAGCGATATGTTTTTTTCTTAAAAAGACTTGTTGTTCTGTGATATTTTCTAATTTTACATCAAAAAGTGTTTCTAGTATAGGCCAAAAACGATTTCTTGGGTGTTGATAATAAAAGCCGTCTTGTCTTGATTTGATAGAAGGAAAAGAGCCCAAAATTAAGATTTTAGAATCCTTGTCAAAAAAAGGCTCAAAAGGATGAGTTAGAAATTCACTCACTCGCACAAATCCACAGAAATTTTTCCGTTTTTAATTTCGCTGATTTTAACTTTTAAGCTTTGGTTTTCGCTTAAATTAAGATGCTTGCTTTTTGAACTATGCAATAAACCATCAACACCATTTTTAAGTTCCACAAAGGCTCCAAAAGGAGCGATTTTTTTAACAATACCTTGAAATTCTTGCCCAAGTTCAAAGTCTGATATATCTTTGTCTTTAGAGCCTTTTTTAGTTCCTTTTTGAGAGCTTGTGATGTTTATGATGTAGTCTTTTGCGGCTTTGATTTGCTCGTTTTGATTACCTGCTATTTTTACTTCACCTTTTTCGCGATCTAAGTCTATAGAAACGCCAAATTTTTCTATGATTTCTTTGATGGTTTTTCCAGCTTGCCCTATGATATCAACGATTTTTGAAGGATCAACGCTAAAAAGCTCAAGTTTAGGTAAAACTTCTTCATTGACTACGATTTCTTTGGCGGCTTCTTCCATGATATTTAGGATGTGAATTCTTCCTTCTTTGGCTTGGTATAAAGCTTGTTTTAGTGTTTCTTGATCGATTCCGCCTAGTTTTATATCCATTTGAAGAGCAGTAACGCCGTCTTTGCTTCCTGCTACTTTAAAGTCCATATCCCCATCATGATCTTCAAGTCCCATGATATCTGTTAAAACAGCAAATTTGCTATCTTCAAAGATAAGTCCCATAGCTACTCCTGCAACAAGTTTCAAGCTTGGCACTCCTGCTGCTTTTAAGGCTAAAGATCCGCCACAAACCGTTGCCATAGAACTTGAGCCATTGCTTTCTAAAATTTCACTGACTAAGCGGATTACATAAGGATAGTTTTCATCTATGCTTGGATAAAGTGCTCTTTTGGCTAAATTTCCATGTCCTAGCTCTCTTCTTCCTGGAGCTTTGATAGGACTTGCTTCGCCTACTGAAAAACCTGGAAAATTATAATTTACCATAAAGCGTTCGCTTATAGGATTTTTTTCTGTAAGCAAGTCTATCATTTGAGCATCGTTTTCTCCGCCTAAGGTTGCAACCACTAGAGCTTGAGTTTGTCCACGAGTGAAAAGACAAGAGCCATGAGCGTTTGGCAAGAGATTGGTTTCTATACTGATAGGACGCACCTCGTTTAAACTTCTACCATCAGCTCTTTTGCCTTCATTTAAAATTTGTTCACGAATAAGTTTGCGTTTGACTTTAGCTAAGGTATTTAAGATACTTTCTTCGCTCCAGTCTTTAGCGATTTCAAGATTTAAAATTTCTTTAGCGATTTTATTTAGTTCGCTTGCTCTTTCGCTTTTTGCCATTTGGTTGATGGCTTCTTTGATTTGTTTTTGGAAATTATTTTCTATAAAAGCTAAAATTTCAGGATGTTCAATCTCATTTTTTAGTTCGATTTGAGAATTTTTTTTGTGTTTGCTAAAGGCTTCTTCATAAGCATTTGAACCATTTAATATAGCTTTTTGAGCTAAATTTAGAGCTTCTAAAATTTCATCTTCGCTAAGTTCATTCATATTTTGTGAAGTGGTTTGAGTTAAAACATCAGCATAAGGAGCTTCGATAAAGATTTCATTTTCTTTTTGATCGGGTAAGGCTCTCATTTCTATCATCAAAAGCTCATCTTTTACACCTGCTACATAGAGATCTAGAGTGCTATTTTGAAGCTCTTCATTGTTTGGATTGAGTATGAAATTTCCATCTATCTTTCCTATGCGAACACCGCACACTGGAGCTTTCATAGGTATATCACTAAGATAAAGTGCCACGCTTGCGGCATTTAAGCTCATTACTTGCAAATCTACCTTAGGATCAGCTGAGAGAACCATCACAACGATTTGAGTTGGATAAGCATAGCCTTTTGGAAAAAGAGGGCGTAAGCTTCTATCAATGATGCGTGCTGTTAAGGTTTCTGCATCGCTTGGCTTGGTTTCTCTTTTAACATAGCCACCAGGGATTTTTCCTGCGGCATAAGCTTTTTCGATGTATTGAACGGTTAGAGGTAAAAAATCTTCTTCAACTTGTTTTTCTTCTCTTGCAACTGTAGCTAGAACAACGCTTTTGCCTTGTCTCATTAAAACAGCACCAGCAGCTTGTTTGGCGACTTTATCTATATCAAATATTTCTGTATTTTTGTTAATTTCTATGCTGTATTGCATTATTTTTCCTTTTTTACCAGATAATAAATTCGTAAAATTTTTTAAAATATTTAGCAAATTTCATCCTTTTTAAATTTTGTTTTCACTTTCTGCTAAAGAGAAATCGTATTTTACTCCTCCTAAAGGATAGAAGTTGAAAATAAAATAAACTCCGCTTTGATTTTTAGCTGTGATACCACCACTTGTGAGTTGTGGATCGATTCTTTCTCTATACATTAAAGAATAGTTCCAACATTTTCTTTGGTAGGTATAGCCAAGTTCCCACATGTTTGCATGAGCTCTTTGAGTATCAAACCAAATTCCACCAAATAAATTGTAATTAGGTGTGGTAATATAATTTGCTCTTGTGCCAATAAAGCTATATTTTCCATACTCATCGTTTTGATAAGCATGAGAAAACATCCAATTAAATTTTGAATTTGTATTGACTTCTATTTGGCTGATGACATTGGTAAAGCGACTTTGTTCATAAGAGTAAAGCACTTCGCTGTTGAGATTGATGTTTGCATTAAAATAATAAGTTAAAAGATTTTCAAGTTCATAGAATTTATTTTGTTTATTGAGATAGTCAAGTGAAATTCTGTGTTTGAGTTTTTTTTGTCCTTCGTTGTTATAGAAATATTGCACAGCATAAAGACTTGTATGTTCGTTTTCTTTGTCGTATTCTTCAAGATAATCTTGCGTGATTTTACCTGATTTTGCTCCTGGTAAAATGTAATTCACCCCTAAATTTAAAGTATGAAAGAAATTTTCATAAGCTTTTGAAAGATCGGTGTAGAGATTAAAATCATGAGTGTTTCTGAAATAATGCTCATGGTTTCTTTCGGGATCGTTACTATAATTTACAAAAGAAGCATAAAATCTTTCTGTAAAAGTAAAGTGTAAAAAGTCTCCAAAAAAAGCGTTGTGATATGAGATAGGCAAGTCTAAATTTAGCTCATTTGCATAAGAACCAGCAGGTCGGTAAAAATTATGAAATGAAGCATCAAATGAATAACGCAAGCGTTCATCAAAAAGGTTATTTAAAAATCTATGATATTGAAAGCTTGGATATTCTTGTAAGGTTGTATTGTTGCTAAGTTTAGATGTGTCGATATAATATCTTGCATAAGCTCCGTAAAAATTGTTTTCATCAGCTAAAAAATAATTGATTTTGGAGGTTACAAGCGAGTTAAGATCTCGATAATCCCTACTTCCTAAATTTAAATAATCCACATCGTTGAGATAGGTTGCATCTATCCATAGGCCTTCTTGGAAATTATCACTGAGTAAAGATTTGATTAAATCATCTCTTGAGTATTTTAGTTCTATTCCATAGTGGGTTTTGTTTTTCAAATTTTCATCGTGAAAATAGGAGCTATTTTCCCTAAAAGCACCAAAATTTAATTCTCCTGTTGAATATGGAGAATCAAGAAATCTTAAAGTAGAATAAAGTCCAAAACCACGGTTTGTTCGAATTTGTGGATCAAGTTCTAAATCCCAATTTTCTTGAGTGGCAATATAAATAGGTTGTTCATAGTATAAGCCTTCGCTACTTTTTAAAACGATTTTTGGGATTAAAAGCCCGCTTTGTCTATGAGTATCAGCGCTAAATCCAAAATAAGGTAGATAAAAAACCGGGGTATTTTTAACATATAATCTTGCATTGTAAAGATGAACAAAATTGGTTTCCCGGTTAAGCCAGCCTTTTGAAAAACGAATTTCCCAATCAGGGTCTTCAACATTGCAGCTTGAAACTGCTGAAATTTTACTTTCAAAGACTTTATCATTTAGATGGCTTGTTTTGCTTTGAAACCATACTTCAAGATTGTTATTGGAAAAGAAAAAATTACTAAAATCGGCTTGATTGGAATTTAGGTTGATTTTAGCATAATCAGAATGTGATCTTTCGTTTTGTCCCCTTAGGATGTTAACATCGCCAAAAAGCTCAACATCTCCGGTTTTTTCATTGTAAATTGCTTTATTGGCAGTGATGAAATAAAAATCAGAAAAAATAATAACATCATTGTTTGCAGTAAGAATATCACCTTCTTTTTTTGCATCAAGAGCGTAAATATCAACTTGTGCTGCACTTAAAGCTATGCTAGTTCCTAGCAATAAGGAAAATTTACGCCACATCGACTACTATTGTCCTTGCTAGATAATCCTCCCAAGCTTTGCGCAAATCATTACTTAAAGCCCAAGCAAATCCAAGCATAAATGCCATAGCACTAACCTGTCTTATGGCAGATCTGATGCAACTTTGGATGAGATTGGGTTTGTCAAGAAGATTTTCATCCAAGATGATAATTTTGCATAATATTTTTCCCAAACTTGCCCCATAAAGATAAGTAAAAATTGCTTGATAACTAAAATGAAGCAAGATGAAGCCAAGATAAAAATTTCCTATAATTTGAGTTGTTTCAAATAAATCTTTTGCTTGGATTAGACGATCATAAAAAATGATAAACACAATCAAAGAAATAATCATATCATCGATTAAAAAAGCTAGAACTCTTTTTCCAAAACTTGCTATTTTTAGATTTTCACGCTCTAAGCGGTCTTGTAAATTTTCTTTCATTTAAGAACCTGATGAGCGATGTCTTTTCTGTATTGCTTTCCTTTGAAATTTACATTATCACAAAGTTTATAAGCATTTTTTTGCGCTTCTTCTATACTTTTTCCTGTGCCAACGCAAACCAAAACTCTTCCACCATCAGCCATTAATTTGCCATCTTCTAGGCTTACTCCAGCATAAGAGATATGAGAGTTTTCAGGAATGTTATTTACAGTAATTTCACTTTTTGGTGAACTTTTGTAAGGATAGTTTTCACTCGCGCATACAACCCCTACTGCAAATTCTTTTTTGATTTTGATTTTTGTGTGTCTTAAGCGTCTTTGAGTAGCAGCTAAAATAAGCTCCAAAGGATTTTCGATTAAAGGCATTAAAACTTCACATTCAGGATCGCCAAAGCGAACATTAAATTCTAATACATAAGGTTTATTTCCAACGATCATAGCACCTATAAATAAAACACCACAAAATTCCGCTCCTTCTTTTTTCATGCCTGCTAAAGTCGGTAAAATAATATCTTTTTGAACTTTTCTAAGCAAGCTTTCATTCGCTAAAGAGCTAGGAGCGTAAGCACCCATTCCGCCAGTATTTGGCCCTTGATCATTATCGAGTAATTTTTTGTGATCTTGTGCTACAGGAAGTAAAACAAAATCATTGCCATCACATACTGCAAAAATGCTTAATTCATAACCATCTAAAAATTCTTCAATTACAACGAGTTTTCCAGCATCTCCAAAGCTTTCTCCGCTCAGCATTTTAGCTGTTTCTTCTATAGCTTCTTCATGAGTCTTAGCTATGATAACACCTTTTCCTGCACAAAGTCCATCGGCTTTTACTACTATAGGAGGGGTTAAACTATGTATAAAATTTTTTGCTTTTTCAATATCATTTGTGTTTAAAAATTTGGCTGTTTTGATACGGTATTTTTTAAGAAAGCTTTTCATAAAAGATTTTGAGGTTTCAAGCATTGCAGCAGCTTTACTTGGCCCAAAAATAGCAAGTCCTTGTTGTTTAAAAATATCTACAACACCTTCAGCTAAAAAACTTTCACTTCCTACTATACAAAGATCAAAACCTTTTTCTTTCGCATAGGTTGCTAAAACTACTGGATCTTTTAGGTTTAAATTTGTTCCAAGACTTTCGGTAGCGCCATTTCCAGGAGCAAAATAAAACTCTAAATTTTTGTCTACTCTTCTTAAGGCTAAAGCAATAGAATATTCTCTTGCGCCACTACCCAAAATCATTATTTTCATTTATATCTCCTTTTAAACCCAAACAGCCGTTTAACAAAGATTGACCCCAAAAAGTCAAAGAAAACCGCTAGGTAATTTTTAAAGGCTGCAACTTCTCGCTTTTTTCAAAGCTCAAACGATGCCACAGAACACGGTAAATCACACAATCGCAGTTAATAAAAATGTGTTGGATCACTTTAAATACCACAAACTGTTTAGGCAAGGAAATTATAACTTAATTTAGCTTAAATTTCTATGTCTTAAATCAGTTTAAATTTGGTTTTTCCTGATTTGTCAAAATGCTTTCCTTGTAAAATAATATCGGCAACATTTTCCCAAACATGTTTTTCATCAATATAGACTATATCAAAGGTGTTATCACGCATTAAAGACTGATAATTCACTTTTTTAGGTGCGTATTTTACTAAATAATATGGATTTTGTGAAAAGTTTTCAATTTTTAATTTGCATAATAAATCTAAATCCGATGTGACAACTAAAAATTTTTTTCTTTGTTCTTTTGTAATTTTTTGAATATACACTAAAAGTTTTTGATCAAAAGGATTTAGAGCGGATTTATTTAAGCGACTTAAGTAATGTTCTGCAAAAGAAAGAGAACAGAAAGAATTTTCTATATTGCTCATGGTAAAATAAGAATTTTTAACCCCTGATGATTTTAAAGATAAGTGCCAAATTTTAACATCCATTATGGTTGCGCATAGATTTAAACCTGTGACAATTTTTTTAAAGAGCTTTTCTCGTGAAAGTTTAAAAGCATTTTCGAAAATATTGTAATTTTTCTTATAAAAATCCTCCCTTATAGCATCAAGTCTTTTTAGTGTTGTTCTGTAGTATTCTGCTTCTTTTTGTAGTTTAGCCAATCTTTCTTGTCTTGCTTTAAGTTTTTCAGGGTCTGTATTGGCCGCATTGCTTTTAAGATTTATTTCAGATTGCAAAGTTTTCATTTGTGCTTCAAGTGAGGCTAGACGATTTTTTCTTGTATCTATGGTGGCTACTAAAGCTTGGTAATGACACTGCAAAGATAAAAAAGTTTCGTTAAAAATTTTAGTGATATTTGGTTTTTGATCAGCTATCATTTGCTTATATGAATTCTCTAAATGCATCATGATGCTTTTTAACGCGCTAAATTGGGTTTGGTCTATGCTATTATCCATAAAAATTAAAGTATCATAAGCTTTAAATAAAAATCTTTTAAGTATAAGATAATCAAGTATGCAAGGAATTTCCTTTTCATCTTGTAGATTGGCTTGAAGCGTTTCTACGGATAAAATTTCATGGGCAAAATATTTTTGTATAGCTTGAGGTATAGTAAAAGAAAGAGGAATTTTTTCTATACTGTCAAAGTCTGTTGTTCTATAGAGTTCTGTTATATAAGTACTTCTTCTTGAGTTTTGCAAGTCTTCTAATTCATCATCATTATCAGTTTTCCAAAAATCATGCTCAGTGATAAAATCCCCTTCTTTAAATTCTTGAAATTTTGAAGGTTTTATACCCGTTATGGTTTTGCTTGTTTGAACGGGCTTGCCGTCTTCTGCTTTTTTTTCGCTAGAAAGAGTTCTAAATTCCACAAGCATGCCAACACTTGGCATACTTTTTTTATCATTCCAAATTTGGCGATTGAAGTCAAAAAAGGTATTTGCTGAGTTTGTAACGGTTCCACGTCCTGTAGAATCCATATAAATAGCTATTTTTCCATGCATATTTCTTCCTTGAAATTTCTTGAATAAATTCTAGCCTTATTTTTATAAAAATTTTATAATAAAAATAAGAGCTAGAAAAAATGGATCATTCCCATTCTATGGTTGCAGGTGGTTTGCTTGAGATATCATAAACAACGCGGTTTATACCTTCTACTTCATTGATGATACGGCGACTTATGTTTTCTAAAACTTCGTAAGGTAAATGCGAGAAAGTAGCTGTCATACCATCACTTGCATCTACAACGCGTATACAAACTGCATTATCATAAGTGCGGTTATCCCCCATAACCCCAACGCTTTTAACATTTAAAAGCACGCAAAATGCTTGCCAAGTTTTATCATACCAGCCGGTGCTTTTAAGTTCTTCAAGTAAAATTACATCAGTCTTGCGCAATAGTTCTAAGCTAGGGCGATTTACTTCTCCCATAATGCGTATAGCAAGCCCTGGTCCAGGGAAAGGATGGCGATAAACTACTTCTTTGCTAAGTCCAAGCTCAAGTCCTAGGGCACGCACTTCATCTTTAAAAATTTCTTTTAAAGGCTCTATGAGTTTAAGATTCATTTTTTCAGGCAAGCCCCCTACATTATGATGGCTTTTAATGGTTTTGCTTGCACCTACAACAGAACTTTCTATGATATCAGTATAAAGTGTTCCTTGAGCGAGATATTTTACATCTTTATGTTTTTTTGCTTCTTCTTCAAAAACTTCTATAAAGGTATTTCCTATGATTTTTCTTTTTTGCTCAGGATCTCTAACATTAGCCAAGCGACTTAAGAAAATTTCACTTGCATCAATGCTGATAAGATCGATACCTAAGGTATTTTTAAACATAAATTCAACTTGTTCTTTTTCTCCGCTCCTTAAAAGTCCATTGTCTACAAAAACTACTATAACTTGCTCTTTTATAGCACTGGCTAAAAGTGCAGCAACTACACTACTATCTACTCCGCCACTTACAGCACAAAGCACTTTATCACTGCCTACTTCTTCACGGATTTTTTCTGCTTGAGTTTTTGCAAAAGAACCCATATTCCAAACACTTTCACAATTACAAGCGTATTTAGCAAAATTTTTTAAGATATTTTTGCCAAATTCACTGTGTTGCACTTCTGGGTGAAATTGTAAGGCAAAAAATTTCTTATCTTCATTTCCAAAAACACAAAAAGGGCTATTTTCACTTGTGGCTAAAACTTCAAAACCTTGAGGTAAATTTTCTACTTTATCAGAATGACTCATCCAAACAGTTTGCTTTTTTGGAAGATTTTTAAATAAAGCGCTATCTTTTTTAACTTCTATGTTTGCTTTACCGTATTCTTTATGTCCTGCAGGTGCAACTGTAGCTTTGTAATGATGCGCCATAAGCTGCATACCATAACAAATTCCAAGAATAGGTAAACCTAAGTCAAATATGCCTTTATCGCAAAAATACGCATCAGTTGCATATACGCTTGCTGGACCTCCGCTTAAAATAATACCTTTTGGTTCTTTTGCCTTAATATCAGCTAAACTTACATTAAAAGGTAAAATTTCTGCATAAACTCCTTGTTCCCTTAGGCGTCTTGCTATAAGCTGAGTGTATTGAGAGCCAAAGTCTAAAACTAAAATATCTGCTTTTTTCATTATTTACCACCTATGTAATTGTTCGTATTTTTTAATGGTTTTTACCGAACCATTTTGTTCATAGCTTGTGTATTGAGGGTTGCCTTTATATCCGCAAGCACAGAAGAAAATTAAGAAAAGAAATGCTAAAATCATCTTATGAGAAAAAGAAATAATATTAAGATGACTAAAAACGCTAGTGCTGTTATTAATGAATTGATGGATAAACCTCATTATAAGCCTTTAAAAACCTTATTTTTTTGCAAAGATTTTTTAAGTTCTTTTCCGCTTGCTAAGCAACGTTTGATTGCTAAAATTTATGTAAAAAATCATATTTTAAATATAATAACCTTACATCCAGCAGCTTATCAAGAATTAAATCATGATGATAGCAAAATTTATATTAAATTTCTCATAAAAGCATATGGACAAAAATATCCTTTAAGTGGATTTGTTGATATAAAAGATATAAAAATCTTTTCCCAAAAATACACTTATGCAGTAAATAAAAACAAAAATGATGAAAAACTCTCTAAAAATTCTTATTTGGAGCTTTCTAAGGGTGAATTTAAAAATTGCTTTAAAGATGAAAAATTATTTAAGAAATTTGAAGATTTAAGAGAACTTATAAAAAAAGGTTCTAATCTTGACTAAAGAGAATTTAGAAAATGAGCTAAAAACTCTTCCCAATAGTGCTGGAGTTTATCAATACTTCAATCAAGAAGGAAAGCTTTTATATGTAGGTAAGGCTAAAAATCTTAAAAATCGTGTCAAATCTTATTTTGCTTTTGCTCCAAATTTACATGCAAGTCCAAGAAATTCTTTAAGAATTCAAAAAATGATTGAAGAAACAGTGCATTTGGAATTTATCTCTACTAATTCAGAGGCTGATGCTTTGATTTTAGAAAATTCTTTTATCAAACAACTGCATCCAAAATATAATATTTTACTAAGAGATGATAAAACTTATCCTTATATTTATGTGGATTTTGAAGAAGAATTCCCACGCTTTGAGATCACTAGAAAATTGGTAAAAAAAAGCAAAATCAAATATTTTGGTCCTTTTTTTAAAGGCGCTAGAGAGCTTTTAGATGCGCTTTATTTATACTATCCTTTAAAGCAAAAAGCAAGTTGTAAATCCCCTTGTATTTTTTATCAAATTTCTCGTTGTCTTGCGCCTTGCGATAAACGCATCAGCAGGGAAAAATACCTTGAAATTTTAGATGAGGCTATGCACGCACTTTTAAATCCTAGTGTTTTGCTTAAAAACTTAGAAAAACAAATGCTTGTTTTAGCGCAAAATGAAAATTACGAAGAAGCAGCTAAAGTAAGGGATCAGATTGCAACGATTAAAGATTTGGAAGTTAAGGTTGAAATAGATATTGCAAAATTAGAAGATTTTGAAGTATTTGCTTTAGCCTTTGAAAATTCCATGCTTTCAACCTTACGTTTTGTGGTGCAAAATGGAAAAATTATCAGTGCAAATTCTAAGATTACTCCTATAAAAAATGATATACAATGGGATAAAAATGAAATTTATAAGCAACTGATTTTAGAAAATTTTAGCATGGATATTCCTTTACTTGCAAATGTTATTTATGTTTATGAAGAATTTGAAGATAGAATACTTTTAGAAAAAATTTTAAGTCAAAGGTTTGATAAAAAAATCAGTATTAAAATCCCTAAAATAGGAGAAAAAAGAAAAATTTGTGATTTGGCTTTTCAAAATGCCCTTTTAAATATAGAAAAAGAGCAAAAAAATCATGATTTTACTATACAAAAAGAATTAAAGTCTTATTTTGAGCTTGAAAATTTACCAAATAATATAGAAATTTTTGATAATTCTCATTTGCAAGGCGTGGCAAATGTTGGAGCTATGGTAACTTATAGAATAAATTCTTGGGATAAGTCAAAATATCGAAAATTTCATTTAAAACATAAAAATGATTATGATCAAATGCGTGAAGTCTTAACGCGTAGGGCTTTGGACTTTGATAAAATACCCCCTCCTGATTTATGGCTTATAGATGGAGGAAAGGTTTTGCTTGATTTGGCTAAAGAAATTATTGTAAGTAGTGGGGCAAATGTCGATATTTTAGCTATTTCAAAAGAAAAGATCGATGCAAAAGCACATAGGGCTAAAGGAGGTGCTAAGGATAAAATTCATTCCTTAAAAGGAGAATTTAGTTTAAGTATTAACGATAAAAAACTACAATTCTTACAGAAATTAAGAGATGAAGCGCACCGTTTTGCTATCAGCTTTCATCAAAATACTAAGAAAAAACAGGACTTGAATAGTTCTAAGCTTGTAAATTTAGGACTTAGTTCAGGGGTTATACAAAAACTTTTAGCGTATTATGGAAATTTTGAATCTATATATAAGGCTGATTTTAAAGATCTTGCAATGCTTGTAGGCAAGAAAGCGGCACAAAAGATAAAGGAAAATTGATTTGATATTAGCAGGGATAATTTTTATTTTTAATCTAATTTTAGCGTATTTAAGTATTGATATCTCAAAGCTTGATAGTGTTGCTGAACAACTGAAAATAGGTATGTTTTCTAGCATTTTTGTTTTATCTTTAACACTTTTTATTTTTGCTTTTAGACAAAATAGAAATATAAACAAAATATATCAAAAAATTTTTTGCATGCAAAATGATTTTTTAAATTTTCAAAAAAAGATTGATGTTGATAGTGCGCTTGATTTGTTAAAGGAAAAATTTGAAACTACGGGTCAAAATTTAACTAAAATATCCCATGAAAAAGACAGATATTTGCATTTATTAGAAGAAAATTTATATCAGCTTGGAAATATATCTAATGCAATGCGTTGCTTAAATGAAGGGTATAATAAAGAAATTAATTCTTTGATTTTAAATGCCTTAAATTCTCAAAAAGATCAAATTAGATTAGAATTAAATGAGGCTTTAGAGCATCATAAAAGCATTATAGGGACATCTCATGGAAAGGTTTTGCAGTTTGAAGCAAATGTGGCTATAGTTAATAATGATGAGCTTGAAAATTTTTTACTTGCAAATTTACTTTCGTATTTTGGCATAGAAAGTACTTGTTTTAAAAATTTAAGTTTTGATGTTAATGACTTTCATTTGATTTTTATCAAGGATAAAATTTTAAATGAAAATGTAAAGAAAAACTATGATTTTATAGTGATGGGTCGGCATAAAAATACACATTATGAGTATTTTTTAACTTTACCTTTTGAAAAAAAAGATCTTGAAAATATTTTGCAAAACAAGCTTGATAAGGTTTGCACTTTAAAATTTAAAACCCCTTATCAAAATAATGTATTGCTTTTTAAACAAAATGATTTTGATGCAACCTTATTTTTCAATATAATAGAAAAACAATGCGATAAAAATATATGTATAAATTCTTTTAGTCAATTAAAACAAGAATTAAGCAAGGAGACTTATCGTTTGATTTTGCTTGATTATGAATTAATTAAATTTGATCTTGAGCAAATGAGAAATTTGCTAAGTGCTTATAAAAAACAGCATCCACAAAGCCATATCATCTTTTTTTCAAAGGAAAAAGTTAGGGATTTTGATTGTGTGAGTGAAGTTTTAAGTGATGTAAGTAGAAATGATCTTATAACTTTACTTAGAAAGTATTTACCAAAGGTCTAAACTTTATAAAATTTAACTCCAGCTAAATCGAGAATTTTTACCTTTTTTTCTTTGATAAGTTGATTTAAGAGAGTTTTGGATTGTTCATCAAATTTCGCTTCTATGTCTATTTCGCTTTGTGAGCGTAAATGAAGCATTTTTAATAATTCTTCTTCATTGAAGCTTAGTTTTTCACCTTCATAATGCCTTTTGGCTAAGAGTACAGGAGTAGAATCTATAAGTTTGGAAAGTTCTAAAAGTTTTTCTTCGCTTACTTTTTTAACGGCATAAGCAGGAGGTCTATCTATGGTACTTAGATCAACTCTTAAAGGCATGATTTTTTTTAAAGCTTGATTGAGCGCTTTAAATTCTTCTTCGTTGTCATTAAGATCTTTAACAACTAGAATTTCCATAATCAAATCTCCATTAAACCTAGCTCTAAAATCTGCCATTTTTTCTATCATTTTTTCTAAGTCAATGTTTTTTAAAGCTCTATCAATACGATAAAAAGTTTTAGCAACTGCACTATCTAGGCTAAATTTGACCACATCTAGTTTTAGCAAAGCATTAAATTTGTCTTCATCTAATACAGCTGTACCATTGCTTAAAATAAGCAATTTTTTATCTTTAGCAATGCTGCGTAAAGACAAAATAAGCTCATTTAAATAAGGATAAAGACTAGGCTCTCCGTTGGCAGTAAGGGTAAGAAAATCAAATTCAACATTTTTTTCAAGCATGGCTTTAACTTCGGAGATAATTTTATCTATGCTGATAATTTCATCCTGTTTTTCTTGGGCTTTTTTTGGATCAAGCTCACAATAAACACAATCAAAATTGCATTGTTTTTCACTAGGGCTTAAATCTATACCCAAAGATCTTCCAAAACGCCTTGAGCTAACAGGACCAAAGAGTATTTTCATTTAGCTGAACTTTCTTGTACAAGCTTGATAAAATATTTTGCATTTTCAACAGGAATATCAGGCAAGATCCCATGTCCTAAGTTGAAAATATGAGCTTTATTTTGCATGGTTTTTAGTATTTTTTCCACTCCTTCTTTGATGGCATTTTTATCATAAAGTCTGCAAGGCTCCATGTTGCCTTGAAGAGTGTATTTGTGTGATAGTTTATCACATGCTAAATCAAGCGGAGTGCTCCAATCAACCCCAAAAACATCAAAATTACCATCGATTCTATCTAAATAACCGCTAATGCCTTTAGGGAATAAAATTACAGGTATATTTGAGTATTTGCTTTTAATAAAATTTGAAATTTCAAGCATATAATTAAAAGAGAATTCAAAAAACTTATCGTATTCTAAAGCACTTGCCCAGCTATCAAAAATTTGTATAGCATTAGCACCTGCTTTAATTTGCTCTTCTAAATAAAGTTTTAAAACTTGAGTTAGTTTGTTTAGAATTTTATGTAAAAGTTCTGGGTTTTGATAAAGCATTTTTTTACACTTTGCATAATTTTTACTTCCACTTCCTTCTATCATATAGGTAGCTATAGTCCAAGGGCTTCCGCAAAATCCTATTAAAGCCTTGTTTTGAGATAATTTTTCTCTTGTAAGCTTTAAGGCATCATAGACATAATTTAATTTTTTATGCGCATTTTGATCGTCAAGTTTTTCTAAGTCTTCTAGGGTTGAAATAGGATTATCAAAAATAGGCCCTTCTCCTTTTTCAAAGCGTAAATTCATACTCATTTCAAGAGGAACAACTAAGATATCTGAAAAAATGATTGCTGCATCTACATCTAAAATATTAATAGGCTGCAAAGAAACTTCAGAAGCTTTTTTATAGTCTTTGCATAAAGAGAGAAAATCACTCGCTTGTTTTCTTACTTCCATATATTCTGGCAAATATCTTCCTGCTTGACGCATCATCCAAATAGGGGTGTAGGGTGTAGGTTTTTTAAAGCAAGCATCAATAAAAATCATTATTTTCCTTTGTTTTTAGCAAAATTATAACAGAATTTGATAAATTAAATTGGTCAATTTTTCTATATTTGCTTCATATAAAGGAAATAATAAATTTTTCATTTTATCCAGAGTTATGAGAAATTTTACGAGAATTATTGGAATTCTCGTTTGTGTAGTTTGAGTTTTGATTTGTATATTAAGCCTTTGTATTGTTTGTGGCATTTCCTGCGTCAATTGTAGCAAAAAGCTTATTTAGCAAAGTCTCCTCATTTTTTTTGTATTGATCTTCTCTCATTTTTTGCCAAGCATAAGATCTAAAATCTTCTCTAACAGCACCAAGATCAATGTCTTCATTAGTAAATTTGCTTGAGCTTGTTTTTTCTTTTTCCTTTTCTTCTTTGTTTTTTACTTCATTTAATGTGGCTTGAAATTCATCTGCTGAAGTATTTTTCTCTTTAACCTTTGTTGTGGTGCTAAAAATAACATTTGATGTTTTTTGAGTATTATCTACTACCATTTTCTCCTCCTTTATTTAACTTTACATTAAACAAACAAGCAATTTCTATTCCAATTTATATCTTTTTTAAACTTTTTCTTTGAAATTTTTTATAATTTAATTTATCTTTGGCAAAAAGTAAGGCAAAAATCAAAGCAGGGCTTACAAAAAGTGCCGAAAATAAAGCATTAAATTCTATGCCCAATCCTGCTAAAACAATCCCACCTAAAAAACTTGCTAAAGCTATGCCTACATTAAAAGCTGCTTCATTTACACTTACTGTGCTGTCTATGACTTTATAAGTATGGCGTTTAGCTTTAGCAATGCTAAGCATTTTTAGCGCAGGTATAGTTGAAAAGGCAAAAAATCCTATCAAGGCTATGCTAAAAATGATTAAAATTTTAGAATGCATGGTGAGAAATACGCTTAAAAATACTAGAACTTGTATGCTTAAAATAAGACGCAAAGAAAAAATAGCACCTTTTTTATCTACTATTTTTCCGCCCCATAAATTCCCACAAATTGCGCAAATTCCATATAAGAGCAAGATATAAGCTGTATCTTGGACTTTAAAACCGCTTATTTCTACAAGTAATTTTTGTAAATAAGTATAAAGAACGAATTGAGCCCCACAACTACAAATGGTTATAGTATAAGTTTTTAACAAATTTTGATGTGAAAAAGCAGGGATTAAATTTTTAAGACTTGTTGGGCTAGGATGTAAATTTTTGGGCATCATATGCCATACTCCAAAAAATGCTAGGCTTGTAATGATAAAAATAAGTAAAAAGATAAATTTAAAGCCAAAATAATGCCCTATGAAAGTTCCAAGTGGCACTCCAGTAACCAAGGCTACAGTAAGTCCTGTGACCATTATAGCTAGAGCACTTGATTTTTTATCATTAGGTACTATAGCACTTACAGCTAAGGTAGCAATGACAAAAAACACCCCATGCTGTGTTCCTGCTACAAAACGTGCAAACGCTGTAAGATAGAAATTTTGGCTAAAAAAGATAATGAAATTTGCTAAAGCAAAAATTCCAAGATTGATTAAAAGTTGTGTATGTCTGTGAAAACGACTTAAAGGTATAGTAATAAGAGGAGCACCTATAACAACACCTATAGCATATAAGGTTGTAAGATAGCCCGCAGTTTTTGCATCTACGCTAAAATACGCTTCAACATCAACCAAAACTCCTGCCATGACAAATTCGGTTACACCCATACAAAAAGCACTAAGAGCTAGTGCAAAAAGAGCTTTTTTGTAATTTTGCATTTTAATTTCCTTATAAAAATAAAAACGCATTATAATAAAATAAAGGCTTAATTTCCTTAAAAAATTCAAAATATTTTTGTTAAAATAAAATAAAAATTTTAAAGGTAAATAATGAAAAAAATTATTTTATTGCTCGGTTTAAGTTTGGTGAGTTTAGGGGCTTTGAGTTTTGATGAGCTTATTTATAAAGATGAGGTAAAACCTAGTTTTGATTGTTTTAAGGTGAAAGATGATGGCAAAAGTGATGATGAGCTTATGATATGTAATGAAATTGGCGTGCGTAATGAATTTGAGAATAAAAAACTTGCTTTAGTAGATAACATTTATAGTAGTTTGTATCAAAATATTTCAAAAAAAGCAGATAAAAAGACAAAAAAAGATTTTAAAGCTATTTCAAAAAAGATGATTAAAGAAAGAAAAATTTGTATAAAAAATATGCAAAATACAAAAGCAGGGGAAAATCCTATTTTACCTTTACTCAATGCAAGTGATTGCATGCAAGAAGCTTATGCTAAAGCTTTATTAGAGCTTACGCAAAGAGCAAAAAAAGATATAAAGACTAAAGAAGTTTTAGAGCAAATTTTTAAAAATAAAGTTGATAAATATGAAAATTTACTCACTCAAAGTTTAAATACCAATAAAGATTTGCAAGATTTTATAGACAGCTTGGCTAAAGAAGATTTGATTGATTCTAGGGTTAAATTTAAGCTTTAGGGCTTAAATTGATTGCAAATTTAGCTGCTTCAAAATAACTTTTAGTGTTGATTTTAGCATTTTTATAGGCCTTATCAAAGGCCGTGCCATGATCAACACTAACGCGTATGATAGGTAAATTTAAACTCACATTGATGCTTTTATCAAAATACAAGGCCTTTAAAGGAGCAAGAGCAAGATCGTGATACATAGCCACTAAACGATTGCAGTTTTTTAAACCAGCCTTAGTAAAAGCAGTATCAGCTACTAAAGGATAGGGTAGATAAACGCCCTTGCCTTTAAAATTTAAAAGCAATTCTTTTTGTAAATTTTCATCTTTTAAGGCTTTTTTGAAAAATTTTTCATCTTTTTTAGAGTGTAAAAAGGCATTGACAAAGGCTATAGCTTTTTCCATGATCTTTTCTTCTTCTCCACCTATAACTCCATAATCTCCAGCGTGAGGATTAAAACCTAAAAGTCCTATTTTTTTAAAATGCGTTTCTTTGTAAAAATCTTTTAAAAAGATGCTTAAATTTTTAAAAGTGATTTTTTTACCCACCTTAGCTAAAGGTACATGTTCGCTAAAAAGCCCTACAAAAAGTTCTTTACAACCTAACATCATAATGGCATTTTTTTTAAAAAAATCCCTTAAAGCATCGGTGTGTCCTTTGTATTTAAGCCCTGCATTTTCCCAAGCTTTTTTGTGTATAGGTAGAGTAAGCAAGGCATGGGCGTGTTTTTCATAGACAAAATAACTTGCCGCCTTAAAACTTAAAAAACCATAAAGTCCACTTTTTGCATCTATTTCTCCGGCTTTGATTTCAAAATTTTCATCCACTTTAAAGCCTAAAGGAAGGCAAAAAGAGTAAATTTCAAGAGAATTTTCTTTTTTTATAAAATTAAACTCATAGTCTTTTCCATCTTTGAAAGCTACGATTTTTGCATTAAAAAGTTTTAAATTTAAAAGTTTTGAAGCTGTATTAAGCAAGCTTTCGTGGATAAAATAAAAAGGTGTACAGATTTTGCTTAGTTCTTCATGAGAACGCACTAAAATTTCAAGTCCTATGCCGTTTATATCGCCTATGCTAATGGCTAGTTTTTTCATCTTTTATAAGTTCTTTCATTTCTAAAATAGCGTTTTTAAGTCCTGTAAATACAGATCTTGCTACAATGCTTTGTCCTATATTTAGCTCACAAATTTCTTTAATTTTTACTACGGGTTTTACATTTTTGTAATTTAAACCATGTCCTGCGGCTACTTTTAAGCCAAGTTCTACGCCCTTTTTAGCACAGAGTTTTAAATTTTGTAATTCTTTTTCAAATTGAGCTTGTAGGGTTTTTTTATCTTGATTGAGTTCTTTTAAGGCAAAAGCAGTATGAGAGATATTGCTAAAAAGTGCGTTGTGTAAATTCGCATAATGTCCTGTATGAAGCTCTATAAATTGGGCTTTTAAAATTTTTGATTTTTCTATATCTTCTAAACTAGGATTGATAAAAAGTGAAACTTCAATGTTTGCATTTTGAAGTTTTTCTATGCTTTGTTTTAATTTAGCATGATTTAAACAAAGTCCCCCTTCTGTAGTAAGCTCTTCTCTTTTTTCAGGCACTAAAGTAACGCGGTGGGGTTTGAGTTTAAGAGCTAAATTTAAAATTTCATCATTTAAAGCACATTCTAAATTGATAGGGCTTTTACAAAATTTTACAATATTTTCCAAGTCAAAATCCTGAGCATGACGGCGATCTTCTCTTACATGCAAAGTGATTTGATCTCCGTGTTTAGCTGCTATAAAAGCAGCCTCTAAAAGATCAGGATCATTTACCATTCTAGCTTGTCTTAACACTGCGATATGATCGATATTTACACCTAAAAGCATATTTTTCCTTTAGAACTTTTTTGCTATTATACTATAAAATCAAACAAGGAAAGTCATGTTAGGTATAGATCTTGGTTCGAATACTTTAAGAGCAGTACAAATGGATGAAAAATTAAATAAATTAAAAGAATATGAATTTGTTATTGGGGCAGCGAAAAATCTAAATCAAAGTGGAGAAATTTCTAAAGAAGCCATACAAAAATTAAAAAATGCTTTGAGTATTTTAGCTAAAGAGCAAGATTTAAGCAAAGCAAGAGCTGTAGCGACTGCAGCTTTTAGAAAGGCAAGTAATACAAATGAAATTTTTGCCCATTTAAAAGAAGAATTTGGGATTGATTTTAAGCTTATAGATGCCAAAAGTGAAGCTAAGATCAGTGTTTTAGGTATGCAATCAGGTTTAAGAAGGCTTAAAATTTGGGGAGAGTTTGCGTATTGTGATTTAGGAGGGGCTTCTTGTGAGCTTTCTTTTAGAAAAAGTTTTAAAAGTTTTGATTTTGGTATTATTGGTTTTTATGAAAAAAATTGCCATTCTTATTATAAATCTTGTATTTCTTATAAAAAATTGATAAAAAAATATCCTAAATTTATCATCAATATTAAAGATAAAAAACTTAAAATTCATTTTTTAATTGTAAATCCCTATTTAAAGCATTTAGCTTTTATGGCTTTTGATGAGGTGGCTATGATTAAAAAGGAACTTCGTTCTTTAGGGGCTAAAACGGTGGTTTTAAATTCCGGAGTTCCTACTACACTTAGCGCATTAAAACAAAATATAAGCTATGAAAAGTATGAAGCAACTAGAGTAAATGGTAAAAAACTTTGCCATAAGGATTTTTTAAACTATGCTATTAAACTTTTTCATATGGAAGAAAAAAAGGCCATAAAAGAAGTAGGCACGATGAGAAAAAATTATTTGAGTGCAGGTTGTTTGCTGTTTTATGCTTTGTTTGATAAACATAAACTTCTAGTCATTGATGAGGGTTTAAGGGAGGGAGTTTGTTTAGCAAGTATGAAAAATATAAAATTTTAGTTTTTTTGAAATTCGAAAAAATGAAATTTTTCATCAAAATTAAAAAATAAAATTTTAGCTTGAGATAAAAAACTTTCGTAAGTTTTAATGTTTTTATTTTTTGTGTATTCTAATAAATCTTCAAAACCAAAATCCATGAAAGCAAGACTTTGTTTTTTAAAAGCTAAAGGTTTAAAATCATATTCTTTGATGAGTTTTTGAAGATGAGTAAAATTAACATTATAGGTTAGATCGCTTTTGCCGAAAAAATCTTTTAAAGATACTTCAAAAGGGCTAAAAACTTCGTGCTTTTGATAGATCCTTAAGCTAAAATTTTGTGGATTCAAAGTTCCATAGTCAAATCCCGCAAATATAAATCTCTCGCAAGCTTGATCTAAATCTTTAAAAAAATTTTCAAGCTCTAAACTGAGTTCGCCTTTTGTAAGATTTAAAGCTTTGCATTTTGTGATCAAATTTTCATCCATATTTTTAAAAATAAGTTTAAAATTTTCTACAAATGCCAGTTTATCATGATCTATAAGTTCACAAGTAAAACTATCAAAAAGTTCATTGCAAAAGAAAAAAGCGTTCTTAAAATGGCATTCTTTAAGACTATTTTTGTGAGTAAATTCCACTCCTTCTAAGGTCTTTTTCTGTAAATTTTTTAATTTTTCATGCGGTTCTATGATGAAAAAAGAAATTTGAGAAAAAATTTCAGGTCTTAATTCAAGCAAAGCGGCTAAAAAATCACGACTTAAATATCCTTCATTAGTGCCTATTTCTACAAGTTCTAAAGGGGGTTGTAAAATTTTTTTATCTATTAAATTTAAAAAATGCTTGGCTAAAAGTGTGCCAAAAAGATTTCCTACGCTCACAGCAGTAAAAAAATCTCCGTTTTTTCCTATACTTACAGCATTTTTATAATAGCTTTCATGTAGCCAAGCGTGGAAAAAGTCACTAAATTTCATTGAAAAATAGCATTAAATTTGGATACAAAATCCAAAGGATCAACTTGTTTGCCTCCAGCTAAAATTCCAAAATGCAAATGCGGCCCACTTACCCTACCACTAGCCCCGCTAAGTCCTATAAGTTCGCCTTTTTTTATCTTTTGTCCTACTTTAACATCGATTTTAGAAAGATGATAGTATTGTGAATAAATTCCAAAACCATGATCAATCACTACCGAATTTCCTGCGAAATAACGATCTTTTGCAATTTTTACTATGCCTGAGTTGGCTGCATAAATAGGCGTTCCTGTGGCGGCTCTAAAATCCGTTCCGCTATGATAACTTGCTACTTTTTCATTAAAAGTTCTTGCTTTGCCAAAATCACTTGTGATAAAAGAATTTAAAGGTATATTAAAAGCACTGTTAAATAAAGCTTTTGGAGTATAAGAACTATAAATCGCATTGGCTTCTTTTAGTTCTTTAGCGATGCGTTCTTGTACGGTTTTTGGCGGAAAAATCTTTTTGTTTTCAACTTGCAATTTTTCACTTTTATAATTACCTTCTAAAGTTTTTATGAAAATTTCTTCTTTTCTATCTTTATAAAATGCTATAAGTTTTGTATTTTGCGGGGGATTTTTGTAAGGTAAGGAAAAAATAGCTAGAATTTTTTCTTGATTTTTAGGATGTGCAAAGGTGGGAATATTTTTATCATTATTTTTCAAAGATAAAAAATCTTTCTTATCTAGTTCCAAAAATAAAGCTTGACCTTTGATGAGTTCTAAATTTTGAGCTCCAAAAAGCCAAAGAGTAAAGCTTAAAAAAAGCCATAAGGCTTTCATAGGCTTAACTCTTTAAGATCGGCGATTTTTAAAAACTCCGCATAAATTTCATAAACCAAAGCTTGGCGATTATTTTTAAGTTTTTTATCTTCAGCATTAATCATCACTTGATTAAAAAACTCATCAATAAAAGGCTTGAGCGCAAAAAGATTTTCAAGTTTTTCTTGTAAAGAGTCGGCTTTAGTTTTTTCTTGAAAAGCTTTGTAAAGTTTGCTTTCTGCTTCTTGAACAAAAAGACTTTCATCAACTTTATGAGAATTTTTAGTGGCGATATTGGCTAGTCTTTTAAAGGTTGCAAAATTTTCATTAAAATTGTCTTTTTTGCTAAGTTTTATAAGAGCATTTACGCTTTGATTGATATGGATAAGATCTGTATTTTGTGAGCTTAAAACTGCTTTTACAAAAGAAGCATTGACTGTATAAAAAGTATAAAGTCTTTCAAAAATAAAATCTTTTAAAATTTGCATATCAAAGCTTTTGTAATGACTTGAAAGTTTTTCTAATAAAATTTGAATATCAAATTCTTTATTTAAATTTAGAGCGATTTTAATGATCCCATTGGCAGCTCTTCTTAAGGCATAAGGATCCTTTGTTCCACTTGGAATTTTTCCTATGCTAAAAAGTCCTATAAGGGTATCAAGCTTGTTTGCAAGGGCTACTATGCTTGAAAATTCTGTACTTGGAAGTGGAGCTTGTTCGGAATTAGGAAGATATTGTTCTTTGATAGCTAAGCAAATTTCATAATCTAAGCCCATTTTTTGCGCATAATAACTTCCCATAATGCCTTGCAAATCAGTAAATTCATAAACCATTTGTGTGGCTAAGTCTGCTTTGGCGTATTTTAGTGCTGTGCTGATATTTTCGATTTTATCATTATGAAGCATTTGACATAAAATTTCAGCAATTTTAATCTCTCTTAAACTTTTATCCTGCATTGTGCCTAAACCTTCAAGATAGGTCATTTTGGCAAGTTTTTCAGGTTTTAAGCCATTTTGTAAATCATTTTGATAAAAAAACATTGCATCACTAAGTCTTGCACGCAAAACTCTTTCATTTCCATGTATGATTTTTGAATAATCCTTACATACTGCATTACTTACTACTATAAAATGATTGCTTAAGCCTTTGTCATTAAAAACTGCAAAATAGCGTTGATTTTCTCTCATTGAAGCGATGATGACTTCGCTAGGAATTTCTAAAAATTCTTCTTCAAAGCTTCCTAAAAGTGCATTAGGATATTCTGTGATAGCAACTACTTCAGCTAAAAGCTCCTCATCTTCTCCAATTTGTATATTTTTTTGACTTTCTATGAGTTTAAATTGTTCAAGTATTTTTTCTTTTCTTTTGATTGGATCAAGGATGATATAGTTTTTTTCTAGTAGTTCAAAATATTCTTTTGCATTGTTAAAATCTTTCAAATCATAACTTACACTTCTGTGAATGAAAGTTTTTTTAGCACTTTTTATCCCATAACTTTGAAAATCAACAAGTTCATCATTTAAAATGCAAGCTATAGAACGGATCGCACGAATGAATTCAAAAGAATTTGCACCCCAACGCATACTTTTGCCAAAACTAAGACTTTTTAGAAATTTTTCTACCATTTCTCCTAAAATTTCTTGACTTTGCAAACCTTTGATAGCTTTTTGATGATATAAAACTTCCTTACCTTTGATTTCTTTAAAAGTGAGTTCATTTTCACTGATCCCTGCTTTTTGCAGGAAGCTTTGTCCCGCAGGAGTTAAAACTCCATCTTTATAAGCAACATTTTTAGGTGCTCCTATAAATTCAGCAAAACTATCTTCTTGTTTGTCTGCAAAATTTTCATGAAAAAAAACTAAACGACGCGGAGTATAATAAAATTTAAAATCACTTACCAAGCGATATTCTTCTAAAACATTTTTCCATTTTTTTTCTATATTAGCTAATTCTTTTAACAAAGGAATAGCAGGTAATTCTTCTGTGCCAATTTCTATTAATAATTCACTCATAATTTACTCTTTTTAAAATTTGTTTCTAATTTTAACTAAAATTTCATTAAAAAACTTATAAATACTTTTGCAAAAAGCCTTTAAGTTCACTAGCGTTGCTAAATTCATTTTCTTTTAAATCTTTTTGATACCATTTGGCATGAAAATAAGGCAAATTGGCATTTTTAGCACATTCTTTATCTTTTTGACTATCTCCTATAAAAACGCTTGTTTTATGTGGAGCCTCGCTTTTTAAAAGCTCTAGCATCATAGGATGAGGTTTGGGTTCTATGCCTAAACTTATGCCTAAAATTTTATCAAAATAAGGAATGATATCGTGTTTTTTAAGTATACTTGAAAGTGAGCTTTGAGGGGCGTTAGTGGCAATAGCTAAAAAACAATTTTTGCTTTTTAAAAATTCTAAAAGTTCCTTCACTCCTTCAAAAAGTACCACGCTTTGTTCGTAGTGTTTGACAAAATATTTTTCGTAGCCTTCTTTAAAACTAGAATGATGGAAATTTTCTATATTATAAAGTTCTTTTGCCCAGTCAATATTGGGAGTATTGATGGTTTGCATAATGATTTCTCTTGAAAGTGGGGCTAGGTTTAAATCCTGCCTTATTTCATTAACTGCACAAGAAATGGCATTTGCACTATCGATTAAAGTTCCATCCATATCAAAAAATACATTAATCATTCATAATCCTTTAAATAATTTTTGTGTTTTTCTTTTTTCTCACCTTGTTTTTTTTGCTTATCTAAAGCATTGGCAAGATTTAAAAGTTCGCTTTTTTCTTTGGAAAAATCTAAACAAGCATTGACAAAAAATTCAAGATTTTTTGCGTAAGTTGAGTTAAGATTTACCGCGGGATTTTTTTCAAAAAATTTAGCATTTTTTAACATTCTTTCTTCAAATTTAGTTTTATCAAAATCTTCTTTTTTAAGTGCAGATATAGCGCCATTGAAAAATTTTTCAAGATTTCTTAGGTATTTTACGCGTAAGGCTTTTTCTTCATTTTTTGTCAAAATTCTTCCTTAGGTATTTTTATGAATGCGGCATTCTAGTGCTTCTTGAACTAAATTTCTAGCGATTACTTTTTCAGAGCGAATGATGCGTATATTTTCATCTATGCTAGAAAAAAGCATCTTTTTCAAAGTTCCATTTACATGAATGATAGTGTCTATAGGTTTTGGATAATTAGCTAGCACTTGACATAAAATTTCAAGTTTAGCTTCATTTGTAACTGTGATAATAGCTACGGCACATTCTTCTATATTGGCAATTTTTAAGGTTTCTTCTTGAGCAGCATTGGCAAAAACGACATTTTCACCCCGACTAACTCCAAGTTCTACTAAATTTAAATCACTTTCTAAAACAAGATAAGGTACACCTGTGTTTTTGATTTTTTGTACGACTTCTTGTCCTAAGCGTCCGTAGCCAAAAACAACAAGATGATTTTTAAGCTTGATATTGCTGTCAATATTTTGCACAGCGTTGGTATTAAGTGCTATATCTTCTACAACATTGGTAATTTTTCTTATATTGTTTAAAATAAAAGGCGTGATAATCATGGTTAAGATAGAAACAACAATTAAAATTTGTGAAGTTTTGATATCAAGCATATTTTTTGCTTGTAAAAGAGAAAAAATTGCTAGGGCGAATTCGCCAATTTGTGCTATGGCAAAAGCTGTTTTAAGCGCTACTCTTTTTTTAGTGTAAAGAAATAAAAAGCCAAAAACTATGCCAAATTTTAAAGCCATTACAAGAAGGGTTAAAACTATGATTAAAAACCAATTTTGCGCCACTACATCAAGTTGAATTTGCATGCCTACAGTTATGAAAAAAAGCCCTAAAAGCAAATCTCTAAATGGGATTAAGTCCGCTTCTATTTTGTGTTTATATTTTGTTTCTGCTATCAAAGCACCTGCTATAAAAGCACCCAAAGAATAAGAAAATCCAAAATAATTTGCTAAAAAACTTGCTCCAATAACCATAAATAAAACAGTACTAATAAAAATTTCCTGAGAAGAGGTGTGGATAATGAGTCTAAAAATTCTATCCACTAGATATTTACCTATGAAAAATAATAAAGTGATTAAAATAAGTGCTGAAATTAAAGTGGTAAAAAGGAGTTTTTCTATGTTTTGATTGTTGGATGAAAAAATATCTACAAGTAAAAGCAAAGGAATAACGGCTATATCTTGAAAAAGCAAAATTCCCAATGCTTTTCTGCCATATTGCTCATTTATATCGCCATTATCATTTAAAATTTTAAGCACCACTGCGGTTGAAGAAAGCGCTAGTGCAAAGCCTACTATGGTAGCGCTTTTATCTCCAAGTCCTAAAATTCCTATAGCAAGTAGCATAAAAACAAAGCCACAAGTAAGCATCTGCAAAGAGCCGTTTAAAAAAACTTCTTGTTTCATTGCCATTAAATGCTTAAAAGAAAATTCAAGCCCTATGGTAAACATTAAAAACACTATACCAAATTCGGCTATATGGGTGATTTCGCCTTTGCCACTTAAATGATAAATTTCAGAAATGATTTCTCCAGCAGCTATATATCCAATGATAGTTGGAATTTCAAATTTTTTAAATATGACATTTAAAACTATAGCTATAGCAACGGTGATTAAAAAAATTTCTAAAAAATTATCCATTATTTTTTATTTTTTCTCATAAAAAATCAAATCAAAGCTATTTTTATGCTTAACAACGGCTTTGCTAGCCGCTTCTTTATCTTGTTGTTTGCTTAATTCTAAGCGTAGTTCATCAATTAAATTTTCAAATTCGTGAAGTTGGTTTTTCAATTTTAAGATAACATCTACTCCAGCAAGATTGATTCCCATGTCTCTTGTTAAACGCAATATAAGTTTAATACGGTCAATATCCCTTTGAGAATAAAGTCTTATTTTGCCATCGGTTCTACTTGGCTCTATCAATCCTTCTCTTTCGTATTGCCTTAAGGTTTGTGGATGTATGCTTAAAACTTTAGCCACAACACTGATTAAATATACAGGTTCATCATAATGGTGTTCCATATTTTATTCCTTTCTTTAAGGTAATTTTTCTTTTAAGAGTTCTATAAATTTTTCATCAAGGGTATCTAAATTTGGCAAAACAACATTTAAAATCAAATACATATCCCCATAAATATCACTTTTTCTATTTTGCACCCCATAACCTTTTAAACGAATTTTTTGGTTATTTTTTGAATTAGGCGTTATGTTAATTGTCGCTTCTTCCTTGCCTTCTTTGAGTGTTTTTATATTTATTTTTCCACCAAAAAGTGCAGTTTTTAAAGAAATATCAACCTTTTGATATAAATCATCATCTTCTCTTGTGTAAATAGGACTTTCTTCTATTTTTACAATAATGATTAAATCGCCCCTAGCTCCATTTCTGCTTTGTTTTCCTTTAGAGCGAATTCTTAGTTTCTCGCCTTCTTTTATACCGTGTGGAATTTTAAATTTAATGGTTTCGCCTTGAAAATTAAAACTATGTTCCCCGCCTTTAACAGCTTTTTCGAAAGGAATGTGAAGCTCTAGATTGCTGTCTAAATTTTCTTCTTCAAAACCTCCAAATCCTCCAAAACCACTGCTAAAGCCTTTTGAAGAAAAGCCGTTAAAACCTCCTCTTGAGCGTCCACCAAAGCCTCCTCCAAAGAGATCTTTTAAAATATCGTCTAAATTTACCCCACCAGCATTTCTTGAAAAATCATGAAAACTTTGTCCACCAAACATAGAATCGCCGTATTGGTCATACTGAGCTCGTTTTTTTTCGTCACTTAAAATTTCATAAGCAGCATTAATTTCTTTAAATTTTTCTTCTGCACCTTTTTCTTTATTGATATCAGGATGATATTTTCTAGCTAGGCGACGATAAGCTTTTTTTATTTCATCCGCACTAGCGTTTTTGCTAATTCCAAGAGTTTCGTATAAACTATTCATGTTATATTTCCTTAAAAATTTTTACTTGATTATATAAAGGATTAAATTATAACATAAACTTTAGCCTAAGTCAATCAAGTTTTATAAATTTTTATCACTCAAGGTTTTATTTACAATTTTGTAAATTTTCGGTTTTATACTATGAAGACAGTAAAATATTTTACAAGATAATTTATCTTTAAGAACAAAAGGAAATGAAATGAAAAAGATTTTTTTATCATTAAGTTTAGCAAGTGCTTTATTTGCTGCAAGTATTAATTTTAACGAATCAACTACAACGGTTAATCGTGTGAATCCTGCTGCTGGAAATGCAGTGCTTTCTTATCATGATTCTATTAAAGATGCAAAAAAATCAGTGGTTAATATTTCCACCTCAAAAACTATTACAAGAGCAAATCGTCCAAGCCCTTTGGATGATTTTTTTAATGATCCTTATTTTAAACAATTTTTTGATTTTGATTTTCCTCAAAGAAAAGGAAAAAATGATAAAGAAGTGGTGAGTTCTTTGGGATCAGGGGTGATTATTTCAAAAGATGGTTATATAGTAACAAATAATCACGTTGTAGATGATGCTGATACGATTACAGTGAATTTACCAGGAAGCGATACAGAATATAAAGCAAAACTTATAGGTAAAGATCCAAAAACAGATTTGGCTGTTATAAAAATAGAGGCTAATAATCTTTCAGCTATTACTTTTACAAATTCTGATGATTTAATGGAAGGAGATGTTGTTTTTGCACTTGGAAATCCTTTTGGAGTCGGTTTTAGTGTTACAAGTGGAATAATATCTGCTTTAAACAAAGACAATATAGGTTTAAATCAATATGAAAATTTTATACAAACAGATGCTTCTATCAATCCAGGAAATTCAGGTGGAGCTTTGGTGGATAGTCGTGGATATTTAGTAGGTATTAATTCAGCTATTCTTTCTCGCGGAGGTGGAAACAACGGCATAGGTTTTGCTATACCTTCAAATATGGTTAAAGATATAGCTAAAAAACTTATTGAAAAAGGCAAGATTGATAGAGGATTTTTGGGTGTGACTATTTCAGCTTTGCAAGGTGATACTAAAAAAGCTTACAAAAATCAAGAAGGAGCTTTAATCACTGATGTTCAAAAAGGTTCAAGTGCTGATGAAGCAGGGCTTAAGCGTGGAGATTTAGTTACTAAAGTTAATGATAAGATTATAAAAAGTCCTATTGATCTTAAAAATTATATAGGAACTTTAGAGATTGGTCAAAAAATTTCATTAAGTTACGAAAGAGATGGAGAAAATAAGCAAGCAAATTTTACTCTTAAAGGTGAAAAAGAAAATCCTAAAGGCGTACAAAGCGATTTGATTGATGGTTTGAGTTTGAGAAATTTAGATCCAAGACTTAAGGATCGTTTGCAAATTCCAAAAGATGTTAATGGTGTTTTGGTGGATAGTGTTAAAGAAAAGAGCAAAGGAAAAAATTCTGGTTTCCAAGAGGGTGATATTATCATAGGTGTTGGACAAAGTGAAATTAGAAATTTAAAAGATTTAGAACAAGCTTTAAAACAAGTTAATAAAAAAGAATTTACTAAAGTTTGGGTATATCGCAATGGTTTTGCGACTTTGCTTGTGCTTAAATAAAAATAACGGAAGGATTTTCCTTTCGTTATAAATTTTAGTTTAAAATTAAAATTAAGTTTAAAATAAAGGAAAACTATGACAAATATTCTTATGATAGAAGACGATTTAGAATTAGCAGAAATTACAGCTGAATATTTGGAAAAATTTGATATGAAGGTTGATATAGCTCATGAGCCTTATATAGGTCTTTCTAAGCTTGCATTAAAAGAGTATCAGCTTATCATTTTAGACCTTTCTTTACCAGGTCTTGATGGGCTTGAAGTGTGTGAAGAAATTCGTAAAAAGTATGATACGCCTATTATTATTTCAAGTGCAAGACATGATATTACAGATAAGGTTAATGCTTTAGAGCTTGGAGCAGATGATTACCTACCAAAACCTTATAATCCAAAAGAATTACAAGCACGTATTAAAAGTCATTTAAGACGTATTTCAAATACAAAAAGCGCCATAGCAAAAAGTGTAAAAGATCTTGTTTATGATCAATATAAGCATATTATTACCATGAAAGGACAAGAGCTTACTTTAACTAATGCTGAATTTGATATTTTAAGCTATTTGATTAAAAAAGAGGGTGGAGTGGTAAGTCGCGAAGAGCTTGTTTATAATTGTTCTTCTATTAGTGAGGATTCTAGCAATAAAAGTATAGATGTTATTATCAGTAGAATTCGTCAAAAGATGGGAGATGATCCAAAAACTCCAAAATATATTCACTCTATACGTGGAATAGGTTATAAGCTTACTCAATGAATAAATCTTCGATTTTTTATACTATAACTTTTATTTTTATTTTTGCTGGGGTTAGTGTTATACTTGGCTTTTTGTGGCTTATAGAATACGATCAGCAAAATTATACTAGAGAATTAAATACAAAATATTCTTTAATAGCTAATGCAAGGCTCTTAAATTTTGCAGGAGTTATCAGTGAAAAAGAATTTGAAGAGCAGACAAAAAATTATAATAAAATGGATGAGATAACAGAAGCAAAGCAGATCCGTAAAATTCTTTTTAGAGGTGATGTTTTAGCTAGAGTTGAGGTTAATAATGGCTTAATCGAGATTATTTCTTATAATAGACAGGTATATTTAAATATTATTTATGATGGAAAGGTTTATCTTTATAAGGATCAAGATTATCAAACCTATAGGTATTTTATTATCAAAGCTATAGCTGTAGCTGTGATTTGTATTCTTGTATTACTTTATATTTATATATTTAAAAAATTAAAACCACTCAAAAGACTTAAAAAACAAATTGATAAATTTGCCCAAGGAAAGCTTAGTGATATAGAAGATGTAAGCACTGGAGTGGATGAAATTTCACAAGTAAGTGAAGCTTTTTATCAAGCCATTGTTCAAATTCGAAAGCTAAATCAATCTCGTCAGTTTTTTTTAAGAAATATTATGCATGAACTCAAAACTCCTATTACTAAAGGGCTATTAACGTTAGAAATGATAGAAGATAATAAATATAAAGAGCGCTTAAATGGGGTTTTTACTAGACTTGAAATTTTAATTAATGAATTTGCTGCTATTGAGCAAATTACTTCAGGGGCTGCTTTTATAAATAGAAAAAAATACAATATTTTAGATGTTTTAGATGAAGCCAAAGAAATTGCAATGCGAGATGATAGCAATATACGTATTTTTATGGAAGAAAGTTTTTTTGTAAATGTGGATTTTAAACTTTTTACTACAGCGATTAAAAATATGATAGATAATGGTATTAAACATTCTGAAGATGGGTTTGTGCAAATTGATATTATAGACGATTATATTTGTTTTAAAAATCGTGGTCCTGAGCTTAACAATACTTTAGAATATTATACTCAAGCTTTTACTCAAGGATCAAAACAAAAATCAAGTTTTGGATTAGGGCTTTATATTGTAAATACTATTTTAGAAACACATGGAATGAAGCTTGATTATTTATATGAAGATGGGGTAAATTTGTTTTATTTTAGAAATTTAAAAAGTGTTATTGTTAAGGAGTAAATTAATTTTTTGCATAAAAAATGCATTTTTATGTAAAAACCCTTGACAAAGTTTTTTAATTTCACTATAATTACATTTTACTTTTAAATATTCCGGATTAGCTCAGCGGTAGAGTAGTCGGCTGTTAACCGATTGGTCGTAGGTTCGAATCCTACATCCGGAGCCACTTTTTAACTCCATTTTTAATATTCATAAATGTATTTTAACATAAAAAATTAATAAGTCTTTATCACAAAAAATTGTGATAAAGTTTTTATTTTGTTTGTTTAAGATTTTTGACAATTTTATCTATTTTTTTACTCGCCTTTTGATAATCCCCATCTTTAAGTTCTTCTAAAGCTTCAATAGCAAAATCAAAATCACCAAGTTCGTTATCATTAGAATCTTCTTGAAGATTTTTGACAATTTTATCTATTTTTTTACTTGCCTTTTGATAATCCCCATCTTTAAGTTCTTCTAGGGCATTAACAGCAAAAGAAAAATCTTCAACTTCATTAAGATAAGCTTCTATAGCTTCTTTTACTATAGCTGATTTTGGCTTAGAAAGATTTTTACTTAAATTATCCAAACGCTCCTTAAGCTCTAAAGGCATTCTAAAAGAATAAGTTTTTACATTGTGTTTCATTTTATCCTCCTTAAGAATGTTTTTTGTAAAATTTTATAATTTGCTTACAAGTTTTGCAGGTAAATTTGTGACCTTGTAGTTCTATTTTTTGATGAATATTATAAGGAACATCGTGAATTTTACCAGGACAATTACAGATATAAAGATAAAATTGTGGATGCTCATTATCTTCATCTTCTGCTGCTTCAAAGCTAATATCACTGCCATCATCTGTAGATAAAGAAGAACTTCTCCATTTTTCAACTTTCATGTCTTCGTATAGTATGTGTTCTAAAAGCCACTTTTTAGCCACTATATAAAGTTTTTCTTTAAGATCATTGGTTGATTTGATATCTTTAATTAAATTAATCATGGTTTGGATGATTTCTTTATGTATTTTTCGATGTTCTTCTAAATTTGGATAGCCTATTAGCTGCATGTATTTTTCTTCATCATTAAAGTGATCTTTCATATAATTAAAAAATTCAGCCAAAAGTTCTTTGACTTCATTTTTACTTACAGATCTATCTGATACAACTTCAACTTTTGCAGCAAGTTCAAAAAGCTTTTTATGTTGCTCGTCAATTTTAGCATTGTGCACACTATAGCTATTATCCCATTTTGGAAGCATTTTAACTCCTTAAGGAAAAATTTATTTATATAAAAGGATTATAGATAAAAATAAATTAAATAAAAATGAAATTTTATTAAATAATTGATAAGAATTTTGATACAATGATATATATTTTAAGAGATTTGAAGTTAGAAAGATTTAAATTATGGCTGCTAAAATTTTACTTTTAGAAGATGATTTGAGTTTGAGTGAGATCATTGAAGAGTTTTTAAATGATGAAGGATATGAAGTATTTTTATGCGATAATGCGCAAGAAGCTTTAGATATAGCTTATGAAAGATATTTTGATCTTTGGATTTTAGATGTAAAAGTTCCTTTAGGAGATGGATTTTCATTGCTTAAAGAATTAAGAAAAAGCGGAAAGCAAACCCCAGCAATTTTCATGACTTCTTTAAACACAACAAACGATTTAAAACAAGGTTTTGATGCAGGTTGTGACGATTATATAAAAAAACCTTTTGAACTTGCTGAGCTATCTATTAGGGTTAAAGCTTTGCTTAAAAGAGCTTTTTCACATAAAAATGAAGATTTTGAAGATTTAGGGGATGGATTTAGATTTGAATTTACTACACAAATTCTTTACTATAATAATAAAGCCTTGACTTTACCGAGTAAAGAAATTAAGCTTTTGTCTTTATTGCTTAAAAATAAAAACAACTTTTTAAGCACAGAGAGAATTTTTGAAGAACTCTGGGATTATGATGAAGAGCCTAGTGAGCTAAGTTTAAGGGCTTATGTGAAAAATTTACGTAAAATTTTAGGAAAAGAAAAAATTATAAATCAAAGAGGCAGGGGATATTGCTATGGCTAAAAAAGTCATTAGGCAAATTTTATTAATCTATCTAACAACTACAGGTATTTTTTTAACTATTTTTTTTGCATTATGGTATCAAAAATTATATGAAGAATTGGTTGTTTTAAAGGGTGCCACTTTGAGAGAAAATCATAGAAATATTGTTATAAGCATCTTAAATTCTCGTTTTACCCCTATAGATATAAGTGCAAAAAATATTGCTCAAAGCACAGCATTAAAATTTGCTATATTTGATGCTAAAAAGATTGTTTTTAGTAATATAGATTTTGATTTAAGAAAGGCAAAGATAGAGCTTAAAGGTAGAGGTATTTGTGATAATAAGGTTTTTTTTCTTGCTCCTATGAGTGCAGATCATTATTTTTTAAGACATGCTAGCAATGAAGAAGTAAATACTAACGATGGTTTGCAAATTTTAATACAGGGTGAAGATGTTGGTAAAGATCTTTTTTGGATTAGAACGAAAGTTTTTGGTTTTGCTATTATGGCTTTTTTCATATTGGGCTTAATATCTTATATTCTAGTAAAAATTGCTCTAAAGCCTTTAGAGGATAAAATCAGCACACTAAATCGTTTTATTAAAGATTCAACTCATGAACTCAATACCCCATTAAGTATTATTTTGATGAGTATAGAACAACTTGATCATCAAAATTTAGGAGATAATGCTAAATTTACAAGGATTAAGCTTGCTGCAAAAAGTTTGTCTCAAGTGTATTCTGATCTTGTTTTTTATAATTTTCCTAATACCTTAGAAACAGAAAAACAAAAATTTGATTTAAGAATGCTACTTGAAGAAAGATTGGAATATTTTAAAGTATTTTTTGAGCAAAAAAAAATTACACTAAAGCTTGATTTAAATCAAGCAAATATTTTTGCCCCTAAAAATCAAATTTCTAAATTGATTGATAATCTTATAAGCAATGCTATTAAATACAATAAAAAAGGTGGAGTAATTTCTATAATTTTGAAAGCCAATTTTTTAAGTATTGCGGATACAGGTTGTGGAATTTCAAAGTCCAATTTAAATCAAATTTTTGATAGATATACAAGATTTAATACCGATCAAGGAGGATTTGGTATAGGACTTTCTTTAGTAAAAAAAGTTTGTGATGATAATGATATTAAAATTATTTGTGAATCTGTAGAAAATCAAGGGAGTGTTTTTAAATTAAATTGGTAATCAGCAAGGATTTTCCTTGCTGATAAGAGGTGGGTAGGACATTACATCATTCCGCCCATGCCACCCATTCCTCCCATACCGCTCATATCTGGCATAGCAGGTTTATCTTCTTTAATTTCACTAATTGTTGCTTCAGTAGTTAAAAGCATACTAGCTACAGAAACTGCATTGAGTAAAGCTACTCTTTCTACTTTAACAGGGTCAATAATTCCACTTTCAAGCATATTAACATATTCACCTTTTGCAGCATCAAATCCTGTGTTTTCATCTTTAGCATTTTCTACGCTATTTACAACCACACCTGCATCAAAGCCTGCATTTTCAGCAATTTGTCTTAAAGGTGCTCTTAAAGCTCTTTCAACGATAGCTGCGCCGATTGCTTCATCACCTTGTAGATCAAGTTTGATTTTAGCTTTTGCTTTGATAAGTGCTGCACCACCACCGATTACTATACCTTCTTCCACTGCTGCTTTAGTAGCACTTAAAGCATCATCAACACGATCTTTTTTCTCTTTCATTTCAGTTTCAGTTGCTGCACCTACTTTAATAACTGCAACACCGCCACTTAATTTTGCAAGTCTTTCTTGCAATTTTTCTCTGTCATAATCTGAAGTTGTTTCAGCAATTTGTGCTTTGATTTGATTTACTCTTGCATCGATATTTGCTTTTTCACCTGCGCCATTTACTATGGTTGTATTGTCTTTATCGATGATTACGCTAGAAGCTTGTCCAAGATCTTGTATGGTCGCACTTTCAAGAGTTCTTCCAAGTTCTTCAGAAATCACTTCTCCGCCTGTTAAAATTGCTATATCTTCAAGCATAGCTTTTCTTCTATCGCCAAAACCTGGAGCTTTTACGGCTGAAATATTAAGAACACCGCGAAGTTTATTTACAACTAAAGTTGCAAGCGCTTCACCTTCAATATCTTCAGCGATAATTAAAAGTGGTTTGCCTGTTTTTTGAATTTGTTCTAAAACCGGTAATAAATCTTTTAAATTTGCAATTTTTTTATCAAAAAGCAGGATATAAGGGCTTGAAAGCTCTACGGTCATTTTTTCTGCATTAGTGATAAAATAAGGGCTTAAATAACCTCTGTCAAATTGCATACCTTCAACTACATTTAATTCATCATTGATTGATTTTGCCTCTTCAACAGTGATAACACCATCTTTGCCTACTTTTTCCATAGCATCAGCGATTAAATTTCCGATTTTTTCATCAGAGTTGGCTGAGATTGTAGCAACTTGTGCAATTTCTTTTTTATCTTTTACTTCGCGAGAAAGTTTTTTAAGTTCACCTACTATAGCTTCGCAAGCCTTATCCATACCGCGTTTTACTTCAATAGGATTTGCACCTGCTGTGATATTTCTTAAACCTTCTTTGAAAATTGCATGAGCTAAAACCGTTGCAGTAGTTGTTCCATCCCCTGCTTGATCAGCTGTTTTGCTTGCTACTTCTCTTACAAGTGAAGCACCCATATTTTCAAGACTGTCTTTAAGTTCTACTTCTTTAGCAACACTTACGCCATCTTTAGTAATGCTTGGAGCACCAAAGCTTTTTTGGATTAAAACATTGCGTCCTCTTGGCCCCATAGTTACTTTTACCGCGTCATTAAGTTTTTTAACGCCCTCATAAAGTTTATTTCTTGCTTCATCTGAAAAAATAATTTCTTTTGCCATTTTTTATCCTTTTTATAAATTATTTTAAAATTCCTAAGATATCATCTAAATTTAAAACTAAATATTCATTATTATCAAGTTTAATTTCTGTTCCACCGTATTTAGCAAACACGATTTTATCACCATTTGCAATGTCAGTGATTTCTTTACTTACTGCCACTACTTCACCCATTAAAGGCTTTTCTTTAGCATTATCTGGTATAATTATGCCTGAGGCTGTTGTTTTGGTTTCTTCAACGCGTTTAACTAGAACACGCTTTCCTAAAGGTTGAAAATTCATTTTTGTCCATCCTTAAAAATATTGATTTTAGCACTCTTTTATTTAGAGTGATAAAATCATACTATAAAAAATGAATTTTGTCAATACTTTAAATTAAAATATTTATAAAAGTTTAGTTTTATAGACTAAAGTTATTTTATAAAATAAACTAAAGGATAAAAATGAAAAAGATTTTTTATGGAGTTATAGCTTTTGTTGTTGTGCTTTTAATTGCTATTTATACCATACTTTTCACAAGTTTTGGTAATAATATAGTGGTAAATATAGCGCAAAAAAAGATCAAAGAAAGTGCGGGATTAGATGTAAATATCACGCATTTTAATTTGCGTTTTTCAAGTCTTGAACTGCAAGCAAATATCGCAAATATGGCAGATTTTAATCTTAAGGGAGCTTTGAGTCCTTTTAAGCTTGGATTTGATCTTGACTATCTTATTTCTTTAAATCAAAATTATGCTAAAAATTTAGGTTTAAATTTAAATCAAAACCTTTCTTTTGGCGGTAAGATTCAAGGTAAAGCAAGTGATTTTACTTTAGATGGAAAAGGTTATTTATTAGGTTCAAATGTACTTTTAAATGCAAGAATGTATAATTACAATCCTATTGCTTTAAATTTAGATGCACAAAATCTTAAGGTAGAAGAAATACTTCATCTTTTATCTTACCCTAGTTACGCTAAAGGTTTTTTAAATGCTCAAGCAAAAATTTCAGCACAGAATTTAAAACCTGATGGAAATATCATCATAAAACTTGATACAAGTTATATAAACTATGAGGCGATAAAAAAAGATTTTTCTTTAGATTTGCCTTTAAATTCTAATCCTAAAGCAGAAATTTTGGCCAATGTTAAAGAAGATAAGATTTATGCTGTAAGTAAAATTTACAATGATTATCTTAATTTACAAACCCAAAAAACTTTTTATGATATTAGCAAGAATGTTTTAAGTACTGATTTTAATTTAAGTATTCCTTCTCTTGCAAAGCTTGAAAAACTTACAAAAACTAGACTAAATGGTAGTTTGGGTGTGATAGGTCAAACAAGTGTTGTAAATAATGCCTTATCAAGTTTAAATGCTCAAGTTATCGGACTTGGTGGAGAGGTAAAGGCAAGTTTGAAAAATAATAAAATTTTTGCAGATATTAATGAAGCAAGTTTGGAAAAATTATTAGCTCTTGCAGGATACGGAGCTTTGGTTTCTGGAAATTTAAATGCTAAACTTCTAAATGCGGATTTAGATTTTTCTAATTTCGATCTTGAAGCAAAAATAAACAATGCAAAGATTAACACCAATGAGCTTAAAAAAATAGCCAAAATAGAACTTCCAAATACAATTTTTAGTCTTGATGCTAAAGCAAATGCAAAAAATAGCAATATTTCTTACAATGCTTTACTTGCTTCAAATTTGCTTAATATTAAAAAACTTCAAGGAACTTATAATTTAAAAAATAGTGAGTTAAATACAAATTTAAATGCTTTTATTGATGACTTGTCTCAGTTTAGTGCTATAGCAGGACAAAAATTACAAGGTAAGGCAGATCTTACTGCAAAAGCTCATATTATAGGCACTCAAATACAAAATTTAAATGCAAATGCAAATTTGGCAGATGGTGTAATCAAGGTTGATTCAAATGGTAAAAAACTTGATTTAAACATTGATAAACTTGATTTATCTAAACTTTTTGTTATAGTAGGTATGCCAAATTATGCCAGTGGGATTGTTAATGCAAAAGTTAATTTAGATAATATCGATTTTAACAACCTTAATGGTAAAGCAAATTTAGAAGCTAAAGGTATTTTAAATGCTGCAACTTTAAGTAATATTTTAAATAAAAATTTTCCAAACAATACAAGTTATGATTTAAATACCAAAATTAATTTTAAAAAAAATATCGCTCAATTTGATTCCGTTTTAAATTCATCTTTAGCTGATCTTGCAAAACTACAAGGAAGTTTTGATATAAGCAAAATGCTTTTAAATTCGGATTTTAGTCTAAAGATAAATGATTTTTCAAAACTAGGCTTTTTGTTGGATAGAAAACTTAAAGGTAAGGCAGAATTTAATGGAAAGGTAGGTTTTGATAAGAGTTTAAATTTTGTTGTAAATAGTCCAAATTTATTTGAAGGGAAGTTTCAAAGCACACTTAAAAATAACCTTTTGCTTGCTGATTTAAATGGAGTGGATTTAAGTAGTCTAGCTCAAAGTTTGGACTTTATGGATGTTTATCAAGGCAAGGCAGATGTGAAGGCAAATTACAATCTTTTAAGCGAAGAAGGCGAGGTTAATTTGGATATGAAAGAGGGTAAATTAAAACCAAATCTTATTACCAATGCTTTAAAAATTTTAACGCTAAAAGATATTACAAATGATGTTTATCGCACTGCTAATGCTAAAGCTTTGATTAAAAAAGAAAATATCAAACTTGATCTTAATATGCAAGCAGATCGTTCTTATATTTTAGTACAATCAGGAGCTTTAAATTCTAAAAGTGGAGCTTTAAATTTGCCTTTTGATATTAAACTCGATAGAGCCAATTTTAAAGGAAGTATTACGGGAACTACGGAAAATCCTAAAGTAAATTTAAATGCAGGAAGTGTGTTAAATTCTATTAAAAATGTAGTAGGTGGTGGTGTGAGTGATGGTGCTAAAAGTACAGGCGATAAAGTAGATAAAGCGGTGAATAAATTATTAAATAAGATTTTTTAAGGTAAAAAAATGTTTAATGGACTCATAAGAGAAATTGCTAAAGTTCAATCTTATCAAAACAATACTTTAAGTTTAAAAGCAAAATATCGCCCAAATCTTGGCGATAGTATAGCCGTGAATGGAGCTTGTTTGAGTGTGACAAAACTTTATGAGGGAGGTTTTGAAGTGGAGCTTTCTCGTGAAAGTCGCACTCATATAGCTATAGAAAATTTAAAAGATAAAGTTCATATAGAACCTGCTTTAAGATATGGCGATAGAATTGATGGACATCTTATGCAAGGACATATTGATTTTATTGGCACACTTGAAAAAATTCAAAAAGATGAAAATGGAGTAGATTTTCATATATCTTTACCCAAAGAAGCTATGAAATTTATGGCAGAAAAAGGAAGTATAGGCGTTGATGGAGTAAGTCTTACTATCAATGAAATTTTAAAAAATGGTATTCGGCTTACTATTATTCCCATTACTTTTCAAGAAACGCTTTTTAAAGACTATCAAGTAGGTAGAAAAATCAACATAGAAAGTGATTTGCTTGCTCGTTATATTTATGCACAATTACAAGGTAAAAACAAAGGATTATCATGGGAAGAAGTGGAAAGAATTTCTTATCTTTATTAGAAAATGATAAAGTCGGTATTTTTTGTGCTTTTGATAAGGATTATAATGTTTTTAGGGCTAAAATTCATAATGAGAATTTATTTTCTCATTTAGATTTTAAAGACATTGAAAAATGTGTTTTTATGGATCAAATTCACTCTCATAAAGTTATTATTTATGATGAAAATTTAAAAAATCTCAGTTGTGATGGGCTTATAAGCAAGGAAAAAAATATTGCTCTTTGTGTTTTAAGTGCGGATTGTTTACCTTTAATTTTATATCATGAAAGTGGCATTATAGCAGCTTTGCATTCAGGTAGAAAAGGAAGCTTTAAAAATATCCTAAAAGAATGCGTTGATCAAATTGCTATGCAAAATTTACATTTAGATAAAAATAAATTTCATCTTTTTATCCTGCCTGGAATTTGTGCTAAAAATTATGAAATAGATGGAGAAATTTTAGAATTTGCTAAAAAAGAATTTAAAGAATTTGTTCAAGACGATAAACTTGATTTAAAAGCTTTAGTAAAATTTCAAGCGCAAAATTTAGGCATTGAAAATATTAAAGATTGTGGAATTTGTAGTTTTGATGATGAGAGTTTTTTTTCTTATCGTCGTGATAAAACGCCTAAGCGTTTTGTGAGTGTGGTTTATTTAAAGGATTAAAATGTATGAAAGAAAAGATTTAAGAGTGTTAAAAATCATTCAAAAAGCTAGAGAATTTGGCGATGGAGATTTGTTAAATGAAGCTTTGGTAAAACAATTGATTGATGCAGATTTTTGTGAAATTAATGAAAAAGAAAAAGAAGAGCTTACAACTCTTCTAAATTCTTTAATCAATGCAAAAGATAAAGCGTTGTTGAGTAATTAAAATTCTATATAGTTTTCAAAATCTTCTTCTTTTGGAGGATTAGGTTGATTCGAGGCTAGGGCTTCTTTAACAACCTGCTCGTATCCAGCTATGATATGTTTAAAATTCTCTTTTGCTTTTCCACTAAGTTCTGATTTGGCGATTTTTACAACAGATGCAGGATTTATAGCTTTATTATTTAAATATACTCCAAAATGCAAATGAGGACCTGTGCTCATACCTGTTGAACCAACATATGCAATTACTTGTCCTTGATTTACCTTTTGTCCGTTTTTAATTTTTGCAAAACGACTAAGATGAGCATATAAAGTCATATAACCTGAGTCATGCTTGATTTGAATTACATTTCCATAACCACCTTTTGTGCCTATAAAGGTTACTACTCCTTTGCCAGCACTTTTTACAGGAGTTCCAGTAGGTGCAGCATAGTCTATACCAAGATGGGCGCGATAGCGTTTTAATATAGGATGATATCTTGCTGTTGTAAAAGGAGAGGAAATTCTAGTGTAGTTCACAGGTTTTGTAAGTAAAAAAGATTCTAATTCTTTGCCATCGCGATCATAGAATATATCATTATAAGAAAAGACTTCTCTAGCGCTTTTATTGATTTCTACCATTGCCATTTTTATATTTATATCGCCCCAAAGTTTACCCATGCGTCTTTTTTGTTCATAATATAGGGTTACTTCATCACCTTTTTGGATATTGCGAAAATTTATACTTCCTCGAAAAGCACGAACCATAGCACGAGCTAAAGTACTGCTACCACTTTCTTCATAGACATCTTGATAAGCAGAGCTTTTAATGGTTAAATGTAAAATTCTATCTTCTTTTTGATAAGATACAGGAGTAAAAGCAAGAGTGTATTGTCCATCTTTATCTTTATAGATATGAATTTGTAAATCATCGCTAATTGGAATTAAAACTTGTTCTATGTTGTTGTTTTCATCTTTTAAAACTTGATATTTTATTTTATAAGCTATATCAGAAGCAAGTTCTTGATCTTCTCTATCAAGTCCATAATAAAGCGACATAGGTATGGAATTTCTTTGTAAGAATTTAAGCAAGGTATCTCCATTATCCCAAGTTAACTCTTCAACACTTAAAGCTGCAAAACTTTGAACAACAAAAATAAATAAAAGCAATAATTTTTTCATGAGATAACCTTAATTTTTAAAAGAATTTTGAAATTTGAAAGCTATATTTTACTTTATTTTTCTTACAATTGCTTAACAAAAAAGGATTATAATTCTATAAATTTTTATTTAAGGAGCAAATTTGTTTAAAACTATAGTGTGTTTTTTAGCTTTAAACCTTAGCCTCTTTGCGGTTGGATTTGATTTAAAACCTATAAAAAGTGAACTTGTAAAAGTTGATGATATTTATGGTTATATTAAAGATAGTGATGATATAAAACTTTATTCAAGTGGCGTAGTAGTACAACATTTTAGCAATTCGCAAAGTATCATCGCTAGAGCAAGTGTTATAGATAAAAAAAATGGTTTGGCAAAATTAGAATTTAGCGTTTTTTCAGCTCTTAAGCAAGATGCTTTGCCTTTACCAAATGTTTTACCTAAAGTAGGTGATGAGGTTGTTTTAAATTTTCTTTATGATAGAGGATTGGTAATTGCTCCTGATGAACAAACTTATAATGAACTTGTTAGAGAATTTCCGCAGATATATTTTACCCATATTGACATTTTTGGAGCACAATTAATTAGAACGGCCACTCTTTCTCCTAAGCGTTCAGATTTTAGGCAATTTTGTGATGATAATGCGGTTGGTATTTTGGTTGTAGCTTTGGAAAATCAAGCAGAAGTTGTGGATTGTCAAGATTTTAATAAGCTTTATGAAGTGCCTATAAGCAAGCCAACTAGCGTTCAGGTTCCTTTTTATTCTCGTATAGGTGGATATAAAAGTAATTTTTTTGATTTTAACTCTCAAGAAATAGGAAATTATTATAGATATTATGATGCTTTGATTAATCTTCCTAAGGTGCAATAAACATGAAAAAAGAATTTGAACAATATTTTAAACGATTTTTAGGAGAAGAAAACGCTTATTTTGATGAAATTCACAAAAGAGCTTATAGCTATGATGCGACAAAAAAACATTATTTACCCGATGGGGTTCTTTTTCCAAGAAATGAAGAAGATATTGCTCAAATTTTAAAATTTTGCAATGAAAATAATATCATAGTCATACCACGAGGCTCAGGATCTGGTTTTACAGGAGGAGCTTTAGCTGTTAATGGCGGTGTGGTGCTTGCTTTTGAAAAGCATATGAATAAAATTTTAGAAATTGATCTTGAAAATTTAGTGGCTGTTGTGCAACCTGGGGTTATTAATATACATTTACAAAAAGAAGTGGCTAAATACGGACTTTTTTATCCGCCTGATCCTGCTAGCATGGAGTATTCTAGCTTAGGGGGTAATGTAAGCGAAAATGCTGGGGGAATGAGAGCTGCAAAATATGGCATTACAAAAGATTATGTGATGGCTTTAAGGGCTGTTTTGCCTAGCGGAGAAATCATTCGTGCAGGAAAACGCACTATTAAAGATGTAGCAGGTTATAATTTGGCAGGAATTTTAATCGCTAGTGAAGGTTCTTTGGCAGTTTTAAGTGAGCTTACTTTAAAATTAATACCTTTACCTAAATTCAAAAAAACTGCTTTTGCTATTTTTCCAAGTGTAAAAAGTGCTATGAATGCGGTTTATAAAAGTCTTGCTAGCGGTGTAAGTCCTGTATCTATGGAATTTTTAGATAATCTTAGCATTAGAGCGGTTGAGAGTAAATTTAATAAAGGTTTGCCCATAGAAGCTGGCGCTATTTTGATTGCTGATGTGGATGGTAATGTTAAAGAGGCTATTGATGAAGATTTAAGAAATTTAGAATATTATTTTTTAGAAGCTGGCGCTAGCGAATTTAAAATAGCAAAAGATGAACAAGAAACCGTAGATATTTGGTTTGCTAGAAGAAATTGTTCTCAAAGCATTACCATGTATGGAGCTTTAAAACTTAATGAAGATATTACAGTTCCGCGTTCTAAACTACCTACTTTGCTTGAAGGTATAGATGAGATTTCTAAAAAATATGGTTTTAAAATTCCTTGTTTTGGGCATACAGGGGATGGAAATGTGCATACTAATGTTATGATTCCTGATAAAAATGATAAAGAGCAGGTGAAAAAAGGCTACGAAGCTGTGGAAGAGATTTTTAAATTAACAGTGAAACTTGGAGGAACTTTAAGCGGAGAGCATGGTATCGGACTCTCTAAAGCACCTTTTATGAATTTAGCTTTTTCTGAAGCCGAAATGAATTTAATGAGAAATATTAAAAAAGCTTTTGATCCAAATAATATATTAAATCCTTTTAAAATGGGACTTTAGAAGGTGAAAAATTTTTTTACTATTTTGCTAAATTTGCGCGATAAGGAAATTTTAAATTATGCAGCAGCGCTTAGTTTTTATACTGTATTATCTTTAATACCTATTTTATTTGTATGTTTTTCTGTTTTTACGCAAATTTCCAGTTTTAAAGCTTATTATGAAAAAGCAAAGCAAGTAATTTTTGCTTTTTTAATACCAACGCAACAAGATATTGTTGCTACTTACATCGATACTTTTTTAAAAAATAGTGTAAATTTGGGTATTGTAGGTCTTATTGCTATGGCATTTACTTCTTTAGCTTTTTTTTCAGGCTATGATTTTGTAATCAATCGCATTACTAAAAATGAACCTAAAGGACTTTGGCAAAGCATTAGTTCTTATTGGACTCTTTTGACTCTTGTTCCTTTAGGGCTTGGGCTTAGTTTTTATATTTCAGGTTTTATCCAACAAACTTTAGATGATTATAAAATAGGGTTTAATTTTTTTGAAATTTTACCCTTTGTAATTATTTGGGGTTTATTTTTTATATCTTATTCAAGTTCTGTTCATAAGGGAACTCTTAAAAGTTTAGCTTTAGTATCTTTTGGAGCGGGTGCTATTTGGTATATAGGAAAAAATTTATTTGTATATTATGTGGTATATAATAAAACATACGCTAGTGTTTATGGATCTTTTTCTATTATTTTATTCTTTTTTATTTGGATTTATATTTCTTGGATTATTTATCTTTTTGGGCTTAAACTCTATTATTTTCTAAATCACAATCATAATGAAGGGAATAAAATTCGCAAAAATACAAAGAAAAGCTAGATATTTAAATCGCACAGAGATTAAAGAAGCAATAAGATAACTTATAAAAATCCAAAACGGGATATGGATATTAGTTCCATAAATTTTAAATTTAAAAAATTCATCCAAGATAAAATTGAGCAAATCTCCATAGTTTATAAGATGCAAAAATAATACTAAAGGATAAAATATTACAAAAATTCCACTCAAAATAATACCTAAAATTTGTTGGTAGCTTATAAGTGGAAAAAAATAAAGCACAGGTAAAACCATAGCAAAAAAAGTCCAAATATTAAGCAAAATAATATTTATAAGATTATTAAATTTATTTGCAAAATGATGCATATATAAAAAAATATAAAAAACACCTAAAATAGAAAATAAAAATCCAATGCTAAATAAAAGTCTAGGGTAAAGAGAAATGCACAATAAAATACTACAAAAAAGTGTAAAGAAATTAATAATTTTTATATTTTTACACAATAGATAAAAAACCCAAAAAGCCATAATCAAGGAGCGCACAAAAGAAGGGACAAACCCTATTAAACAAGCATAAGCTAAAAGTAGTGTAAAAATTAAAATACTTAAATCTAAACGTAAATTTCTATAAGGAAAATATCTTTTTTGGAAAAAACTATAAATTGGAGCTAAAATAAAGAAAACTAAGCTAAAAAGTAAGCCTATGTGATAACCGCTAATTGCTATAAGGTGTGCTATGCCGTAGTAATTTACATCGTTTCTAAGCTCTAAAGATATGGGCAGTGCAAAAAATAAAGCACCATAAAATTCTTTAATTTTTTCATTTGTATGTTGATTTAAGAAGTAAGATATAATGGGATTGTATTCTTTTTCTTTTAATTTTTTAAAATCATAAGAAGGTGCATAAAAACTTTTGCTCAGATAGTCTTTAAAGTTAATATTATGGGTGATAATTCTAAGGCTTAAAAGTTGATTCTTGCTTAAATTTAAATCCTTAAAACTTGTAGTATAAAAAGTGAAGTTTTCAGTTTGTAGCTTTAAAACCCAGTATTTTTTATTTTTTTTATTATATTTTATATATTGGTGCGTTAATAGAGCGTTACTTATAAAGTAATGTTTTTGGTTTTTAAAGTTTAAAAAATTATTATATTCTAAAAGGATATTAAAAATAAAAATAATAATAACAGATAAAAATAAATAATGAAATTCTTTAAAAGAGTAAAAAAAAGAATTCCATAGAGACATTATTTTTTGGAAAATTTACTTAAATAAAACCAAATTATTCCAGCTAAAAATAATAAAAATAAAGGAGCAGCATAAGGATATAAACTCAGTTTATCAAAAATTGCTTCAATAATATACCCAAAAGTATAAGCAGTAAAACCTAGAACAATAGCCCATGACAAACTAGCTAGAGTATTGATAATAAAAAATTTAATAAAATTATATTTTGCCATACCTGCAGCTATAGGAATGAAAGTTTTTAAACCATAAATAAATTTTTGAGTTACAAATAAAATAATTCCGTGTTGTTTTGTTTTCATCATAGCAAGGGCTAGCTTGCGTCGGTGTTTTTTAAAATAAGGCATAATATCTTTTTTATAATATTTTCCAAGTATAAAAAGCAAAGTTGAACCTATGGTATTAGCAATAAAAGCAAGAGCAATGCAAAAACTAAGATCCATTTTTCCTTGAGAACTTAAAACTCCTGCAGCTAAAATTCCAACCATTCCACCTCCTAAAGAGTAAAAGAATAAAACAATATAACCATATTTTATTAAAGTATCAATCATATCTTGCATAATAAACCTTATTTAGCGTATTCTACAGCTCTAAGTTCACGTATAACATTGACTTTAATTTCACCAGGATATTGCATTTTTTCTTGAATTTCAGCTGCTATTTCCTTAGCTAAAAGTACACTTTCATCATCATTAACAAGCTGAGCATTGGCTATGACGCGAATCTCTCTTCCGGCATTGATTGCATAGGCATTTTTAATTCCTTCTTTACTTTTAGCGATATCTTCTAGCTCGCTGACTCTTTTTAAGAAAGCTTCTAACACTTCTCTTCTAGCTCCAGGTCGTGCAGCACTTAAAGTATCTGCTGCACAAACAGCTGCTGATTCTATGCTTGTAGCTTCTTCGTGTCCATGATGTGCGTAAATAGCATTGATTACTACAGGATGCTCTTTGTAGCGTTTGCAAAGTTCTGCACCTAAATCCACATGAGATCCTTCAAAATCATGGGTTAATGCTTTTCCTATATCATGTAAAATTCCCGCACGACGTGCTAAATTCTCATCTCCACCACACTCAGCAGCAATGATTCCTGCAAGGTGAGCCACTTCCAAAGAATGTGCTAAAGCGTTTTGTCCATAGCTTGCTCGGTATTTGAGTTTTCCTATGAGTTTTACAATTTCAGGGTGTATTTTATTTAAACCTAGATCCATAACTATGGTTTCGCCTTCTTCTAGAATGGCACTATCAAATTCTTTACACACTTTTTCGTGAATTTCTTCTATGCGCGCGGGTTGAATTCTGCCATCTTCAACTAAAAGTTCTATAACTTTTGTAGCAATAGCACGGCGATAAAGATTAAAACAACTTACTATAATAGCACCTGGTGTATCATCGATGATAATATCAACACCTAAAACCATTTCCAAGGTTTTAACATTGCGTCCTTCTTTACCAATGATACGTCCTTTAAGTTCATCGTTTTTAATGTTAATAACATTGATAAGTCTTTCAGCCGCAAATTCACCTGCAAAACGAGAGGTAGCTTGAGCAATGATGAAATTAGCTTTTCTTTTGGCTTCATTTTTTGCTTCTTCTTCATATTTTCTTACTATATGTGCAATTTGCTCGCGAGAATTTTCTTCTACTTTTTTAAGAATGATTGCTTTAGCTTCATTTTGTGTAAGTCCTGTAGAATGTTCTAAAATTTTTAAAACATCGTCAAGTTTTTCTTGATATTTATTTTTTAATTTATCAACATCAGATTGTAAGTCTTGAATGTGTTTTTGTGACTTACAAAGGTATTCTTTATCTTCTTTTAGTTTTTCTTCTTCTTGCTGAAGTTTTTGTTCTTTTTTAGAAAGATCATCAAATTTTTGATTAAAATCTTTTTGAATTTTGTGAGTTTTTTCTTCATATTTTTTTTTAACTTCTAATTCTGCATTAAGAATTGAATTTTTTGCATCTTTTAAAATAAGCTCTGCTTCGTATTCTATAGCTTTGGCTTTAGCTTTAGCTTGCTCTACGAAAATTTCATATTTGGCATCATTGATTTTTTTTGCAACTAAATATCCTATACCGAGTCCGACTATAGCGGCTATAAATGCGATAAGTGATTCTATCATTTTTTCTTTCTTTCTTGTAATATTTTTTATAAGGGTTTATGTATAATTTTCCTGAAATATCATGCTTTTGTGTTAGATTATTTTGACTTAAAGCATCTATACTTTGGACAAATATTATATGAGGTTTGTAATTTAAATTTTCAAAAAATCTATCATAAAAACCTTGCCCATGTCCTATTCTTTTTAAATTTTTATCGACGCCAATTACAGGCACAATAGCTAAATCAATTTTTGCTTTAAAAAAAGAATCTATAGGCTCTAAAACCCCAAACCTTTTTTTAATAAAAGGCAATCTTAATTTTACAATTTTTAAACTTTTATCTTGCATAAATGGAACAAAAAGTTTGTAATTTTTATTAAGAATATGGCGAAATTTTATTAAGTTTGGTTCATAATGCAAGGGAATAAAAATTAAAATATTTTTAGCTTTAAATAGTTTTATTATTTTAAGACATTCTTTAAATATTTTATAATCTTGTTTGAAATTTAGTTTTGAATGTTTGAAAAGGCGTATTTTTTGCAATGCTCTAAAATCTGTTTTTTCCATTAATATGCCTTTAAAAAAATATTATCTTATATATGTTATAATTTTAGCATTTTTATAAAGAAGAATAAAGGATTGATAAATAATGAAGATTAAAAAAATACTTTTACTAGTGGTAATATCTTGTTTATTTGTTGCTTGTAGCAATGATAAAGAAAAACAGCAAAATGATGTAAATTTAAGCACCGAGGCAAGTATAAATCAAAGTGATGATATGAATTTTAAACTTAATTTGATTGATGGAGGATCAATTTCAGTAAAAAAAGAAAATGCCGTTTTAAATTTCAACGATGAAGATAAGGCAACTTTGTTTGTATTTTTTACTACTTGGTGTACTCCTTGTATTGTCGAAATTCCTCATCTTAACAAACTGCAAGAAAAGTATAACAATGATTTTAATATAGTTGGAGTTTTATTAGAGGATAAGTCTAATGAGGAGATTCAAAAATTTATAGAACAACATAAAATATCTTATAAAGTCTCTAATGGTGAAAATAACTATCTTTTAGCTAAAGTTTTAGGTGGGGTAAATGGAATTCCTACCATGTTTCTTTACAACAAGCATTCTAAATTGATTAATCAGTATTTAGGGCTTATTCCTGAAGAAATGCTAGAAATCGATATACAAAAGGCTATACTTTAATGTTTAATTTTTTTAAAAAAGGACTTGCAAAAACTCTTGAAAATATTATTGGAGTTAAAGGAGAGAATAAAAAGATAACCAAAGATTTGCTTGAAGAAATTTTGCTTGAAGCAGATGTAAGTTATGAAATAGTTGAAGAGATAATTTATTATTTACCGCCTCAAAATGAAGTAAAAAAAGAAGATTTAAAGCGTGTTATGGGTTCTTATTTTCTTTATGAAAAAAAAGAAACCAATCAAGAAAAACCTTTTGTAGAGCTTATTTTAGGAGTAAATGGAGCGGGAAAAACAACAAGTATTGCCAAACTTGCTTATTTATATAAAAACCAAAATCAAAAAGTGATTTTAGGAGCGTGTGATACTTTTAGAGCAGGTGCGATTGAGCAATTAAAACTTTGGGCGCAAAAAGTGGATGTAGATATAGTTTTAACTGCACAAGGGCATGATCCTTCAGCGGTTGCTTTTGATACCATTTCTAAAGCAAAAGCAAAGGATTTTGATAGGGTTATTATCGATACAGCAGGGCGTTTGCAAAATCAAAAAAATTTAACTCATGAGCTTGAAAAAATTGTAAGAATTTCAAACAAAGCTTTAGAAGGTGCACCACATAGAAAAATTTTAGTTTTAGATGGAACACAGGGAAATGCTGGAATTTTACAAGCTAAAGCTTTTAATGAGCTTGTAAAACTTGATGGCGTGATTATCACAAAGCTTGATGGGACTGCTAAAGGGGGTGCGCTTTTTAGCATAGCAAGAGAGCTTGAACTTCCTATTTTTTACGTAGGCGTAGGTGAGCAAATGACGGATTTACAAGAATTTAATGCAAGTGCTTATTTAGATACTTTATTAGATCCTATTTTTGAATAATGGCAAAAAATAAAGCACTTTTTGAATGTCAAGCTTGTGGAAATCAACAAAGCAAATGGCTTGGAAAATGTCCTGATTGTGGAGCTTGGGATAGTTTTGTAGAATTAAAAGCTGAGCAAATTAAAGTTTTAAAAGAGCTTGCGCAAGTTAGTATGAAAACAAGTGAAGCTGTTTGTATTGAAGATGTGGAATTAGAACATTTTACAAGATACAGCACAGATGATAATGAGCTTGATTTGGTTTTAGGCGGAGGGCTTGTTGAAGGTTCTTTAGTGCTTATAGGCGGAAGTCCAGGTGTGGGAAAATCTACGCTTTTGTTAAAAATTGCTTCAAATTTAGCCAAACAGGGTAAAAAAGTGCTTTATGTCAGTGGCGAAGAAAGTAAAGCTCAGATTAAATTAAGAGCTGATCGCCTTGAGGCTAATACTCCGAATTTATTTTTACTTACTGAACTTTGCCTTGAAAATATTTTAGAAGAATTACATAAAAAGGATTATAGTATTCTTATCATTGATTCTATACAAACTCTATATTCAAATAAAGTCACTTCAGCAGCAGGAAGCATCACTCAGGTGCGTGAGATTACTTTTGAACTTATGCGTGTTAGCAAGGCTTATAATATCAGTACTTTTATCATAGGGCATATTACTAAAGAAGGTGCTATAGCAGGGCCTAGGGTTCTTGAGCATATGGTAGATGTGGTGCTTTATTTTGAAGGAGATGCCACTAAAGAAATCAGACTTTTAAGAGGCTTTAAAAATCGTTTTGGTGGAACGAATGAAGTAGGTATTTTTGAGATGACTGCTAAGGGTTTGATCAGTGCAAAAGATTTAGCAAATCGTTTTTTTACTCGTGGAAAGGCTATTTCAGGAAGTGCTTTAGGTGTTGTGATGGAAGGATCTCGTGCCTTGGTTTTAGAAGTTCAAGCTTTAGTGTGTGAAAGTTCTTACCCAAAACGCAGCGCTACAGGATATGAAAAAAATCGCTTAGATATGCTTTTGGCTTTGCTTGAAAGAAAACTTGAAATTCCTTTAGGGCATTATGATGTATTTGTAAATATTAGCGGCGGAGTAAAAGTAAGTGAAACTGCGGCGGATTTGGCTGTGGTTGCAGCTATTATTTCAAGTTTTAAAAATCGCCCTTTGAGCAAAGATAGTATTTTTATAGGGGAGCTTAGTTTAAATGGAGAAATTAGAGAGGTTTTTAGCCTTGATATTCGTTTAAAAGAAGCTAAAATGCAAAAATTTAAAAATGCCATTGTTCCTTCTAAGCCTTTGGAAGATATAGGGCTTAAGTGTTTTGTTGCTAAAGAACTTTCGCAAGTTTTAGAATGGATGTAAATTTTCATTAAAATATAAGTAAGATTTTGCTAAAATTTCGAGTTTAGAATAAAATTTTTGAGGAAACCATGAAAGATTTATTTTTATTTAGCTCTTTGCTTGATGCAAGTCATACTTTTTCTTATTTTTTTCACATAGGTTTGGTAGCTTTAATTGCTGTTATAGTGGCTATGATGGCTACTCGTTCTATGCAACTTGTTCCACGCGGTATGCAAAATTTAGGCGAGGCTTTTTTAGAGGGAGTTTTATCTATGGGTAGAGACACCATGGGAAGTGAAAAAGGTGCAAGAAAATATCTTCCTTTGGTTGCAACTTTGGGGATTATAGTGTTTTTTAGCAATATTATAGGTATAATACCTGGTTTTCACGCTCCAACTGCAAGTTTAAATTTGACTTTGTCTTTGGCTATTATAGTTTTTGTATATTATCATTTTGAGGGTATTAGGGCGCAAGGTTTTGTAAAGTATTTTGCTCATTTCATGGGACCTATTAAACTTTTAGCTCCTTTGATGTTTCCTATAGAGATAGTCTCTCATCTTTCTCGTGTGGTTTCTTTGTCCTTCCGTTTGTTTGGAAATATTAAAGGTGACGATTTATTTTTGATGGTAATTTTAGCTTTAGTTCCTTATATAGCTCCACTTCCTGCTTATGTGCTTTTAACTTTTATGGCATTTTTACAAGCTTTTATTTTTATGATTTTAACTTATGTATATTTAGCGGGTGCAACTGTTGTTGAGGAAGGTCATTGATCTATATTTTAGAATTTTTCAAAGGTGCATCTTTAGCTTTAATGCTTTTGTGCACCTTTTTTCTCTTTTTTAAATTTATATCTTATTTTTATCTTGTTTTGGGGTTTATTTTTAGCCTGCTTTTATTTTTGGTTTTTATGTTGTTTATAGAAAACCATGAACTTAAAAATCAGAAAAAATAGTTGTTTTATAATTTCATAATTTTAAAATTAAACAAATACAAATCAAAGTCTAATATTTAAAGCCTTTTCTAAAAGAAAAAAAGATAAAATAAAGCATTTAAAAATTCAAGGAAATTTTATGTTTGAAGTAGTTATAGGTCTTGAAGTTCATACTCAATTAAATACTAAAACAAAAATCTTTTGTTCATGTGCAACTTCTTTTGGAGAAGCTCCAAATACCAATGTTTGTCCCACTTGTTTGGCCTTACCAGGAGCTTTGCCTGTTTTAAATGAAGAGGTTGTAAAAAAAGCTATAGCTTTTGGAAAAGCTGTCAATGCAACAATTAATAAAAAAAGTGTTTTTAATCGTAAGAATTATTTTTATCCAGATTTACCTAAGGCTTATCAAATTTCACAATTTGATATCCCTATAGTAGAAAAGGGTGAGCTTTTTATCAATGTAAAGGGTGAAAATAAACGCATAGGTATTACAAGAGCACACTTAGAAGAAGATGCAGGTAAAAATATCCACGAAAATAATTTTTCTAAAGTGGACTTAAATCGTGCAGGAACTCCTTTGCTTGAGATTGTCAGCGAACCTGAGCTTAGAAGTAGCGATGAGGCAGTAGCTTATCTTAAAAAGCTTCATTCTATCATACGCTTTTTAGACATTTCAGATGCAAATATGCAAGAAGGAAGTTTTAGATGCGATGCAAATGTTAGTATAAGACCTAAGGGTGATACAAAACTTTATACTAGGGTAGAGATTAAAAATCTTAATTCTTTTCGTTTTATCCAAAAAGCTATAGAATATGAGGTGAAAAGACAAAGTGAGGCTTGGGAAGATGGAACTTACGAACAAGAAGTAGTTCAAGAAACCAGACTTTTTGATACAACAAATTTAGTTACAAGAAGTATGCGTGGTAAAGAAGAAGCGGCAGAATATCGCTATTTTCCAGATCCTGATTTATTGCCTGTTTTATTAAAAGATGAGTTTTTGGATATTAAAATCCCTGAACTTCCTGATGAGAAGAAAGCACGCTTTATAGACGAGCTTGGTATAAAAGAAAGTGATGCTGAGGTTTTAATCAGTTCTTTAGAAATGAGTCGTTTTTTTGAAAGTCTTATTTCTCAAAATTTAAATCCTAAGCTTTGTGTAAATTGGTTAAATACTGAACTTATGGGACTTTTAAAAGGAGAATTGACTATAGAAAATTCTCCCGTAGATGCTCAAAAGCTTGGAGTTTTAATTAAACGTATAGAAGATGGCACTATCAGTGCAAAAGCGGCTAAAGATGTCTTAGCTTTTGTGTTTGAAAATACTAGCATGGAAATTGATGATGCTATAGAAAAGCTAGGACTTAAGCAAGTAAGTGATGATTCAGCTATAGAAGCGGTAATTGAACAAATTTTAAATGCAAATGCTGATAAGGTTGCAGAGTATAAAAGCGGTAAAGACAAGCTTTTTGGATTTTTTGTGGGTCAAACAATGAAAGAGGGTAAGGGAGCTTTTAACCCTGCAAAAGTAAATGAAATTTTAAAAGCAAAGCTTGGTTGATGCGTATAGCGGTTATTGGTGCGGGAAAATGGGGCAGTGCTTTACATCTAGCCTTAAAAGAAAATCACAATTGTTTTATCAGTTCTTTGCATCAGCGTGATTTAGAAGATTTTGTTAGCATAAAAGAAGCTTTAGAATGTGAATACCTTGTTTTTGCTTTAAGTTCTCAAGGGATGCGTGCTTGGCTTAAAGAAAATTTCATCAACAAAGGACAAAAAATTTTAATTGCTTCAAAAGGCATAGAAGATCAAAGTTGTCAATTTTTAGATGAAATTTTTTTAGATTTTGTGCCAAAAGAAAATTTTTGTGTTTTAAGCGGTCCTTCTTTTGCTGCTGAAGTAATGCAAAAACTTCCTACTGCTTTGATGATTAGTGGGATAAATCAAGAGCTTTGTAAAAAATTTGCGAGTTTTTTCCCTGATTTTATTAAAACTTATATTGATAATGATGTGCGTGGTGCTGAAATTTGTGGTGCTTATAAGAATGTTTTAGCGATTGCAAGTGGGATTAGTGATGGGTTAAAACTTGGCAATAATGCAAGAGCAGCATTGATTTCAAGAGGACTTATAGAAATGCACCGTTTTGGTAAATTTTTTGGTGCTAAAGAAGAAACTTTTTTAGGGTTAAGTGGAGCAGGGGATTTGTTTTTAACTGCAACCAGTGTTTTATCAAGAAATTATAGAGTGGGTTTAAAACTGGCGCAAAATCAAAAGTTAGATAGTATTTTAGCTGAGCTTAATGAAGTAGCAGAAGGTGTAAAAACTGCTTATGCTATAGAAAAATTAGCAAAAATGAAAGGAATTTATACACCTATTGTAAATGAAGTAGTGGCAATTTTTAAGGGTAAAAGTGTGCAAGAAGCAACGCAGAATTTATTAAAGCAAAATGATTAAGGAAAAATCATGATAATTAAAAATGCAAAAATTTATGGAGATTCTTTACAAGATATAGAGATTAAAGAAGGAAAAATTACCAATATTGGTTCTAATTTACAAGGTGAAGAAATTTTAGATGCTAAAGGTATGACTTTACTTCCATCTTTTGTGGATTTGTGTGTAAGTTTGAAAAATGATAAATTTTCTTTAGCTAATTTAGAGCTTTTAGAAAATGAGTGTCTAAAAGGAGGAATTTCTAGTATAGTTTTGCGTGATTGCATGGATTTTGATGAAGAAAGTTTTGCTTTATTTTTACAAAATTTAGCTCAAAGAAAGATGCAAATTTTTTCAAGTGTGCGGGTTAAGGATGCAAATGGCAAGCTTAAAAATTTAGCCACTCTTTTAAACAAGGGGGCTTGTGCTTTAGAGCTTGATAGCTCTTTGGATGCAAATACTTTAAAAGTAAGTTCACAATATGCTTTTATGAAAGACTCTCCAATTTTTGTGCGTTGTTATGATAAGGATTTTGATGATAATGGAGTGATGAATGATTGTGAAATGAGTTTTGAGCTAGGGCTTATAGGCATGAGTAAAATTGCTGAAACTAGCCAGATAGCTAAAATGAAAGAATTGGCTAAATTTTATAAAAATAAGGTTGTTTTTGATCTTTTAAGTTTGAGAGATTCTTTAGTATTATTAGATGAAAAGGATTTAAAACTTGTAAGCATTCATCATCTTATCAAAGATGATAGTGCTTGTGAAGATTTTAATACTGCTGCGAAACTTATGCCACCTTTAAGAAGTAAAGAAGATGTTTTGGCTTTAAGAGAGGCTTTAAAAGAAGGAAAAATTAGTTTTTTAACTTCTTTACATAGTGCAAAATCAATTTCTTTAAAAGATTTAGCTTTTGATGAAGCGGCCTTTGGAATCCATAGCGTATGCGAATTTATAAGTCTTTGCTATACTTTTTTAATCAAAGAAGGATTTTTAAATTGGCAAGAGCTTTGTCAATTTACAAGTAAAAATCCTAGTGAATTTTTAGGTTTAAATAGTGGAGTTATAGAAGTTGGCAAAGAAGCTAATCTAGTTCTTTTCGATGAGAATGAAGAAATTTTTGCTCCAAAAAGTTCTCTTTATTCTGAGGATAAACTTTTTGGAAAGATTAAAATGCATATAATTAAAGGAAAAAATATTTTAGAAAAATAAGCTTTACTTAAATTCCTAAAGATAGTTTAAATCCTAAAAATACAAGTGCTGCCATAATACCAGCAGCTGGTAAAGTGATAATCCAAGCCAATCCTATAGGCTTCATCATAATCCAATTTGCATTTTTATTATACACTCCTATACCCAAGATAGCACCTATGAGTATATGGGTGGAGCTAACAGGAATCCCAAATTGTGTAGCTAAGAGTATAACTATGCTTGCACCAAGTTCTGCAGAAAATCCAGTAGTAGGGCGTATGGTTGCAAGTTTTGAACCCACTGTAGTAATCACTTCTTTACCTAAAAACCAAAGTCCTACAACTAGAGCAACTCCAAACATAGCTAAAGCAGCAAAAGGTACAGGAGAAGTCGCGTTAATTGTGCCGTTTTTTAAGACATCTAAAATCGCCGCAAAAGGACCTATAGCATTGGCTATATCATTGGCTCCGTGTGAAAATGCAAAACTAGAGGCTGTAAATATTTGAAACCATGAGAAAATTCTATCAGTAGTTTTATTAAGTTCTGTTTTTTTAACGATTTTGACTATAGCAAATGTTACAACATAACTTATAGTTCCTATAATTCCGATAATCCAAAAGTTTTGTAAAATATCTAAAGTGCTAACATTATTTAAACCTTTAAATAAAAACATTGCCGAAATGATAGCAGCAGCAATACAAGCAATGATTGGCATATGAGTTTTTAAAATAGAGTAAATATCTATATCTTTTTCTTGATCCTTAAATTCCTTCATTTTATTTCTATAGAAATTATTTTCTTGTTCTTCCTCATCTAAAGCTATAGCGGAAAGTTCTTTAATTTGTTCTTCTTGGGATTTTGTTTTTAAATCTAAAAAATATTCTTCTTTGAATTTCTTTCTTTCTTTTTTGATATTTTTCAAATCATCGTTTAGTTTTTCTGATGGTTTCAAAATTTTCTTATCAATGTATGAATAAATAGTATAAGCTACAATACCCCCTAAAAGAGGCGAAGCTACCCAAGAAATAGCTATTCTTAAAATTTCACTCCATTTAACCATGGAGAGTGTTTGAATCCCATCAAATTTTAAAAGCCCCATCATAATACTAGCACCTACAATCCCACCAACTATACTGTGTGTGGTTGATACAGGTAAGCCTTTCTTGGTTGCAATAAAAATCCAAACTCCAGAGCTTAAAAGTGCAGCAAGCATAATGATAACAAAAAGCATGGGATCTAAAGAATTTGGAAAAACAACAATACCGCTGCGTATGGTCTTAGTAACTTCTGCGCCTGCGAAGATTGCCCCGCTTAGCTCAAAAACAGCTGCTATAATTAAAGCTTGTTTAATGGTTACTGTTTTTGCACCAACGCTTGTTCCAAAAGAATTGGCTACATCATTTCCACCTATATTAAATGCCATAAAAATGCCAAATATAGAAGCAAGAATAAAAAGAATGAGTTGATGTTGCGAAATATAACCAAATCCCCAAATAACAAATGCGATAGTACTGATAATAAAAATAACAAAAGCTATGAGGTTGTCTTTTTGCATTAATAACCCTTTTTTATTTTAATTATACACTTATTTACTTTAAATTTGCTAATTTTAGTTTTTAGTCTTTGTGGAATTTTTATTTATATTATTTTTTTATAATAAATACTCAAACAAGAAATAATAAGGAATATAAGAATAATGAGGGGTATTTTTTATATAATAGCATTGTTTTCTTTACTCCATGCCGATGAACTTGCAGAGGCTTTAGTAAAAAATAATAATCAAAATTCTTGGGAGCACTTTGATTATAAAAACACCAAAGAAGCTCCAAAAATTCAAGAAGAGAATGTGGATTTTAAAAGTACTTTTGATAGCTTGCTTTCAAAAACTTTAGAAAATAATAATGGTATAGATAAAACAGATGGGAATTTAGATTTTCAAAACGAAAACGCGCAGGTTAAAAATTTAAGTTCTCTTTATGAGGGAGAGAATAATTCTTTGCTTTTTCAAAAAGAACTTTTTGTGGCTCAAGATAATTATAATTACTCAGGGGGCTTAATCAATCGTTATGAAAAAGATGATTTTTTATTTGGAGTTAATGGTTTTATTGACAAACAAAAGGAACAAAAAGATACTAAAAGCTTTGGTACAGAGTTTGGTTATAGTAAATTTATAAAGGCTTATAGTAATTATTACATACCCAATGAAGCAGAAAAGAATTTACAGCTTGGAATGAGTTTTGTAATTCCAACTTACACCGCTTTTGCTTTTGATATAAGCAAGGATAATGATAAAACTAATTATCAAGTATCTTACTCTCCTTATAGTGTATTTAGTTTAAATTTATTGCGTCGTGATTATAGCGCAAGAGAGACTGTTGATGATACCGTTGTTCAAGTTGGATTTAGTTTTAATTTCAATGAAAGTTTTTTAAAACAATTTAGGAAAAAAGATAATACTTTAGAGGAGGTTAATCGATATGATTTCCTCCAAAGAACCCATTAGTTCATTCCAGCATTATGGAATTTTTCTGGATTATCTATAGCATAGTTGAATTTTTCCCGATCAATTTGTTTATCCCAGATCGCAACGATTAAGGCTGCTACTGAATTTCCACAAAGATTTCCAACAGCCCTCATTTCAGACATAAATTTATCAACACCTAAAAGAACGCCTATAGCAGCTACTGGTAGAACTTGCGCTAAGGTTGCATTTGCTTCTGAAATTTCCATATTTCCTAGAGCTGCAAGCGTACTTCCAAGCACTATAAAACCTGATCCAGTTACACCCACTGCACCTTTTGAAGCTATCATTAATACTATTAAAATACTAATTTCGTGTGTTAAACTTAAATTTACATTAAAAGCTTGTGCTAGAAAGATTAAGCTCATAGCTAGATAAATATTTGTACAATCAAGATTAAAACTATATCCCGTTGGTAAAACAAGTCCGACTGTTGCTTTAGAAAGTCCCGCTTTTTCTAGTTTTCTCATTAAAGGAGCAAGTGCAGACTCGCTTGAACTGGTTGCAAAAACGATCAATACTTCTCTTGAGATAAATCTCATAAATTTGAAGATATTTACTTTTGCAAAATAACAAATCAGACCTAAGATTCCAAATATAAAAACAAGACATGAAATCAGCATTACTAAAAGTAAATATGCTAAGTTGATCAAAGAGCCAATTCCGTATTGAGCTATGAGTACAGCCATTGCTGAAAAGGCGGCAATAGGACTAAAATACATAATGATTTGTAGAATTTTAAAAACAAAATTTTGCACCACTTCAAAAACTCTTTGAATTGCCTGTTTATCTTCTATTCTCATTAAAGAAATAATCAAAGCAGTAATTATAGCAATAACTAAAACTTGTATGGTTTTTCCTTCTGTAAAAGGCGTGATAATATCAGTAGGCATAGCATCTTTTAAAATATGCATAATCTCAGAGCTTGCGCTTACTTCTGTGGTTTGAGAAATGTATTTTTGAACGCTTTTTGTATCAAGTTGACTTGGATCAAGATTCATTCCATGACCTGGTTGCATAACATTTGCCATAAAAATACCTATAGCAAGTGCTAAAGTACTTACAACTTCAAAGTAAATAACCGCTTTAGCACCAATACTACCTACTTTTTTTAAACTTTCAAGACTAATGATACCCAAAACCAAAGTAACAAAAATAATAGGACCTATAAGAACCTTTAAAGCACCTATAAAATAATCAACTCCTGGTTTGCTAGCAATGGCTAATTCTTTATCTGTATAGCCAAGTATAATACCTGTAATAATGCCTATAATCACCCAAAATCCAAGACTTTTTATAATACGTTTATATAAAGGCGGTTTTCTTTCAGCTAAAGTTTGACTTAAAGTTTCCAAGTTTATTCACTCCTTTTGATCTTTTGTGAAATATAATTTTAACAATGCGTATTGTAAATTTTAACAAAAAAACAACTCTAGAAATACTTTCTTTTATATGATATGACAATTTTTTATATAAATGTTACAAAATTTCTCATTATTTGCATTATAAAATTTAAAATATTTTTTGAAAATTTTATAATTTAGTATACTTTTTATTGTTTATTATTAGTAATAATTCTATTTTTGATTTATTTGTTTTATTGGGATGTTTTAATTATGAAAGAAATAGTTTTGTCTGAAAATGCTTTAATTACTTCTAAAACAGATCTTAAGGGGAATATCATTTATGCCAATAATGACTTTTTACAATACGCAGGTTATAAAGTCGATGAGCTTTTGTATAAATCTCATAGTATAGTAAGACATGAAGATATGCCACGTACTGTATTTAAATGTCTTTGGGATTATATTCAAAAAGGAGAAGAAATTTTTGCATTTGTAAAAAATAAAGCCAAGGATGGTAGTTTTTACTGGGTGTTTGCAAATGTAAGTGCTTCATTTGATACCAATGGAGATATCATCAACTACTATTCTGTTCGTCGTGCACCCAATAGAAAATCTCTTCCTATAATTGAAGAAGTTTATAAAATTTTACTTGAAAAAGAGCAAAAATCAGGCATTAATGCTGGAGTTTCAGCTTTAATAGATATTGTAAGTTCTTATAAAATGACTTATAATGAACTTGTTTTTAACTTACAAGAAGATAACTAAATAAGATATATTTAATCTTTTTTATTGTATAATCTTCGCCTAAAAATTAAAGTAATATATATTATTAAAGTATTACTTTAATTTATGACTTCAAAAATTTTTAATAAAGGGGTAAATTTATGGTGAAAAATGGATTATTATTAACTATTTTTCTAAGTATTATCGGTGTTTTAGGTGCCATTTTTATTCATATTTATGTTGGAGTGATAATTTTTATTTTAATCGCTGTTTTAATGATTTATTTGCTTAGACAACACAAAGATGAGCAAATAATGATAGATAAACTTTTGGTTCTTTGTAGAGAGTTAAAAGAAGGAAATTTTGACAATAGAATGATCTATGTAAAAACAAAAAGCAAAAAATTAGCCGAAATAGCAGATAATCTTAACAATACTATTGATGGACTAGAAGCTTATTTAAGGGAAATTAATACTTCTATTTCTTGTTCCCAAAAAGGCGAATTTTATCGTAAGGCTTTGCCTGAAGGTTTAAAAGGAATTTTTGCTCATAATATCGAATTTATAAATAAAGCTTTAGCAAACATAGAAGTGACAGCAAGATCCACTTTTAAAAATGCTTTATCAAGAACTTTAATGGATTTAAGCCTTGGAAATCAAAATAAAGATATGTCTCAAATTTCTAGCTCATTAAATCAAGATATTAGCATGATGAAAAATGTATATGATACAGTTGATGCCATTACTCATACAGCTACAGAAAATGGCTCAGAGGTGGATTCTTTGCAAAGTGCCATGGGTTCTTTAATGGATGTTGTAAATTCGAGCAAGGAAACAGTGCAAACTTTTGTGGCTAATTCCCAAAATATTACTTCAGTGGTTGAAGTAATACGCGATATAGCTGATCAAACCAATCTTCTAGCTTTAAATGCTGCTATTGAAGCTGCACGTGCAGGAGAACATGGTAGGGGCTTTGCGGTTGTGGCTGATGAAGTTAGAAAGTTAGCAGAAAGAACTCAAAGATCTACAAGTGAAATTTCCATTGCAATTCAGACTATGCAACAGGATTTTGTAAATATCCAAAGTGGCAGCGATCAAGTTTTTAACATTGTTAGTGAATCTGAAGAAAGAATTAATAAATTTTCTCAAGCTTTTAAACGTCTAGAAGAAAATAGTAGTGCTCTTGGTGTTAATTTTGGATCCTTTGCAAAGAGATTGATTTTGTCTGTGGTTAAAATCGATCATATTCTTTATAAATCAAATATATATTTAAATTTAAATGGGGCTCAAAATTTCAATCTTGAAAGTGTAGATCCAATTTCTAATCTTTGCCAAGATGAGAGAGCTCAAGGTGTTATTAATGAACTTAGTTCTGAAACTGAGTTAAATTTAGCTAAAGAATTTATAAAAGATAACGCTAAAAAAGCAATAGAAGAATCAAGTCAAGATTATATCGATCAAAAAGCTTATGATGCGATTGTAAATGATATTAAATCACTAGAGCAAAGAAGTGCTGAAATCTTAGCAAAATTAAAAATATAAATTAAGAGGGTGGGGAAATGTCAAGAGAAATTTTTTTACAAGAAGATAGTTTAATTACTTCTAAAACAGATTTAAAAGGTAAAATAGTTTATGCAAATGATGATTTTTTAAAGTATGCAGGTTATACCATGGGTGAAGTTTTAAATAAACCTCATAACATAGTAAGACATGAAGAGATGCCAAAAACTGTTTTTAAATATTTATGGGATTATATGAGAGAGGGTAAGGAAATTTTTGCTTACGTAAAAAACAAAACTAAAGATAACAATTACTACTGGGTTTTTGCAAATGTAACTCCATCAATAGATATTAATAATAATATCATAGGCTATTATTCCGTTCGTCGTATGCCAAATAAAAGCGCTATTTCTACAATAGAAAGCCTTTATAGCGATCTTTTAAGAGTAGAACAGCAACAAGGTTTAAATAAAGGTGTTGAGATGCTTAAAAATTTCTGCAAAGATGCAGATAAAACTTATAATGAGTTAATTTTCTCTCTCCAAGAAGCTAAATAAATTTTTGTTAGGCTTAAAACGAGTTTGTTTTAAGTCTAAATATTATATAATCTTTCTTTTAAAAATTCACATTTTTCAAGGCAAAATATGTTTGATGTCATTGTTATAGGTGGTGGACATGCGGGTGTTGAAGCAAGTGCTGCTGCTGCTAGAATGGGTAAAAAAACCTTACTTTTAACTACATTGATTGAGCAAATAGGAGCAGCAAGTTGTAATCCAGCTATAGGTGGACTTGCAAAAGGGCATTTGGTAAAAGAACTTGATGCCATGGGTGGTCTTATGGGTGAAATCACCGATGAAGCGGGAATACAATTTCGCATTTTAAATGAAAGTAAGGGTGTAGCCGTTCAAGGAAGTAGGGCGCAAATTGATATGGATAAGTACCGTATCATTGCACGTAATAAACTTTTAAAACTTCCAAATTTAGAAATTTCTCAAGAACAAGCGAATGCTTTAATCGTAGAAAATGATGAAGTTAAAGGCGTAAAAACAAATTTAGAAAATACATATTTTGCCAAAAAAGTGATACTTACAACAGGGACTTTTTTAAATGGACTTATTCATATAGGCGAAAATAAACTTCAAGCAGGAAGGGTAGGGGAGCTTGCTTCAGTAAATTTAGGCAATTATCTACAAACTTTGGGTTTAAAAATGGGGCGTTTAAAAACAGGAACTTGCCCAAGAGTAGATGCAAAAAGTATTGATTTTAGCGCACTTGAAATCCAAGATGGCGATGTAAATCCTAAAGCTTTTAGTTTTCGTTCAAGAAATTTTAATCCTACTCAACTTCCTTGTTATATCGCACGCACTAATACAACTACACATGAGATTATTAAGAATAATTTTTATCGTGCCCCACTTTTTACAGGACAGATTGAAGGCGTGGGGCCAAGGTATTGTCCTTCTATAGAAGATAAGATCAATCGTTTTAGCGACAAAGAAAGTCATCATCTTTTTATAGAGCCTCAAACTATCGATGCAACGGAGTATTATATCAATGGTTTTTCTACTTCTTTGCCCTATGAAGTGCAAACTCAAATGCTACGTTCTGTAAAGGGTTTTGAAAATGCTAAAATAACCCGTTTTGGTTATGCTATAGAATATGACTATATAGAGCCAACTGAACTTAAGCATACTTTAGAACTTAAAAAGATTAAAAATCTTTATTGTGCAGGACAGATTAATGGAACTACAGGTTATGAAGAGGCTGCAGCACAAGGCTTTATGGCAGGAATCAATGCAAGTTTAAGCATAGATATGAAAGAGCCTTTGATTTTAAGGCGTGATGAAGCTTATATAGGAGTTTTAATCGATGATTTGGTAGTAAAAGGTACAAAAGAACCTTATAGAATGTTTACTTCAAGAGCGGAATTTAGACTGCTTTTAAGGGAAGAAAATGCTATACTTAGACTTGGAAAATATGGCTATGATTTAGGGCTTTTAAGTGAGCAAGATTTTACTTATATACAAAATATCGCAAACAATCTTCAAAAAGGACTTGAATTTTTACTTTCTAAAGAATTCACACCTAATAACCAAAATAATGCTTTTTTAGAGAGTTTAGGAGAAGATAAAATTTCTTCTATAGTCAATCTTCAAAAAATTGTCGCAAGAGCAAGTTTTGATATAGAAAAATTAAAAAAACTTGATCCTATGTTTGAAACTATGGATCATTACTCCTTAAGAGAGATTTTAAATGAGGCAAAGTATTATCATTACATTAGTATGCAAAAAGCTCAAGTAGAAAAAATGAAAAATCTTAGCGAGCTTAAAATTCCTGAAAATTTTGATTTTAAAAGTGTAAGCGGTTTGAGTAATGAAGTTGTAGAAAAGCTTAATCATCATAAACCTCCAACTATTTTTGCTGCAAGTCAAATCAGTGGAATCACTCCTGCGGCGTTGGATATTTTGCAAATTTATATCAAAATGCAAAAGAAAAAAGCTTAAATGCTTGCTTTTTTTATTTTTTTATCTACTTTAATTTTACTTTTTTGGCGTCCATGGAATTTACCTATTTGGGTATTTTCTAGCTTGGGAGCTTTTTTTGTTTTTATTTTTCAATTGGTAGATTTTACAGACGCTTATTTTGTTTTTTCTTTGGTTTGGGATAGTTCTTTAACTTTGGTTGGGTTGATTATCCTTTCTTTTAGCTTGGAAGCTTTGGGATTTTTTGATTTTATTGCGAGTAAAATTTTGCATTTTTCTAGAGAGAAAAATCAAGAAAAAATTTATATTAGCACAAAAAAATTGATGTTATTTTTGTTGATTTTTGTCTTTTTTCTTTCTGCATTTTTTGCTAACGATGGAGCGATTTTAATCATTACACCTATTATTATAGCTTTATTTTCAACTCTTAAAGATTGTAAAAATCATGTTTTTATTTTAAGTTCTTTTTTGCTTAGTCTTTCTTTTTTATGTGATGCAAGTTCAAACGCTTTGGTTATTTCAAATTTAACCAATATTATTACAGCAAATTATTTTAAGATAGAATTTTTAGAATTTGCTAAAAATATGTTTTTGCCAAATTTTTTTGTTTTGCTTTCTACTATAGTTATGGTTTTTATGCTTTATGGGAGAGTTTTGCCTAAAAGGCTTGAATTTAAATTAGTCAAAAAAGAGCAAATTTCATTGAAATTGTTTTTTCTTTGCATAGTATTTTTACTTCTTTTTGTGATCAGTTTTTTTATAGGTGAAATTTTTGATATTAAAATAAGTTTTTTTGCTTTGCTTTGGGCGGGAATTTTTTGGCTTATTGTTTTAAAAATTCAAGGTAAAAAAAGTGTTAAAATTCTTTTTGAAGCACCTTATGGAGTTTTGCTTTTTAGTTTTGGGCTTTATATGGTGGTTTTTGCTTTACATAAAATAGGCGTGAGTGAAATTTTGGTTAAAAGCTATGCTTTTTTGATGCAAGATAAGAGTGGAATTTTTGGTGTGGCTTTGATTTCAGCTTTTGGATCTTCTGTGTTTAATAATTTGCCTATGGTTTTAATCGGCGATTTGGCATTAAAAGAATATTTTGAGAATTTTTCTTTTGATTCCTTGATGATTTATGCGCATCTTTTGGGGGTAAACATAGGCCCAAAACTTACGCCAATAGGTTCTTTGGCAACTTTGCTTTGGCTTGGAGTTTTGGCTAGAAAAGGCATTAATATTTCTTTTTGGCAATATTGTAAATTTGGCTTTTTGATAACTTTACCTGTGCTTGTTTTTTCTCTTTTTGCTCTTATTGTCTAAATATCAAAATTTGTTAAACAAAGAAAAAATTTATTTTAATTTCGATAAACTTTTAACTTGGTTAAAAAATAAAATCGAAAGGACAAGTTATGGCTACATCTGAGAGTAGACGAAGCTTTATGGGCTTTGCATTTGGAAGCGTAGCTGCTGTAGGCGGTGTTTTCTCGCTTGTTGCGATGAAAAAAACTTGGGATCCGCTTCCAAGTGTCAAAGCTGCAGGTTTTACTACAGTAGATTTATCAGGAATGCAAGATGGAGAGCTTAGAACTATAGAATGGCGTAAAAAGCCTATTTTTATATTAAAAAAAGATGCGAGTATGCCAAAAGATGAAAAACGTGATGTTGTGGTAGATAACGCAGCTTATACTGTGGTTATAGGACTTTGTACGCATTTGGGTTGTATACCTGCTTACCAACCAAGTGAGCAATTGTTTAAATGTGCCTGTCATGGTGGAGAATTTGACACAAGTGGAAAAAATGTCTTTGGACCTCCTCCAAAGCCTCTTGAAATTCCTCCTTTTAAGATTGATGGAACCAAACTTGTTTTAGGTGAAGAGGGTCCTGAATATAAAAAAATGATAGCGGAGGCTTAAGATGGCACAAATTAGAAAAGCTAATGGCCTTGTAGATTGGCTTGATCAAAGACTTGCAGTACATAAACTGCTTGATGTTTTAATGGTAAAGTATTGGATACCAAAGCAAATTAACTTTCTTTGGGCAATGGGGGTTATTTTAACCACTCTTTTTGCAGTGCTTTTTGTTACAGGACTTTTACTTGTAATGTATTATAAACCAGATACTGCACTTGCTTTTGATAGTGTGAATAAGACTATTATGCAAGAGGTGGATTATGGATGGCTTTGGCGTCACATGCATGGTGTTGCCGCTTCTGTTGTATTTTTGATTATATACATACATATGCTAACAGGAATTTATTACGGTTCTTATAAAAAAGGTCGTGAGATGATTTGGGTTAGCGGTATGCTTTTGTTTGTTGTATTTTCTGCTGAAGCTTTTAGTGGCTATATGCTTCCTTGGGGACAAATGAGTTATTGGGCAGCTCAAGTAATCACTAATCTTTTTGGAGGGATACCATTTATTGGCCCTGAGCTTGTGATTTGGATTCGTGGAGATTATGCGGTTTCTGATCCAACTTTAACAAGATTTTTTATGCTTCATGTGTGCTTGCTTCCTATAGTTATCATTGCTATTATAGCATTTCACTTCTATTCTTTAAGAATTCCTCATGTTAATAATGAAATTTCTGAAGAACTTGACTTTGATTTAGAGGCTGAAAAATACATGGCAGGTGACACAAAGGGTTCTAAAGTGATTCCTTTTTGGCCAGGATTTTTATCAAAAGATTTTATGTATATAAGCTTTTTTATGATTTTCTTCTTTTATTTGGTCTGTTTTAAATTTGAATTTGCAATGGATCCAATTAATTTTGATCCAGCTAATGCGCTTAAAACACCAGCTCATATTTATCCTGAGTGGTATTTCTTATGGAGTTATGAAGTTTTAAGAGGATTTTTCTTTGATATTGCAGGTATTAAAGCTTTTGATATAGGTTTGGCTGCATTTGGTATTGCTCAAGTGATTTTCTTCTTGCTTCCTTGGCTTGATAGAAGTGATGTTGTAAAACCAGCTCATGAAAGACCTTTATTTTTCATTTGGTTTTGGATATTGCTTATCGATTTAATTGTTTTAACAGTTTATGGAAAATTACCTCCAACAGGTGTAAATGCTTGGGTAGGATTTTATGCTTCTATAGTATTTTTACTTTTACTTATTGTAGTTTTACCGGTTATTACTATTATGGAGAGAAAAGGAGCTAAACAATGAGAGAAATAAAAATATTTTTAGTTGTGGTAGTTTTTACTGCGCTTGTATATTGGGGGGTAGAGCCTTATGCTCATTCAGTGATGAAACCTCATGTTGCTCCTGCAAATTTTGATTTTGCTGTTGAAGATACTACTTTTGCAAAAGGTATAGTTGAAGCTAAAGAATTAGCTCTAAAAGATGCACAAGCTTCAGGAGATGCTAAAAGAATAGAGAGTGCAAACAAAGAACTTGAAAAAGCAAAAGAAGAATTAAGCAAAGTTGAAACACTTTGGGCAGATGTTGCAAAGATCGATTTTGCTAAGGGTGATGCAAAAAAAGGTAAAGAATTTTTTGAAAATAACTGTTTTGCATGTCATGGTCTAAAAGAAGATGGAATAACAGCTAATATTACTGATTCTTCTATGGGAGTAATACCACCTGATCTTAGTGCAGCTGGTGCTATTTTTGATGAAAAATTTTTAGCAGCTTTGATTATGCATCCTGCGCTTGCTTTAAAAGTAGATCATAAATTTGGTGATGCTTTTATTATGACAGCTTACAATAAAGATACTTCAGGAGAAAGCGAAGAAGCTACAAATGCAAATATAGCCAATGTAATTGCTTATCTTAAAGATGTGAGTGTTAAATTTGAAGCCAATGAAGATGCTACTATTAAGAAAGATGTTGAGGCAAAATATGCTAAAATGGAAAATAGTGCTCAAAAAGCGGCTTTAATGGAAAAAGATATAAAATTTGCTAAAGATAAAGCAACTTTTATTGAGGCTTGCGGACGTTGTCATGATATGAAATACGATAGCTTTTTTACTCCATCAAATCAAAATGATTTAAAAACTTATTTAGGTTCTGTTCCGCCTGATCTTTCTATGATGATAAGATCTCGTGGTGAGCAATATTTACATGATTTTATTAATAACACTCAAAAACTTCTTCCAGGAACCGCTATGCCAAGAGTAGGTTTAACAGAAGCTGCACAGGCTAAGGTTGTATCTTATATTGATCAAGTGGGTGATAGCAAAAAAGAAGAAAGAAAAACTACAGGAATTTATGTAATGATATTCTTTGTAATTTTAAGTATTTTTGCTATAGGTTGGAAGCGTTCTGTTTGGTCTAAATTACATTAATATTACATTTTTTGCCATTATTTAATGATAATGGCAAAAATCTTATTTTTTCTTCATTTTTATTAATTTTTAATATTTAAAGAGAGATACTTCAAAATATAATTATTTTAGAATTTAGGAGTATTTTATGTTAGAAAAAACTTTAATCAAATCTATTTTAAAAAAATGGGATTATGGGGATTTTAGAGTTGTTTTTTGGGATAAAGAAGAATTTTTTATCGGAAACAAACCTGCTAAATTTTCTTTAATTTTTAAAGAAAAAATTCCTTTTTTGGAGTTATTTGGTGATACAAGTTTGGTTTTTGCAAGACATTATATGCAGGCAAAACTTGACATAGAGGGCGATTATGATGAAATGGCTAGGGTATTATATTATTTTTCTAATCAGCAATTTTTTAAAACCAAAAAAGATGTATTGAGTAAAATAACTCAAAAGCAAGAAAGTAAAAATATCAAAAGTCATTATGATATAGGTAATGATTTTTATAAGCTTTGGCTTGATGATACTATGAGCTATTCTTGCGCTTATTTTAAAGAGCCTAATAATACTCTTTATGAAGCTCAAATTAACAAAATAGAACATACCCTTAAAAAACTTGATTTAAAAGAAGGAGAAAAGCTTTTAGATATAGGTTGTGGCTGGGGTTGGCTTTCTATTATGGCGGCTCAAAAGTATGGAGTTAAGGTTGTTGGAATTACTATTTCAGAGGAGCAGTGTAAAAAAGCTAAGGAAAGAGTAAAAGAACTTGGTCTTGAAGATAAAATAGAAATAAGACTTCAAAATTATCAAGATTTAGAATTTGAAAATTATTTTGATAAAGTTGTTTCTGTGGGTATGTTTGAACATGTAGGTAAAGAGAATTTAGGACTTTATTTCATGAAAGTAAAACAAGTGTTAAAACCTGGAGGTTCTATGCTTTTACATTCTATTTTAGCCATGTTTGAAGGAAAAACAAATGCTTGGATAGATAAATATATTTTTCCAGGAGGATATTTACCTTCTTTAAGAGAGGTTGTAAGTGCTATGAGCGAGTGGGATTTTCATCTTCTTTTAGCAGAAAGTTTAAGAATGCACTATGCAAAAACTTTAGATTTATGGGATGAAAATTTTAACAAAGTATTGGACAAGGTAAGGGAAAAATATGATGAAGAATTTATAAGAATGTGGGATTTATACCTTCGTTCTTGTGCCTCTGCTTTTCGTGTTGGAAGCGTGGATTTGTTCCAATTTTTAATCACAAAAGAAATCAATAATAATCTAAGCCTTACCAAGGACTACATATATAAGTAAAAACTAAACTTAAATTTGATAGAATCTTAGCTTCATTTCACACACATCAATTCTTTTTAGCTTGTGTAAATTAAGGGATGTGGAGGAATAAAGCTAAATTTATAAGGAGAAACTCATGGTTAGTATGAGAGATTTATTAGAATGCGGTGTGCATTTTGGACACCAAACAAGACGCTGGAATCCAAAGATGAAAAAATTCATTTTTGGCGAGAGAAAAGGTATTTATGTAATTGATTTACAAAAAACTTTAAGATATTTTAGATATACCTATAATATCGTTCGTGACGCTGCTGCCGAAGGAAAAACTATACTTTTTGTTGGAACAAAAAAACAAGCAGGTGGAGCGATTAAAGAATACGCTGAAAAATGCGGTATGCCTTATGTAAATCATAGATGGCTTGGCGGTATGATGACAAATTTTGGTACTATTCGCCAATCAATTAGAAAATTAGAAGTAATTGAAAAAATGGAAGAAGATGGAAGTATTAAGCTTTTAACTAAAAAAGAAGCTTTAATGCTTACAAGAAAAAAAGAAAAATTATTAGCTTATTTAGGTGGAATTCGTTATATGAAAACTCAACCTGATATGATTTTTGTTGTTGACACAGTAAAGGAAAAAATTGCTGTTCAAGAAGCAAATAGATTAAGAATTCCTGTTGTAGCTCCACTAGATACAAACTGCGATCCTGATTTGGTAACTTATCCTATTCCAGGAAATGATGATGCAATTCGTTCAGTGCAACTTTTCTGTCAAGAAATGGCTGAAGCGATTAATGAAGGAAAAGCTTTAAGAGAACAAGATAGTGAAGCTTTAGCAAATGAAGAAAAAGAAATCACCGATGAAGAGAAAAAAGAAGTTTTAGATGAAGCGATGAGCGAAGAAGACTTCGGTGAGGAGCAAGAATAATGGCTGAAATCACTGCTGCAATGGTAAAAGAACTCCGCGAAAGTACAGGTGCGGGGATGATGGATTGTAAAAATGCTTTGAGTGAAACTAATGGAGATTTTGATAAAGCAGTACAACTTTTAAGAGAAAAAGGTTTAGGTAAGGCTGCTAAAAAAGCAGACAGACTTGCTGCAGAAGGTTTAGTAAGTGTAAAAGTAAGCGATGATTTTACAAGCGCAACTGTAAGCGAGATTAATTCCGAAACAGATTTTGTGGCAAAAAATGATCAGTTTATCGCTTTAACAAAAGATACTACAGCTCATATTCAAAGTAATAGCTTACAAAGTGTGGAAGAACTTCATTCAAGCACAATCAATGGTGTAAAATTTGAAGAATATTTAAAAAGTCAAATTGCAACTATAGGAGAAAACTTAGTTGTAAGAAGATTTGCAACTTTAAAAGCAGGTGCTAACGGCGTTGTAAATGGTTATATCCATACAAATGGCCGTGTTGGTGTTGTGATCGCTGCAGCTTGTGATAGTGCTGAAGTGGCTTCAAAATCAAGAGATTTGTTAAGACAAATTTGTATGCATATTGCAGCAATGAGACCAAGTTATTTAAGTTATGAAGATTTGGATATGACTTTTGTTGAAAATGAATACAAAGCTTTGGCTGCTGAACTTGAAAAAGAAAATGAAGAAAGACGCAGACTTAAAGATCCAAATAAACCTGAACATAAAATTCCTCAATTTGCAAGTCGCAAACAATTAAGCGATGCAATTTTAAAAGAAGCTGAAGAAAAAATCAAAGAAGAGCTTAAAGCTCAAGGTAAACCTGAAAAAATTTGGGACAATATTATCCCAGGTAAAATAAATAGCTTTATAGCAGATAATTCTCAACTTGATAGCAAACTTACTTTAATGGGTCAGTTTTATGTAATGGATGATAAAAAAACCGTAGAACAAGTAATTGCCGAAAAAGAAAAAGAATTTGGCGGAAAAATTAAAATTGTCGAATTTATTTGCTTTGAAGTTGGCGAAGGTTTAGAAAAGAAAACTGAAGATTTTGCGGCTGAAGTTGCTGCACAACTTTAAAAACGGTTAAAAATGGAACTCTTAAGAGCGGAAAATTTAAGCCATAGTTTTGATTATCCGCTTTTTGAGGGTTTAAATCTTACTTTAAACACTAAAGATTGCATTGCTATTCAAGGGAGTAGCGGTTGTGGCAAATCTACTCTTTTACATATACTTTCTTCTTTATTAATTCCAAAAAAAGGTGAAGTTTTTTTTAAAGGTTCTAGTCTTTATCAGATAGATGAAAACGAAAGATTAAAAATTCGCCGTTATGATTTTGGTATTATTTTTCAGACACATTATCTTTTTAAAGGTTTTTCAGCTTTAGAAAATATCGAACTTGCTAGTGTTTTATCGGGTCAAGATTTAGATGAGAAAATTTTAAAAAGATTAGGTATTGATGCGCTTTTACATCAAAAAATAGGAAAGCTTAGCGGCGGACAACAACAGCGTGTGAGTATCGCGCGCGTGCTTTGTAAAAAACCAAAGATTATTTTTGCTGATGAAGCAACTGGAAATTTGGATTTTGATAATGCTAAAAATGTTATCGAACTTTTAATTTCCTATGTTAAAGAAAATGATGCAGCTTTATTTTTTGTAACTCACGATAGCAAGCTTGCAAGTTTTTGTGATAAAACTTATACTATAAACGCCAATGGAATTTGTTAATTATTTAGGTGATAAAAATGTTGTAACTTTTATGTTGCTTCTTGCTAGAATGAGTGGTCTTATAGTTTTTTTTCCTTTTTTTTCACATAATTCTATTCCTATGGTGATAAAAAGTACTATAGTTTTATTTTTGACTATGTATTTATATCCTTTGGCTAGATTAGAATCTTTGCATTTAGATAGTTTTTTTGTTTTGCAGCTTATTAGTGAAGTGATTTTTGGAATGATAGCAGGATTAATGCTTCAAATTATTTTTGCTATTATTATGATGGCAGGTGAGCAGATTGCTTTTACTATGGGATTTACTATGGCAAGTATATTAGATCCAAGTTCTGGAACGAGTATGCCTATCACATCTCAAATTTTAAATTTGCTTGCTTTGATGTTTTTTCTTGCTTTTGATGGCCATCATTTAATGCTTTTGTTTTTAAGTCATTCTTTGGGTTATATTAGTTTAGGTGGATTTTATCCGCATGAGAATTTAATGCATTATCTAAATATGGGTATGTTTAATATTTTCATCATAGGTTTTACTATGAGCTTTCCCATACTTGGAATTTCACTTTTAGCCGATGTTATTTTTGGACTTTTGATGAAAACAATGCCACAATTTAATCTTTTAGTTATTGGCTATCCTATAAAGATAGCTTTAGGTTTTGTAGTTTTGATCGCTATTTTATTAGTTATGATGCAATATTTTAAAAATTTAATTTTAGAACTTTTCACTCATATGCAAACTCTTTTTTTCTCCTAAGGAAAGGATAAATGAAATTATCGTAAAATAGCGATTATTTTTTAAGGATTAAAGTGATGAAAATTTTACTTTTAAATGAAAACCCTGTAGTTTCAAGACTTGTAAGCCTTAGTGCTAAAAAAATGTCTTATGATTTTGAAGAACTTAATGCTTATAGTGAAAATTTGGGTAATTATGATGTGATTGTTGTAGATAGCGATACTCCAGCACCTTTAAAAATTCTTAAAGAAAAATGTGATAGATTGATTTTTTTAGCTCCGCGAAACCAAAATGTAGAAGATATAGATGCGCAAATTTTACAAAAACCTTTTTTACCTACAGATTTTTTAAATTTACTTAATAATAAAGATGTAAACAAACATACACCTATTGATTTGCCAATGTTAAGCAATGATGAAAATCCCTATGCTGATATAAGCTTGGATTTAGATAATTTAAATTTAGATGATTTGCCTGATGAAAATTCTTTAGATATAAATTCAGAGGGAGTGAAAGATTTGAGTTTTGATGATGATGTTCAAGATGATAATGCAAACAAAACTTTAGAAACTCAAAATTTAGAAGATGAAAATTTAGAACAAGAAGCAATTAAAGAACAGACTCAAGAAGACATTCAAACTGATTTAGATTTAACTTTGGAAGATCGCGAAAGCGAAAAAGAAGACTTAAGCCAAGAACATACAGCTTTGGATACTGAACCTAGTTTAGATGATAAAAATGATGAAGATTTAGAAATCAAAGAAGATGACAAAAATGAAGAAATAGAAAAGCAAGAATTATTAAACGATTCTAAAACAAATACATTAGAAATGCAAGAAGAGCTTAACGCTCAAGATGATAATGCAAACAAAACTTTAGAAACTCAAAATTTAGAAGATGAAAATTTAGAACAAGAAGCAATTAAAGAACAGACTCAAGAAGACATTCAAACTGATTTAGATTTAACTTTGGAAGATCGCGAAAGCGAAAAAGAAGACTTAAGCCAAGAACATACAGCTTTGGATTCTGAGCCTAGTATAGATGAACTAGATGATAAAAATGATGAAGATTTAGAAGATAACAAAGAATTGCAAGCTAATATAAGCGACTTTGATGATCTTCCTATGGTCGAAGAGCAAGAAAAAGAAATGGATTTTGATGATATTCCTGAGGATGCTGAATTTTTAGGTCAAGCAAAAGATAATGAAGAATCAGAGGAAATTTTAGAGGAGTTTACTCCTGTTGTGGAAGAAGATGTTCAAGATGAAATGGATGATTTTACTTCAAATTTGAGTACTCAAGATCAAATCAAAGAAGAACTAGCTCAACTTGATGAGCTTGATTATGGTATTGATAGTGACAATAGCAGCAAGGTTTTAGAAGATTTTAAAGATGAGCCAATTTTAGACGATAAAGAATTAGGAACAAATGAAGAGGAAGTGGTTGTGCCAAATTTAAATATAAGTGATTTTGATGCATTGAAAGAAAGTGATATACAAGAAGCTCTTGGAGAGGAAATTGTAGAAAAAAATGAAGAGCCTATAGTAAGTAATGCAACTAAAGATGATAATAGTGAAGAGATAGTTAATGAGCTTAGCCAAAGTATAGTAGGAGCGATCACTTCAAGTATTAAGGATGATACCTTAAAAGCTGCTCTTAAGGGTATGAATATGAATATAAATATAAACATTAGTTTTAAAGAGGATTAAAATTGCAAGGTTTTATTTTGTTGATTTCAGGTCCTAGTGGAGCTGGAAAATCAACTCTTTTAAAAAAACTTTTTGATGAATTTGAAGATGAGCTTTATTTTTCTATTTCTTCAACAACTCGCAAACCAAGAGAGGGTGAAAAAAATGGAATACATTATCATTTTATATCTCATGAAGAATTTCAAAAAGGTATAGATGGTGATCATTTTTTAGAATGGGCTAAAGTGCATGAAAATTTTTATGGCACTTCTTTAAAGCACACTCAAGATGCTTTAGATAATGGAAAAATAATTGTTTTTGATATTGATGTGCAAGGATTTAAAATAGCCAGACAAAAAATGGCTGATAAGATTGTTTCTGTTTTTATTACTACAAAAAATAAAGATGAGTTAAAAAAAAGACTTATTAAGCGAAATACTGATACAATAATACAACTAGAAAAAAGATTACAAAACGCTAGTGATGAAATGAAAGAGCTTAGCGAGTATGATTATCTTATCATTAATGATGAGCTAAAGCAAAGCTATGAAGTATTGCGAGCGATTTTAATCGCCCATAAATTTAGAACCAAAGGGCAGAATCTAGGACAAATTCAAAATATTTGGAATGAAGGAGAATAAAATGGGTGGTTGGTCAAGTCCAAGTCATTGGTTGATTATTTTATTGATTGTTGTATTGCTTTTTGGAGCAAAAAAAATTCCAGAACTTGCAAAGGGTTTAGGTAAAGGTATTAAAACTTTTAAAGATGAAATGAATAATGATGATGAAGTAGCAAAAAATACTCAAAAAATAGAAGAAAACAAAAACACAACTAATAATACAAATGCTGACGCAAGTATAGACGAAACAAAAAAAGCTTAAGGTTTAGTCTTTTGAAAAGTATTATTTTTAATGAAATTAAAAAGATTTTAGAGTGTGATTTTACACTTGAAAATCCAAAGGATAAAAATTTAGCACATTTTGCTACCCCTTTGGCTTTTTCACTGGCTAAGGAATTAAAAAAATCTCCTATGTTGATCGCTAGCGACTTAGCGAGCAAATTTCAAAATCATGATTGTTTTGAATTAGTTGAAGCTATAAATGGGTATTTAAATTTTAGAATTTCCAAAACTTTTTTAAATGAACTTGCAAATCAGGCTTTAGCAAATCCAAATGATTTTTCTAAAGGAGAAAAAAAACAAGAAAGTTTTTTGCTTGAATATGTGAGTGCAAATCCTACTGGGCCTTTGCACATAGGACATGCAAGAGGCGCTGTTTTTGGAGACACCTTAACAAGACTTGCGAGACATTTGGGCTATAAATTTGATACAGAATACTATGTCAATGATGCGGGTAATCAAATTTATTTACTAGGGCTTTCTATTTTACTAAGTGTGAAAGAAAATATACTTCATGAAAATGTTGAATATCCAGAGCAATATTACAAAGGCGAGTATATAGCAGATTTGGCAAAAGAAGCTTTTGAAAAATTTGGTAAAGAATTTTTTAGTGAAGAAAATATCCCTAGTTTAGCTGATTGGGCAAAAGATAAAATGCTTATTTTGATTAAACAAAATTTAGAACAAGCAAAGATTAAAATTGACAGCTATGTAAGCGAAAGATCGTATTATGACGCTTTAAATGCAACTTTAGAATCTTTAAAAGAATATAAAGGAATTTACGAGCAAGAAGGTAAAATTTGGCTTGCTTCTTCGCAAAAAGGCGATGAAAAAGATAGGGTAATTATCCGTGAAGATGGACGCGGGACTTATTTGGCAGCAGATATTGTTTACCATAAGGATAAAATGAGTCGTGGTTATGGCAAGTGTATTAATATCTGGGGAGCAGATCATCATGGTTATATCCCTAGAATGAAAGCTGCGATGGAGTTTTTGGGATTTGACTCTAATAATCTTGAGATTATTTTAGCACAAATGGTTTCCTTGCTTAAAGATGGAGAGCCTTATAAAATGAGTAAAAGAGCAGGAAATTTTATCTTGATGAGCGATGTGATTGATGAAATAGGAAGTGATGCTTTGCGTTATATCTTTTTGAGTAAAAAGTGCGATACTCATTTGGAATTTGATATTAGTGATTTGCAAAAAGAAGATAGTTCTAATCCTGTGTATTATATCAACTACGCACACGCTAGAATTCATCAAGTGTTTGCTAAAGCTGGTAAAAAAATCGATGATGTAATGGGAGCTGATTTACAAAGTTTAAATCAAGATGGTGTAAATTTACTTTTTGAAGCTTTGAATTTAAAAGCTATTTTAAACGATGCTTTTGAGGCTAGAGCTTTGCAAAAAATTCCTGATTATCTTAAAAATTTGGCTGCAAATTTTCATAAATTCTACAATGAAAATAAAGTTGTAGGCTCTGCAAATGAAAATGATTTGCTTAAATTATTTTCTTTAGTTGCTCTTAGTATTAAAACCGCATTTTCTTTAATGGGTATTGAAGCGAAAAACAAAATGGAACATTAAAACAGCATTTTGCTGTTTTAATAATTTAGTAAAAATACTGCTATTATTACGATAATGATGCCTAAAATTCCTATTTTGTTTAATTTTTCTTTATATAAAATCCATCCACCAAGACAAGTTCCTATGATGCCTATAGCACCCCAAGTTGAGTAAGCTATGCTTAAAGGAACGTATTTTAAAGAAAAAGAAAGTAGAAAAAAAGCAAGTATAGCATTGATAATCGCAGCCAAGCCCCAAATTTTATGTTTAAAACCATCTGATTTTTTTAGCAATAAATTTGCTATGATATCTAAGAATGCTGATAAAACAATGATAAAAATATACATTATTCTTTAACCTCGCCTATATTAATCATGATAATTCCAACGATAGAAAGAACAATGCCTAGAATTTGAGTTAAGGTTAAACTCTCTTTAAAAACTATAAAAGAAACTAAAAGTATAAGAATAATCCCTAAAAGTTCCCATATAGCATAGGCTATGCCTACTTGAATTTTTTTAATCGCCTTGCCCATAAAAAAATAAGAAAAAGCTATAAATAAAGCCATAAATATATAGCCTAAAATTTGATTTTCCATTTTTAAAAAACTAGTACCTAAAACTTCAAATACAATAGCAGCAATCAAGAAAAACCAAGCAACAAAAAGTTCTTTTTTTGCGATATTCAAAAACTTCTCCTAAAATAAATGGTAAAATCATACCATTTAAAGCTTTAATTAGCCTTTTTAGTTTATACTTTTAAGTTTGAAAATCTTTAAAGAAAGTGAGAATTTATGGGACGAGCATTTGAATACCGAAGAGCTTCTAAAGAGGCTAGATGGGATAAAATGAGCAAGCTTTTTCCTAAGCTTGCTAAAGCCATACAAGTAGCTGCCAAAGAAGGTGGCACTGATCCTGATATGAATCCAAAATTAAGAAGTGCTATAGCTACAGCAAAAGCAAATAATATGCCAAAAGATAATATAGATGCGGCTATTAAGCGTGCGAGTGGAAAAGATAGCGCAGATATTAAAAACATTCATTATGAAGGAAAAGCTGCACATGGAGCTTTGGTTATAGTTGAATGTATGAGCGATAACCCTACACGCACCGTGGCTAATGTAAAAGCTATTTTTAGTAAAAATGGTGGAGAAGTTTTGCAAAATGGATCTTTAGGCTTTATGTTTACTAGAAAAGCGGTTTTTCATCTTGAAAAATTTGCAGGGGATTTAGAAGAATTAGAACTTGATTTGATCGATGCAGGGCTTGAAGAATTAGAACAAAATGAAGAAGAGTTAGTAATTAGCGGTGATTATACTGCTTTTGGTGAGCTAAGCTCTGCTATAGAAACTAAGGGTTTAGTTCTTAAAAAAGCAGGACTTGAGTATATACCAAACAATCCTGTAAGCTTTAGCGAAGAACAGCTTAGTGATATAGAAAAACTTTTAGATAAGTTAGAAGATGATGATGATGTTCAAGCTGTTTATACAAATATAGATTAAGGAGAAAAATATGATAAAAACAATTGACATAAGCAAAGTAAATGAATACAAATTTGCTCTTATAGAAACTGAAAAAGGTACAATGAAGCTAAAACTTTTTGGTGATGAGGCTCCACAAACGGTTTGTAATTTTGCTACTTTGGCTATTGAAGGATTTTATAAAGATTTAAATTTTCATCGTGTGATCCCAAATTTTGTCATACAAGGGGGTTGTCCACACGGCAATGGTATAGGTGGGCCTGGATATGAAATCATTTGTGAATGTGATGATCAAGAACATAAACATGAGCGTGGAACCTTATCTATGGCACATGCAGGACGCGATACGGGTGGATCCCAATTTTTCATTTGTCACAGCCCTCAAGCTCATTTAGATGGGGTTCATACTGTTTTTGGGCAAATTGATCCAAAAGATGAAGAAAGTTTGGAAGTTTTAGACTCTATACGCCAAGGAGATAAAATTTTAGATATAAAAATTTTGTAATTAAATTTAAATCTTATAATGTAAAGCTAGTCATAAAATTTGACTAGCTAAAAATAATTAACACATAATTTTTTTTAAAGCTTTTTTTTCTATAATTATAATTTTATTTCAGTGAAATGTAACAAAATTACAAGGAGTTATGATTATGAAAACTAAGTTTTCACTTATTTTAAGTGCTTGTCTTCTTTCATCTTCACTTTTTGCTAAAAATACAGATGATGAAATAACCAAGCTTCAAAAACAGCTTGCACAAATTCAAGCTGAACTTGCACAAATCAGAAAAGAAAGAGAAGCTCAAGCTAAGCAAAATGAAGCTGTAAAAGCTGAACTTGCTGATCTTAACGATAGAGCTGATGAAACAGAATTTCAAGCTGCTTTAAGCAAGGTTAAATTTGGACTTGAATTCTCAACTGCTGTATCAAATACAAACTTTAATCATATCCCTTATGAAGAAGGTCAAACAAGAGGATATAAAGATTATAGTGTAAATAACAAATGGATGAATGAGCTTCATTTAAATATGAATGCTGATATTAACGATAAAACCAAATTCTATGGTCGTTTATCTATGGCTAAAAACTGGTCTCAAATGGGTTGGAATGGCACTCCTTATGACTTAGATGCAGGAAGAAACACAAGAACAAGTGGGCCTGTACTTTATGTAGATAGAGCTTATCTTGACTACTATATCACGCCTGAGTGGATTGCAACTATAGGAAGACAGCCAGGAACCGATGGCCCAGGAAGTAATCTTAGAAACAATGCTTTAAGACAATCAACTTATCCAGCCTTAGCAATCAACGCTCTAGGTGATGCAGCAGTGATTACTTATAAACCTGAAAGTTTGCAAGATCATAAGGTAGCTATCCGTGCGGCTTATGGTAAAACTTATCAATGGGATGAAGAAGGTAAGGTAAGAGACTGGATGAGCGATCAAAAAGATGCTGATGCAAATCTTTACTATGCTGCGGTAGAAGGAGAACTTCCTATAGAAGGCATGGGAGATAATCTTATTATCTTCAATGTAGCTCATATGACTGATTTTGCATTGCCTATTCCAGGATCGACATTATTAGATGATGATGGAGTTATTAATTTAGGTAATCTTACTTTAGCTAATATTCATTTTGAAAATTACAAAGCTTTTGGAACAAATTTTAATTGGTTCGCATCTTTGGGATATTCTAATGGAAGCAATAATGAGATAAATCCATTATTAAGTGCAGCTCTTCAAAAACAAGGTTATGGTGATGGAAAATTCAATGAAAAAGATGGTTATGCTGTGCATGTAGGTGGACGCTATGATTTTACCAAGGCTTTAAAAGTAGGGTATGAGTTCTTCTGGGGAAGTAGATACTGGTATACTATGAGCCGTCCAAGTATCAATGATCCGCTTAATATAAGAATGACAAGAGGAACAGCACATGATTTTTATGTGATTTATCAACTTGATAGATATCAATTCTTACGCTTAAGCTATACTAATATCCAAAACATTTGGGGTAATCGTGGCTTACCATTTGGTGGAGCGAAAAAAGATAAAGCAAGAGCTGATAATATTATGTTAATGTATAATGTAAAATTCTAAGGAGCAAAAGATGAGAAAAATACTTTTTGCAAGTTTATTACCTATCATTGCTTTGGCTGATTGTGCAAGTTTGATGGCAAAATACGAAGCTCCAGAGCCAGAGTCAAAAACAATGAAACAAGTTGAACGCTGGATTAATAAAAAAGTTAGCGATCCAGCTGATGCTGCTATTTTAAAAGAGTGCATGATCGCTCGTGCAGCGGACAATCCAAATCAAGTTTCAGTTGCAGGTAAATAAAAAAAGCGGTGTAAAACCGCTTTTTACTGTTTAATCTTTTAAGCTACAATTTTTTAAAATTTTCTTCAAATAAGGCTAATATGCAAGAAATCATTTCTTTTATTGTTGAGACGGCTAGTGCTTGGGGGTATTTGGGTATTATTATCTTAATGACCTTAGAGAGTTGTTTTATACCTTTTCCAAGTGAAGTTGTTATGATACCTGCTGGATATTTGGCACATAAAGGCGAACTTGATATTACTCTTTGTATACTTAGTGGGACTTTAGGTTCTGTTTTAGGGGCTTTGATTAATTACTATATTTGCTTTTTTTGGGGTAAAAATTTTGTATTAAAATGGGGTAAGTATTTTGGTATAAATGAAGTCAAATTTGCTAAATTCGAAGAATTTTTCAACAAACACGGGGAATTTTCAACCTTTACTTGTCGTCTTTTACCAGGGATTCGTCAGTATATCTCTATGCCTGCAGGTTTGGTAAAAATGAAACTTATAAATTTTATACTTTTTACTGCACTTGGTAGTGCTATTTGGGTGGCTATACTTGTATTTTTGGGTTATTATATAGGACAAAATGAAGAGTTGATTAAAACTTATTTGACTCAAATTTTAATCATTATAATTGTTTTTGTGATTTTAGCAAGTTTAATTTATATCAAAATCAAAAAGCCTTTTAATAAATGATTTAAATTATAAATATTTTTTTCTTTATTATTTTCAAATTTGCTATAATTGTAATAAATTCAAGTTAAAGATGATCAAAATATGGAAAAACCTGATATACAAAGATTAACTAATTTTTTAATTATATATACTAAAACTTTGCTAGGTGCTGGAACTTATACAGCTAGGGTGGCAAAATGCGTAGGAAGAATAGCCGAGGTTTATGGCTATGAGATAAATATCAATTTCTTTTTTCATCATATTACTTTAAATGTTGTAGATATGGATGATAACTCCATTCAAAGAACTTATGTCATACCCAATCATCATGCCCATGTTAATTTTAAGCTTATTTTTGATTTAAGTGCTTTAAGCTGGGCTATATATGATCACAAATACGATCTTGAAAAAGCACAAGTTGTTTTTGAGAAAATTTCTCAACAAAAAAAGCATTCTTATTTGCTTAATCTTTTATTTGTTTCTATGGCAAATTCGGCTTTTTGTAGGCTTTTTGGCGGTGATTTTGGCGCTGGAAATTTGGTGTTTTTTGCAACTTTTGTGGGATTGTTGTTAAGATATATTTTAACTAAAGCAAAGATTGATTTAAGAATTCAATACATCCTTTGTTCTTTTATCTCATCGTGGTTTGTATTTTTTGGACTGGATATGGGATATACCAATACTTCTGATGTGGCTTTGGGTTCTAGTATTTTATATCTTATACCAGGGGTATTTTTTATAAATTCTGTGATTGATATATTAAAAGATCATATTTTAATGGGGCTTAGTCGTATTATCAGCGTGGCTATTTTGATTTGTTGTATAGCACTTGGAATTTACATGACACTTAGTATTTCGGATTTTGGGATTTTAAGATGATTGAATTTATTTTAAGAGATATGTTTTTTGCTGCTGTGGCGGGATTTGGCTTTGCTTATGCTTGTAATCCACCTTTAAAAACCCTTATTTTATCTGCTATTTTAGCAGCAATTGCGCATGGGCTTCGTTTTACCCTGGTGGAATATTTTCATTTTCAAACTTTAGCAATTGCAACTTTTGTTGCTTCATTTTGTATAGGATGTTTAGGAATTGTTCTAGCAAAAATCATCAAAACCCCTGCTGAAATTATCGCTTTTCCTGCTCTTATTCCTATGATACCTGGAATTTATGCCTATAAAGCGATTTTGTATCTTATTTCTTTTATACGCAGTGATGATTTGAAGGCTAAGTCTGAATTTTTGGTTCAATTTTTTGATTATTTTTTTACAACTGTTTCTGTGACTTTGGCTCTAGCTATAGGAGTGAGTGTTACTTTGCTTATATTTTTTGAACAAAGTTTTATGATGACTAGACATGCAAAAAAACATTAAAACTTGTTGTAAAATTGTTTAGTATTTCTTTTTATAATTTTAAATCAAAAATTTAAAAAAAGGCGGTATTGTATGTTATGTCCAGTTTGCAATGTGGATTTGGTTATGAGCGATAGGAGTGGAGTTGAGATTGATTATTGTCCAAAATGTCGTGGCGTTTGGCTTGATCGTGGAGAACTTGACAAAATCATAGAACGCAGTGTCCCTAATACAGCAAATTTTAACCAAGCTTCAAGACAAGAGTCAAGATATAATAACTCAGCTTATCATCAGCACAATGATTACTATAAAAAGAAAAAGAAAGAAAGTTGGTTAGGCGAACTTTTTGACTTTTAATTTTTATAAGAATAACAAATATTTATATTCTTTTTAGCTTAATATCTTAAAATGTCAAGCAAAAAGGATATAAAATGTATAAATTTTTATCACACGAGCCTTTAGCTAACAAATCTTGTCATCATAATCACGAAGAACATTCTCATGAACATCATCATTCCCATGCTGATGCAAGGAGTATGGATAAAAAGATTTTAAAAATTTCTCTTTTAATGACTTTTTCTATGATGCTTGTGCAATTTATTTATTCAATCCTTTCAAATTCTTTGGCACTTTTAAGCGATACTTTGCATATGTTTTCTGATGTTTTTGCCTTAGCTCTTAGTTTTTTAGCCATCATAGCTGTAGAAAAATGGCAAGATCATCAAAAGACCTTTGGGTACTTTCGTCTTGAAGTTTTAGTGGCTTTTGTCAATGCTTTAACCATTATTTTATCGGCTTTATTTATCATTTATGAGGCTATAGAAAAATTTATTAATCCAAAAGAAATTGACGCTAAAACCATGATAATTGTAGCTATTTTGGGCTTTTTGGTAAATGGGATTAATGCTTTGATGATGTTTAAGGGTGCAAATTTAGAAAATGTCAATATGAAGTCCGCTTTTTTACATATGATGAGTGATTTATTGGGTTCTTTAGTGGTTATTATAGGTGGAATAGCGGTGTATTTTAGTGGTATTGTTTATATAGATACGATTTTAGCTATTGTATTATCAATCTTGCTTTTAAGATGGGCAATTATCTTGCTTAAACAAAGCGCTAATGTCTTACTTGAAAGTTCTCCTGTGGATATAGAAAAAGTAAGACAAGTTTTGCTTTTAAATCCTAGTGTGGATGAGGTAGTGGATTTGCATATTACTCAAATCACCAATAAAATGCTAGTAGCTTCTATGCATTTAAAAGTGAAAGTTTGCGATCTAAAGGAATTTGAAAAACTATCTCAGGATTTATCCCATAAATTACTACATGAATTTGAAATCGGGCATATTACCATACATCCTATAAGGAGTGAAAATGAAATTTAAAGTAAAAAATGTTAATTGCATGAATTGTGTAAATTTGATCAAAAATTCTCTTGAAGATGAATTTGGTAATATAGAAGTAGATTTGGAGCAAAAAATTTTAAGTTTAAATTTAGAAGAAAATCAAGTATCAAATTTTACACAAGAATTTCAAGATTTAGGTTTTGAAATCATAGAGCGTTTATAATGGAAGAATTGCGTATAAAAATAGGTAAAATGACTTGCGTTAATTGTTCTAACGCTATAGAAAGAGCTTGTAAAAAAATTGATGGTGTTAAAGATGCTAGTGTTTCTTATGTGAATTCTAGCGGAGTTTTTTTACTTGAAGATCAAGAAAAACGCAAAGATATCATCGCAAAAATTAAAAATTTAGGTTTTGAAATTTTAGAAGATGAACAAAGCTTGAACGCATACAAGGCAAAAAAACACTTAGAATTAAGAAAAAATTTGCTTTTAAGTATAGTTTTGAGTGTGATTATTATGTATTTTGAAATGTTTGTTAAAACTTCTTTTTCGCAAAATATCCAAATGGCTTTGAGTTTTTTTGGGATATTTTATTGCGGGAGAGACTTTTTTTCTCATGCTTTTTTAGGACTTAAAAGTAAAAATTTAGATATGAATACCCTTGTAGCTTTAGGGACTTTGAGTGCTTTTGTGTATTCTTTTTTAGTGTATTTGCAAATTTTTAAAGAAGAAGATTTGTATTTTAGTGGTGCAATGATGATTATTTCCTTTGTGCTTTTAGGAAAATATCTTGAAAGTAAAGCTAAATTTAAAGCACAAGATTATCAAAGAATTTTGGAAAATATAGATACAAAAAAGACAAAAATTTTGCTTGAAGATGAAAGTATTAAAGAAATTCCAAGTTCTTTTGTCAAAAGTGGCGATGTGCTTTTGGTAAAAGAAGGAGAAAGCATTGTTGCAGATGGAGTAGTGCTTTTAGGGAGCGCAGAGCTTGATATGAGTTTTTTAAATGGAGAGTTTTTGCCTGTTTTAAAAAAAGAAGGCGATGAAGTTCAAGCAGGAGCAGTAGTTTTAAATGGCGCTTTAAGGATCAAAGCAAACAAAAAGGCTATGGATAGTACTTTAGAACAAATCAAAAATCTAGTTTTTGAAGCAGGAAATATCAAAAGTCCTTTGGCAAATTTAGCAGATCAAATTTCTAAATACTTTGTAGGGGGTATAATATTTTTTGCTTTTTTAGTTTTTGTTTTTTGGGCGGTAAAAGCGGATTTAAATACAGCTTTTTTACACGCTTGTGCTGTGCTTTTGATTTCTTGTCCTTGTGCTTTAGGGCTTGCAACGCCTATAGCTTTGGTTGTGGCAAGTGCAAATGCGGCAAAAAATTTCATTCTTATTAAAAATCCTGCTGCTTTAGAAAAATTAGCCTTAGTTAAGTACGCTTTTTTTGATAAAACAGGTACATTAACAAAGGAAAATTTGAGTATTTTTAAGCACAATCTTTCTAAAGATGATTTTGATAAATTATGTCAAATTGAAAGTTTAAGCTCTCATCCTATAGCCAAGGCTTTGCATAAAGATCAAATTTTTGATTTAAAGGGCGAGGGAATAGTGATTGTGGGTTCTGGTATAAAATACAAAGAAGATAATAATATTTATCTTGTAGGTAGTGCGGAGTTTTTGCACAAAAATGAAGTTGACACAAAAGAAAGCGATATTTTTTTTGATTCTTTTAAAGAATATGTTAGGGTGTATTTTGCTAAGAATAAAAAGTGTTTAGGTGGTGTTTTGTTAAGTAATGCTTTAAAAGATGGGGCCAAAGAGCTTGTGTTAAATTTAAAAGGGCAAGATCTTAAAACTTTTATTTTAAGTGGTGATCATATAAAAAATGTAGAAAAAATAGCTAAAGAATTACAAATAGACGAATTTCATGCCCAACTTAAGAGTGAAGAAAAACTACAAATCATTCAAAAATTTAAAAAAACTCTTTTTGTAGGAGATGGGATCAATGATGCGGCGGCTTTATCTGCTGCAAGCGTGAGTATGAGTTTTTCAAAGGCAAATGAACTTGCAAAAAAAACAGGAGATTTTATCTTGATAAAAGATGATTTATCAGCGATTTTTAAATGTTTTAAACTTGCTAAAAAAACACGCAGTATTATCAAGCTAAATCTTTTTTGGGCTTTTATTTATAATGTACTTTGCATTCCTATCGCAGCAGGATTTGTACCTTTTATCACTTTAAGTCCTCATATAGCAGCACTTGCAATGTGTTTTAGTTCTGTTGCTGTGGTACTTAATTCTTTAAGGCTTAAAAGAATTTAAAAATTTAATTTTTATTAAGAATATATTATTAAAATGGTATAAATGTAATAAAAATGTTTTTGCATAAGTAAAATGATTTGATTTTCAAAAATTATTATTTTGCTTACCGTTGCATCGTTAGCAGGTATAGTGGTTTTTAGAAATGTGACAGATTACAATTCTAATTTCCAATTTGTTTCGCATTGTGATGAGTGCGGATATAAAGTCTGATTATTTAGGTAATGCTATAGTTTATGGGGTTATTACTTCTCCTGTGATTCATCATATAGGCTATATAATAATTATTCTTTTTGAAATTTTTATTACCTTAACAGCCCTAAAAGGTGTTTATGATATGTTTAAAGCTAGAAATTTAGATGCTCAAAGCTTTCTTAACGCTAAGATTTTTGGGATTATTTCCTTAACTTGTTGCTGTATTTATGGTTTGCCTTTCAAGTAGTTGCTGCAGAATGGTTTGAAATGTGGATGAGTAATGTTTGGAATGGTTTGCCTGGTGCTACAAGATTGGTAACTTATATGTTTTTAGCTTTGATTTTCATCTCTCTTAAAAATGATGATTAATTTTCTATACTAGGCTCCCCAAAACAATCTTTAAGAGCCTCTTTAAGATCTTCTTGTGGGTCAAATTTTTTAGCTCCTTCTTTAAGCATATTAATAGAACTTTGAATATTGTTTTTATTTTCACTGTTTGGTAATTCTTGAGTTAAGGATTGAAGCTTATTTTCATCAATTGTTAGTGCTTTTTGCACATTAATTTTTGCATTTTCTCCAAATTTAGCTTTAAAAAGTTCTTGTATGAGTTTAAAACCTTTATTGAGCGTATCGCGATTTTGTCCTTGTGCGTTTGAGCTTATATTTAAAGTATTGCTTTCAAAACTAATAAATTTTGTGCTTTGTTTAAAGCATTCTGCAAGATCAAAATCCCTATCATAAATACTATCAAGCAAGATTTCATAAGCATTTTTTTCTATTTTTTTCTCAAGATTAGGCATGATAGGAGAAGGTGTGATCTTAGGTGTAGTATTTGTTATATTTTCTTGTTTGATTTCTTGGATTTGTGCGTCAATTTCTTTTAAATGACTTGCTTCCATCATCATAAAAGCCATAACACAAAGCGTAAAGCCATCATCATCGCAAAGCATATTTTTAGCTTTTGATAAAATACGGAAAAATCTTTCATAAATTAAAGTAGAAAATTCTGTACTTTTTGCAAAAAAACTTTCTTTTAAATAAAAAAGCATTTCATCAATCACGCTTGAAGCTTCATAGTCTTGCAATTCTTCTAAATATGCAAAAACTTTTTCTTTGTCTTTTGTTAAAATAGCCTGATAAAAGGCTTTGATTTTTTGAGGATCTAAAAAGCCTAACATATCTGTAATTTTACTAATGCTGATTTCATTTTGACAAAAAATAATGGCTTGATCAAGCAAGGTTAAAGTATCTCTTAAAGATCCATTGCCACTTCTTGCTATGAATTTTAAAGCTTCTTCTTCAAATTTAACATTTTCTTTAAGTAAAATTTTTTTAAGATGATTTAAAATTTCACTTTGTGGAATTTGTTTAAAGCGAAAATGTTGCGTTCTTGAAAGTACAGTGGCTGGAAGTTTTAAAGGATCTGTTGTTGCAAGTATAAATTTAACATAACTTGGGGGTTCTTCTAAGGTTTTTAAAAGTGCATTTGCAGCTTGTGGGGTAAGCATATGTACTTCATCAATGATGAAAATTTTAAATCTTGCCATAGAAGGGGTGTATTTGGTTTGCTCGATTAAGGTTTGTATGTCTTCAAGTCCACGGTTGCTTGCAGCATCCATTTCTATAATGTCTATATGTTTGCCTTCAAGTGCTGCAAGACAGTGCTTGCAAGTGCCACATGGAGTATCACTTGGTCCTTGTTCGCAAACTAAAGCACGAGAAAAAATTCTAGCACTTGAGGTTTTTCCGCTTCCTCTAAGTCCTGAAAAAAGATAAGCATGAGCTAAGCGATTATGATTTAGAGCGTATTTTAAACTTACGCTAACTGTTTTTTGTCCTATGAGTTCATCAAAGGTTTTTGGTCTGTATTTAATCGCTAAAGCTTGAAGCATTTTCTACTCGTTCATTATAGATAAAAGTTCTACATTGTCTTTGGTTTTAAGCATTTTAGAATATAAAAATTTCAATGCCTCAACATCATCCATTTGAGAAATCGCCGAACGGATCGCCCAAATTTTTTGAAGATTTGCTACGCCTTGGAGTAATTCTTCTTTTCTTGTTCCTGATTTGATGATATTAATCGCAGGATAAATTCTTCTATCAGCGATATTTCTATCAAGAACTATTTCGCTATTTCCTGTGCCTTTAAATTCTTCAAAAATTACATCATCCATCCTTGAACCTGTGTCAATTAAAGCCGTAGCAACTATGGTTAAAGAGCCTCCATTTTCTATATTTCTAGCTGCACCAAAGAAGCGTTTTGGTTTGTGTAGGGCATTAGCATCCACCCCACCGCTTAGGACTTTTCCACTGCTTGGAGTTGCAGTATTGTAAGCACGTGCAAGTCTTGTGATGCTATCAAGTAGGATAATAACATCTTTACCTGTTTCTACCATTCTTTTGGCTTTTTCTATCACAAGTTCAGCTACACGCACATGATTATAAGCAGGCAAATCAAAAGTAGAACTAAAAACTTCGCCTTTTACGCATCTTTGCATATCAGTAACTTCTTCAGGTCTTTCATCGACTAAAAGCACGATTAAATGCATTTCGGGGTGGTTTTTTGCAATAGCAGTAGCAAGTTCTTTCATAAGCTCTGTTTTACCTGTGCGTGGTGGAGCAACGATGAGCCCACGTTGTCCTTTTCCTATAGGGGTAAAAAGATCTAAAACACGACCCGTAAGCTTCATCGCATCGTATTCGAGTTTGATTTTTTCTGTTGGAAAAATAGGGGTTAAGTTATCAAATAAAGGTCTTTCTTTGGCTTCTTGTAAAGGCAGATAATTGATCGCTTCAATTTTTAAAAGAGCGTAGTATTTTTCTTGATCTTTAGGTTCTCTAACTTGTCCTGTAACGATATCGCCTACACGCAGAGCAAATTTTCTAATTTGTGAATTTGAAACATAAGCGTCATTAACACTATCGCTAAGATTAGAGTCCATGCCTCTTAAAAAGCCATAACCTTCAGAAGAAATTTCTAAAATCCCTGTAAAAAGTATGAAACCGCCTTTTTTTGTTTGTGCTTTTAAAATTTCAAAAATAAGTTCTTGACGGCGAAATTCTCTTGGGTTTTCGATTTCACATTCATTGGCGATTTTAACTAGATTTTCTAAATCTAATAATTTTAATTCTTCGATTTTATAACCTTCCACTGGAACGTGGGTTCTTTGATGTTGTTTTTTTTCTTTTTCCATAAGTCCTCGTAAGATTTAGCAGAATAATTTTTGTAAAATGTGATTTTAGTAAAAAAATGCACTTTTTGTCAAATTTGTTTATAATTATAAAAAATATTTTTTTAAAGAATGATTATGAAATGTGAACATTGCAAACTTGATTATAAACAAGCTCAAATGATAGAGTATAAGGGTAAATTTTTTTGTTGTAAGGGTTGTGAGAGCGTTTGGGAAATTTTACATGAAAGTGGACTAGATGAGTTTTATGAAAAGCTTGGAAATCAAACCTTAAGCCCTGTAAATTTTCAAAATGAAATGAAAAATTATGATGAGTTTATTACTAAAACTAAAGAAGGATTTAGTGAAATTTATCTCATGATACACGGTATAGAATGTGCAGCTTGTGTGTGGCTTAATGAGAAAATTTTAACCAAGCAAGAAGGAATTTTAGAACTTGATATCAATCATTTAAGCCATAAAGCACGCATTGTTTTTGATGAACAAAGTATTTCTTTGGTGCAAATTTTAAGACTTATTGAAAGCATAGGTTATAAAGCGAGTGCTTACGATGCGAGCAAGGCTTCAAAAAAAGCGGATTTACTAAAAAGAGAATTTTATTCTAAGCTTGTTGTGGCTATAGCTTGTGTGATGAATATCATGTGGATAGCAGTGGCAAAATACGCAGGATTTTTTAGCGGTATGGATAAGGATACTAAGGATATTTTAAATTTTGCTGAATTTATCCTTTGCTCTCCTGTGCTTTTTTATACGGGATCTCATTTTTATAAAAGCGCTTTTAAAACTTTAAAAATGCATAGTTTAAATATGGATGTATTGGTGATTAGCGGAGCGAGTTTAGCTTATGTTTATTCTTTATGGGCTATGTTTTTTAGGGTGGGGGAAGTGTATTTTGACTCTGTGGCGATGATAGTTTGCTTTGTTTTTATAGGAAAATATCTTGAGATGTTTAGTAAAAAGCGTGCTTTAGATACTATAGATGGGCTTAATGATTTTTTGCAAAATGAAGTTTTAGTTTTTAATGGTAAAGAATTTGTTCCTAAAGAAGTGCAAAAGGTTTGTTTAGGAGATAGAGTTTTACTTAAAACTGGAGATAAAATTTTAATCGATGGGATCTGTAAAAGTGGCGAAATGAGCGTGGATACTTCTTCTTTAAATGGAGAAAGTATTCCAAAACTCATACAAAAAGAAGATGAAATTTTTTCAGCTTGTATAGTGCTTGATGGAAGTGTGGAGTATGAAGCAACAAAGCTTTATAAAGATTCAAAACTCAGTCAAATTATCCAGCTTTTAGAACTTGCAAGTTCTAAAAAAGCAAAACTTGAAAGTTTGGTCAATAGTCTTTCGGCTTATTTTTCTAGAACGGTTTTATTGATCGCTTTTGTTTGTTTTGCTTTTTGGTTTTTTTACAAGGAAGAGAGTTTTGAAATTTCTTTAGTCAATGCGATTGCAGTTTTGATTATCGCTTGTCCTTGTGCTTTGGCTTTAGCAACGCCAGTGAGCAATCTTGTAGCTTTAGGTAGAGCTTTGAAAAAACATATTTTGTTTAAAAGTTCTAGCGTGATAGAAGATTTAAGCAAATGTGATTGCGTGGTGTTTGATAAAACGGGTATTTTAACCAAAATAGAGCTTGAACTTAAAGAGATTTTTTTAGATGAAGCGCTTGATTTAAATGAGCTTTATAGTTTTGTAAAACTTTCTAAACATCCTATCTCTCAAAATATTGCGTCGTATTTAAAGCAAAAAGGAGCTAAGAATTTAAATTTGGATTTTAAAAAGCATTCGAGCATTCAAGCTAAAGGTTTAAGTGCTGAGTTAAATGAAGGGTTGCTTTTAGGCGGAAGTTCTAAATTTTTGCAAGAAAAGGGTATTGTGGCTAAAGAATTTGATAATACACATTTTATTTTTGCTAAGGAAGGTAAAATTTTAGCTTCTTTTGAGTTTGATAGTGTTTTAAGAGAAGGTGCAAAAGAGCTTATCGCTTATCTTAAAAAAGAAAAGAAAGAATTAATGATACTAAGTGGCGATCATCAAAAAGCAGTGGAAAAAATCGCTAAAAAGTTAGAAATTCAAAATTATCAAGCTTCTTGTTTGCCAGAAGATAAAATGAAAACTATAGAAAATTTAAGCAAAAATTACAAAGTTTTATTTGTAGGTGATGGGGTAAATGATGCACTAGCTTTAAAATATGCAAGTGTTTCGATGACTTTAAGAGAAGGAAGTGATCTAGCTATAGAAAGTAGTGATGTTTTACTTTTGAAAAATGACTTGCTTTCTTTAAAAAAAGCCATCAAATTATCTAAAAATACCTTTAAAATTATCAAGCAAAATCTTGCTTTTTCTTTGTTTTATAATGCTTGTACCATACCTTTGGCTTTTTTGGGTATGATTAATCCTTTATTCGCTGCTATTTCTATGTCTTTTAGTAGTATAATAGTTATTTTAAATGCTTTAAGGATTAAAGAATGAATAGTATAATCATGATGATGATAGGGGTTTCTATCTTAGCGTTTTTTATCATTTTGGCAACTTTGCTTTGGGGGATTAAAAATAAACAATTTGATGATGATTATAAATTTACTACTTTAAATGATGATGAGGATTCTTTGCGTGATGCTATAGAATTAGAAAGGCGTAAAAAAGAAGCTTTGGATAAAAAAAGGCTTTCTTAAAAAGAAAAGCCTTTTTTAGAAATTATTTTAAAGTTTCAATATGAGCTTCGATAGCTTTAAAATCTTCTTCAGTTAAACCTTTAAGGTTAAGTTTCATGATCGCACCTTGACCATAAGCATTTCTTTTGCCTTCTGAATATTCTTTCATGTATTGAAGTCTTTCAGCAGAAGAAAGAGTTTTTAAAGCTGGAACTTTGTTTAAATAAACTTTATCTGCTTTTGCACCATGGCATACTGCACATTTTTTAAAAAGTGTAGCACCATCTGCAGCAAAAGCAGAAACACCAAGACATGCCAAAGCAGAAACTACTAATAATTTTTTCATTTGTTTTCTCCTTAGTAAAAATTAGATTGCTAGGTATTATATATCTTTATTTTTATAAAAATCTTAAGAAATTAAAGATAATGTTTATTTTCTTTTTAAAAAAGCTATATTATAATGTTTTTTATGAAAACAAAAGCATTATTTTTAGATAGAGACGGTGTGATTAATATAGATAAAAAATATGTTTATAAAATAGAAGATTTTGAATTTTGTGATGGAATTTTTGAGCTTTGTAGATATTTTTTAGCTAGAAATTATTTGCTTTTTATAGCGACAAATCAATCAGGCATTGCAAGAGGATATTACAAGGAAAGTGATTTTTTTAAGCTTTGTGATTATATGCTTAAAGAATTTGCCAAACAAGATATAAAAATTGATAAAATTTATCATTGTCCACATTTAGAAGGTTGTGAGTGTCGCAAACCTAAAATAGGAATGCTTTTAAAAGCAGAAGATGAGTTTGATTTAGATATGAAAAATTCTATCTTTATCGGAGATAATCTAAGCGATATGCAAGCAGGGTTAAATGCTGATATTGGCACTTTGATTTTAGTAAATGAAGAAAAAAAAGAAGGCGATTTTTTTAGACAATTTAAAAATTTAAAAGAAATTTTGAGCTTTTTTAAAGAAAAGGACATTTAAATGAGAATAGCAATCACAGGTGGCGCAGGATTTATAGGTTCGCAACTGGCTTTAAATTTGCAAGAAAAACATGAAATTTTAATCATCGATAAAATGCGTAGTAGTGCGACTTTTGAAAATGGAAATTTGCAAAGTTTTGGGCATTTTAAAAATTTGCTTGAATTTGATGGAGAACTTTTTGCAGGCGATATTAATGATGAAAAAGTTTTAAAAAAGATTGAAGATTTTAAGCCAGAGATTATTTTTCATCAAGCAGCAATTTCAGACACTACGGTTTTTGATCAAACTAAGGTTTTACAAACTAATTTAAATACTTTTAAAGATTTTATAGAACTTAGTATAGATCTTAATGCAAAGCTTATTTATGCAAGTTCAGCTTCGGTTTATGGTGATGCAAAAAGTCCACAAACCGTAGGTAAACATGAAGAACCAAAAAATCCTTATGCTTTTTCAAAATTGATGATGGATAAGCTAGCGAAAAAATACTACGATAAAGCTCATTTGGTAGGACTTAGATATTTTAATGTTTATGGAAAAGGCGAATTTTATAAAAACAAAACCGCTTCTATGGTTTTGCAATTTGGCCATCAAATTTTAGCAGGAAAAAATCCACGCTTGTTTGAAGGAAGTGATCAAATTTATAGAGATTTTACCTATATCAAAGATGTTATTAGTGCCAATTTAATCGCTCTTGACTCAAAATGTGGAGTTTATAATGTGGGTAGTGGTAAAGCAAGGACTTTTCAAGATATAGTTGATATTTTGCAAAAAGAGTTAAAGACTGATTTGCCTTGCGAATATATCCCAAATCCTTATGTAAAATTTTATCAATTCCATACTGAAGCAAAGCTAGATCAAACTTGGGATTATCAGCCAAAATTCACTTTAGAAGAAGGGATAAAAGATTATTTAGGTGAGATAAAAAGACTTTTTGAAAAGGAAGTAAATGCTTGAGTTTTTAAGTCAGCAAAAACCTAAAATTTTAATTATAGGGGATTTTATGGTGGATAATTACACTTGGTGTGATTGTTCGCGTATCAGCCCTGAAGCCCCTGTTTTAGTAGCTAAAACTCTTAAGGAAGATAAAAGATTAGGTGGGGCTGCGAATGTTTATGCGAATTTAAAAAGTTTAGGAGCTGATGTTTTTGCACTTGGTGTTGTGGGTGATGATGAGAGTGGGAAATTTTTACAAGAAAATTTAAAAGGAGAATTTTTGATCCAAAAAGGACGCAAAACCCCTTTTAAAAATCGCATTATGGCACACAATCAGCAGGTTTTAAGACTAGATGAAGAAGATGCAAGCGAGATTTTACTTGAAAATGAGCTTATTGCTTTATTTGATGAAAAGATTAAAGACTTTAAAGCTGTGGTTTTAAGCGATTATGCTAAGGGTATTTTAACGCCTAAGGTTTGCAAGGCTGTGATAAAAAAGGCTAAGGCTTTAAATATCCCTGTTTTAGTTGATCCTAAAGGCAGTGATTTTAGCAAATACAGTGGTGCAACTTTACTTACACCTAATAAAAAAGAAGCTTTAGAGGCTTTGAAATTTGAAAATTTAGAGGGTGAAAATTTAGAAAAAGGGATTAAAAAATTAAAAGAAGATTTTGCTTTGCGTTATTCTATTATCACTCTTTCAGAAGCAGGGATTGCACTTTTTGATGAGGATTTAAAAATCGCACCTGCTAAAGCCTTGGAAGTTTATGATGTAACAGGAGCTGGCGATACTGTGATCGCCATTTTGGCTTTTTGTTTGGCAAATGGGATTGAAATTTTTAAAGCTTGCGAATTTGCCAATGAAGCTGCAGCTGTTGTAGTGAGTAAAATAGGTAGTGTGAGTGTGAGTTTTGATGAGATTAAGAGTTTTAATCGTGTGGATTTTGAGAAAAAAATCAAAAGCAAAGAAGAACTTTTAACGCTTTTGAAACAAAATAATAAAAAGATTGTTTTTACAAATGGTTGTTTTGATATCGTGCATTTTGGACATATAAAATACCTTGAAAAAGCTAAAAGATTGGGTGATGTTTTGATTGTAGGTTTGAACTCAGATGCGAGTGTGAAAAGACTCAAAGGTGAGAGTCGTCCTATAAATTCAGAATTTCAAAGAGCTTGTATGTTGGCAGCTTTTTATTTTGTAGATTTTGTGGTAGTTTTTGATGAAGATACGCCTTTAGAGCTTATAAGCTTTTTAAAACCCGATATTTTGGTTAAAGGGGCTGATTATAAAGATAAGCTTGTTGTGGGTGCGGATATCGTTTCAAGGGTTGAATTAATCGACTTTGAAGAAGGATTTAGTACAAGTAAGATTATAGAAAAGATTAAGGATAAAAAATGATAAATTTAGTGGAAAAAGAATGGCAAGAACATCAAAAAATCGTTCAAGAAGGTGAAATTTTAAAAGGACAAATCGCTAAAGTAGGCGAGCTTTTGTGCGAGTGTCTTAAAAAAGGTGGCAAGATTTTGATTTGCGGAAACGGTGGAAGTGCGGCTGATGCTCAGCATTTTGCGGCTGAACTTAGCGGGCGTTATAAAAAAGAACGCAAGGCTTTAGCGGGCATAGCACTTACAACCGATACTTCAGCACTTAGTGCTATAGGAAATGACTATGGTTTTGAATTTGTTTTTTCAAGACAAGTAGAGGCTTTAGGAAACGAAAATGATGTTTTAATCGGCATTTCAACCAGTGGAAAAAGTCCTAATGTTTTAGAAGCCTTAAAAAAAGCACAAGAGCTTAATATGCTTTGTCTAGGGCTTAGCGGAAAGGGTGGTGGAATGATGAATAAGCTTTGTGATTATAATCTTGTCGTACCAAGCGATGATACGGCTAGAATTCAAGAAATGCATATTTTGATCATACACACACTTTGTCAGATCATAGATGAGAG
>NZ_MKAH01000051.1:5026-22508 GCF_001764255.1 Campylobacter sp. BCW_4341 | reverse complement strand
GCTTTTAGCTAAACTCTCAAAAACAGGTAAAAAATCCTTATCAAATCCGCTAATTTCAATTTTTATAGCCATTTATATCCTTTCTTATATAATTTTTATTTTTATTATACCATAAAGGGTTTTGTTGTAAATTTTTTATATATAAAATTACATAAATAAGACAATCAAAATACAATATAAAAGATTAAAGAATAGTAAAAACGGTTTTTTAAAAAAACTAATATAAATATATGGCTAATTATATAATTAATCCTCCTCTAAGCCATCATTAATTCCTGCTTCTGCAAGTTCAAGCTGTTCTTTTTGATACACTTTATCATCTTTAAAGGCTTCAAAACTTTTTTCCCATAAAACCTTTCTTTGCTCTATATATTCTTGATCTTTACACATATTAATCCTTTTTATTTATCAGGTTTAAAACCACTATCTAAAATTATTTTTGTCATTGCACCTTTAAGTTTATCAAAACGATTTAAAGCTTGCATATTACTAACTCTATTATCATCTTTTTTATAAAACACTTTAAAAACTTCATCACTTTGTTTGTGTTTTACCATATCATCTAAACCACATTTTTCTATAAACTCACAATCTTTAGCAAAAACTTCATTTTCTACATCAAATAAATCTTGTTTATAAGCATTTGATGAATGGGGATCACAAGAATGAACATCAATAATATAATCTTGTATATTTTTTTGCATAGCAAATCCTTTAAAAAATAGTATAAATTTTTATTTTTAGAATGACTTAAAATCTTTTTTTAATTTTTATAAATATTAAGGATATTATTTTTTTATATTATGTTGATGATCTTTTTTATCAAAGTCATAAAATGTAACAAATATGGCTACGGCTATTGCAAAAGCTAAAATAATATGAATGAGATAAATCCATATTGTTTACTTTGTAATATGTTATTTTAACATATAAATTATAACAAAAAAGAAAAAAAATAAAATGAAAATAATAAGAAATTGATTTTTTATTATTTATTATGATAATCTTATTTGAGTACTTTTAAAAAGCTTAGAGTATAAAGTGTTGTGATGTAGCTTTTAAAAAGAAGAATAAAAACAAAGAAGCAGAAAACGCCCTTATAAAAATTATTAATTATATTCACTAACCATAGATGTAATAAAAAATATTGAGTAAAATATAATCAAAACAAATTTCTATTTATTTTTATAAAAACTGCATTTTTAAATTTGCTATGTTATAATTAAAAAAAGGTTGTATAAATATGAAAAATTATTATATTTCAGAAGGTGTAAAAGCTTTATTTTCTATCTATTTTAAAGATCAAACTGAAGAAAATTTCATTAAAGCTCTTAACGAATTTGCTAAAGAAAGTCAAATAAATTCTCAAGAAATAAAAGACAAATCTTTTAGAGAATTTAAAGAAGCCATTTCTAAATTACCAACTATAGATCTTTTGAATACTAGATTTGATAAGCTTGAAGATTCAGTTGATAAGCTTGAATATTCAATAGGTGCTAAACTTGATAAGCCTGAAGATTCAGTATGTGCTAAACTTGATAAGCTTGAAAACAAACTAGATAGTTTTAAAAGAGAAGTTAGAACATATGTAATTATTCTTGCTGCTTTAATGTTTATTTTACAGCCTACAATTTTTGATTTAATTTTGTCTATCTTTAAATCATTTCTAAGACAATAAGGTTTTTAGTTTTCACTTTCGTTAGTGTGTTTATCATTGAGATAATGAGCTACTAAAACCAATGTACCAAAAACGAAAGTGATAGCACCAATTAAAATAGCTATATTATAACCATCCATTTTTTCTCCTTTTTTTCAAAAAAGTTCAATCTTTAAGAAAGATTGATGATAATGCAACTACCGTTAAAATTAGCAAACTTTCGATGAGAATAATAAAAGCTCTACTATCGCCTGTTTGTAAACCATAAAGACTATTTATAAACAATCCTATGCCAATAGATTCCATGAATATTAAGATTGCTTTTGTGGGTATTTTTGTAAATATTACTATTTTTTTGAAAAAATCTTTCTTTTTTCTCCTTATCTTATAACAAAAAAAATGCTAAAAGTCAAGGGATAGAAGTACCCATAGTGGGATAAAACTATCCCACCTTAGGGTTAAGTTACACTAGATTGTTTCTAGTGTGAGAGTATTATTTTAAATGTTTTACCATAAAGTCCATTATTGCCCAAACACTTGAAATTATAGTGGCAATGCTAACAACATAAGCTCCTATAAGCCAATAGATTCCTTGTTGTTTTAATGAACTTACCGATAGTTTGATTTCACTTTGTAAGGAACTTTCCATTCGTTTGATTTCGGCTTCAAGTCCTTTAATCTCAGATTGGAATAAATCCTTGCTAACCAACTCATTTCTTATTTGCTCAATGGCTTCTTGCTTTAAATTCTCAAAATTAAGCCTTTGCGTTGTTGCTCTATCATTAGCAAATTCTTCAAAAGCTTGAATGAGTTTTTTAGCTTGATCAGTATCTGAAAAAATACTTTCCAATAATGCTTTAAAGCTCTTATTGAGTGTAATTTCTTTTTTCATGTCATATCCTTGCATGCAATTATAACATATTTTTCATGTGCGTTCTTAGGCTACATTTCCAATTTGCTTCCACCATGTTTTTTTCTCAGAGTGAAATCTATAACCTAATTGCTTGATTTTTTCATTTAAACCATAGGTATTTCCTACAATCCAATAATAACCATCTTCATTTTTCACTTTGAGTCCCAAAGATAACAAAACTTGTCTTTCATCTTCGCTAAAAGTTGTAGCATTCGATTGTGAAAAGTTTTGTGAGAAATCAACTTTCTTTTTGTTTTCATGAGTATTGTTTTGGTAAGCTTCAATATCTATAACAATATCGCTAGTTTCAGTCATTCCAACACCCATTTCTTCAGAAGAATATAATCCACTAAGTTGGAATTTTACCACTAGCCCAAGTATTTATTGTAGAAGCAGAGACATCTAATTATCTTCCTAATTCAGTTTGAGTAATGTTTAACTCTTTACACACTTCTTTAATAATATTTTCTTTCTCTTCTGTCATGCTAATCCTTTATTTTAGATTGATATTTTTTAGTAATAATTTTTTCATTACTTTTCAGAAATGAAAGGATTTGGCTCATTTTTTGAGTTTCCCTGTCTTAGTGCAGGGCTTATTATATTTTCTACTATATTTATTTTTAATCATTTCAAAATCTTCGTCATTGATTTTTCCTATGTAAGTTTTTATCCTTTTAGTATCAAAAACTCTCATTTGTCCTAAAAGTGCAACTTGTAAAGTGCCTTTATTGTCCTTAAATTTGTGAAATAAAAAGCCTTTTTTTGTTTTTAGTCTTAGAACTTAAAGGTGCGCCTAAAAATGTGCCATTATAAAAATTATTCACTACCAAAACAGGACGCGTAAAAAACTCATTTTTACCTTAAACTTCAGCACCGATATTTAAACCAATGCTAAGCCAATAAATCTTTTTTACACTAACTTTTCTGATTAATTTTACTTTGTTTAAGCTCTTTTTTCGTTCGTTCCAGCTGTCAAATTGCACTTCGTTCGTTTTATTCATTTATATCTTTTGGCATAATACTATGTAATGCTGTAAGCAGAAGTTTTATCTTTAAATATTTCTTTTCTATATTTTTCTAAGTTTTTTCATTGTTTCTCCTGTCTTTTTAAAAATTAATTCTCGATTTGTTTTTCAACTAATTTTCTCTTTCTTTTTTTAATTTATTGGTATTTTGGTTTATGATTTATATAAAAAGCAAGATCCTTATTATAACAGTTCCATTTTTTTAAATAGCGAAAAATGAAAGGAGTGATAAAGATTTTGAGATTTTTCCATGTATAAAATAAGGCAGATTTTTATTTTATCAATAGCAATTATTATTAAAAAAATAGCAGAAAATTTCATTTGCCTATATTAATGTAACTTTTTATTACAATCAGCATTTTCAAAAAACTTTATCATTATTTCAGCCTAAATTTTATCATTTAAAATTAAACTTAATATAAATCTTTTCGTATACTTTGCTCGCTCGATTTAAATATATAAAAGCATAATATTGAATAACCTCTTTTAATACTATGTAATTTTAAACAAGGCATGGTTTTTGATAAAATTTTTAGATGAAAAAATCTACAAGCTTGATTGTTTTATTGATTAATTCCAAAACAAGAACTAAAAATTAACAATCTTAGTCTATTAAAATTCTTTTTATACAATTAAAAAATAATTATTATATACAAATGTGAAAATATGGATCATACGCAAAAATATGCAGCTATAGATCTTAAGTCATTTTATGCTTCTGTTGAATGCATTTTAAGAAAATTAGATCCTCTAAATACCAATCTTGTAGTTGCGGATGAAAGTAGAACCGAAAAAACAATATGTCTTGCGGTATCTCCCGCATTAAGATCTTATAATATATCAGGCAGATTAAGACTATTTGAACTAATACAAAAAGTAAAAACAATCAATTACGAGCGCTTAAAAATTGCTAAATATTTCAGTGCAAAATCATACAATCATCTTAAACTAATAAATAATCCCAATTTAGAGCTTGATTACATTGTCGCAAAACCTAGGATGTCAACATATATAGACTATAGTTCTAAAATCCACAGTATTTATTTAAAGTATTTTGATCCAAAAGACATTCATATTTACTCCATTGATGAAGTATTTATTGATTTAACTCCTTATATCAAACATTATAAGCTATCTGCTGACAAACTCATTGAAAACATATTATTTGAAATTTTAAAAACAACTCAAATAACAGCAACTGCGGGAATAGGAACAAATCTTTACTTAGCAAAAATTGCAATGGATATATTAGCCAAAAAACAAAATATTAATAAAGATGGACTTTGCATAGGGTATTTGGATGAAATGCTTTATAGAAGAAAATTATGGCAACACACGCCCATAAATGATTTTTGGCGTATAGGCAAAGGATATGCAACAAAACTAAAAAGCATAGGCATTAACAATATGGGAGATTTAGCAAGATACTCTCTTAATAACGAGGATAAACTTTATCAAATTTTTGGAGTAAATGCTGAGTTATTAATCGATCATGCTTGGGGGTTTGAAAGCAGTACAATGCAAGCTATTAAAGAATATAAAAGCAAACATATCTCTAAGGTAATGGCTAAGGTTTTGCCTAAACCTTATAGTTTTAAAAAAGCTAGAGATATGCTTAAAGAAATCGTCGATCATATGGTTCTTGAGCTAATTGAGCAAAATTTAACATGCAATCAAATCGTTTTAGATGTACAATATGATAAAGAAAGCTTAGAAAAGGTACAAAGCTATAAGGGTCCAATGAGCAAAGATTCCTATGGAAGATCTATTCCAAAAAATGCACATTCAGCAATCAATTTGGATTACCACAGCTCTTCCTTGGAAACTATTTGCAATAAAGGTTTAGAATAATAGTTAATGCTGATTTTTTAATTAGAAAAATAAGTCTTACTCTTAATAATGTTGTAAAAAATGACACGATAAAAAAAATTAAAGAACCCAGTCTTTTTACTGACTTAGAACAGAAGGAAAATAAAAAATTTATAAAAGAAGAGAAATTACAAAAAGCTAGACTCGCGATTGTTCACAAATATGGAAAAAAATCTATTTTTAAAGCCTCGAGTCTTGAAAATGGCTTAAAAATTAATTCGCAAATAGGAGGACACAATGCCTAATAACCAAGATGATATTATTAATATTAAATACAAAAAATCTACAAAATATCCTCTTATGCCATTAGAAAAAAGAGCGGCACAGTTTGCTCCATTTTCAGTGCTTAAAGGATTTGATGAAGCAATTGAAAAAAAGAAAAAAGAAGTGGAAAGAAAGCTTGAAAAGTCTATCTATATAAACGAGTAATCATGTTTTTATGAGAAAAAATATTTTAGATATAAAAATCAATTAAAAACAAGTAAAAAAATAAGTATTTTTTTAATAGTGTATTTTTTATACTACTTTTATCTCTATATATTTTAGACTTAAAATAAAATTAATTAAAATTAGTATTAAAATTTTATCTTTTTTTCTGTGAATTTTCATATAAAAAATATTGTTTTTTATATGATTAAAAAAATAAAAAAATTATCTTGTACTTTTCACGAGCAAAAATTCAAAGAGAAAATTACAGCAAAACTATATTTATTTTGATTTATTTTTTGTTTTTTTTATCTATCATTTTTTATTTTTATTTTTATTTTTATTTTTTTACCTATCTTTACTCTAAAATTTTTGTAAATTTTTCAATTAAAAAATACTCCAAATCCAAACCCACAAAAAGACAAAAATAGTTTTAATTAAGCATTAAAAAGTCTAGCCTTAAGCAATGACATTTTTATACCTACCCTAAAGTAAAGAATGCCTATTTTTAGGGACTTTATAACATAGCTTATTGCGATTTGTCTTTTTTTTAAAAAATACACCCAAAAAATTTTTATACCTAACATTCATTAATTTCGTTAATAATATTGCCATTTTTGTACCTAACCTAAAGTATTTTTAGCCCCTGAAATAGAAAAGTATTCTTCTCACCCTTTATCACCTCATTTATTCCCCTTCTTTATCCGCTACATTTCATTGAATAATTTTCATCATTTATCCCCTCATTTATCACCCCCTTTATACCCCATCTCCCATTCCTCCCTATCTTGCATTCTACGCATTCAAATCTCATCTTAACGCTATCCTTAACACAAATCCTTATAGCCTTTATACTCATTCTTTCTCTCATTTATCACCTTATTTATCACCTCATTCTTTCTCTCATTCTCTCCCTATCTTTGCCACTTTTTAAACATATTTCTAGTATAAACTTTCCCTGATATATAAAAATACTCATTTCATACCCAAGTTAAATAAAAATACGGTTTAATTTCATAAAGCACTAAAACCACAGGAGAAAACTTATGTCTAAAACTAATACACGCCCAAGCGAAAAAACAAAATGCACAAAGTCATAGAAACTTGGTTTACCAAAATATACCTAAACAAAATAATCCACAAAGAGAAAAACGACAAATTATTTGTCAATATAACTAGCTGTCTAGCATTCATACTCTCAATCTACGGCAAAACTGAAGAAAACAAAAGCAAAATGACACCTGCTGTTATGTCTTATATCAAAAAAACAAAAAACACTTTTATTGCCAAACTAAAAAGAGTTAAAAACCATGAGAGCATTATCGATTTACAAGCCAAATACTCAAAGCTTGATATAGTTTCAGCCTATCAGTTTTTAACTCTCAAAGACAAATTCAAAATCACCAAATCAGAAATCCAAGATTTTGAAACACTAATCGATATTCTTTCAAAAAACACCCAAAAATCAAAAAAATAACCCTAAAACGATAAAAACCATTAAAAAAATCATTTTGCCTTTTAAAGGCTAATTCTGTCATTTTAAACCCTATATCCATTCAAGATACCCACTTGCAATCAAAAAAACACAAAAAAACCTACAAAAATCGCAACACAAAACAAAAACCACAGCCCATTTCAAAACTACAAAGCATTTTTGAAAATTCGCAAGAACTTCTAAAATAAGCCCTAGCTCTCATATTATCGCTATAAATCAAGCACAATCAAAAATACACGCCATGAAGAAAATTTTGCAGTTTTTAGCTCTAAAGTCTATTTTTGCCAAAAATCTTACACAATAACTCGATTATCAACAATGCTTAAAAACCTACAAAATAGATATTTTAAAAGCTTTTTACAAATCGCAAAATGTCGGTAAAACATTAGCATAATTTGCCTACAACAATAAGATTTAAACGCCTATATTTAGGCTATATTATTGCATTATGCTCATTGGCTCAACTTTTTACATTTTTTTCAAAAAAGCAAAAGAGCCTAAAAATAAGGGTTTTAGCATAATAAGCCCTGAATATTGATATTTTATTTTTTTTTATTACACTTTTTAGTATATTTTTTCAACAATAAAAATTAAATTAATATTAAAAACCCTATAAAATAGTATTTTAAACAAACTCTTTTTTGTAGTTAAGTTGTAATAAAGTTGCACTCAAGTTATAGTAAAAATAACATTAACTACATATTAACTACACTTTTACTTCAAAAAACATGCAAATTTTCACATTTTTGTAGTTAAAGTGTAGTGAAAGTGTAATAAAGTTGAACTCAAATTGTAGTTATGTTGAAAATAATTGTAATAAAGTTGAACTCAAGTTGTAGTTATGTTGTAGTAAAAGTGTAGTGAAGTTGAAATAAAAATTACATAAACATAAACTATACTTGAAGTAAAGTTGTATCACATATTGAAACAAAATTACATATTGCTTGAAAACAACTTGTAATATATGTATTTTATTTAGTTGATTTGTAATTAACTCGCAATAGCTTATATTTTAACTCCAACAGGAAAAGTAATAGGCACTCCTATTGAAGGAGCGGTTGATTCTGACATACTTTTTGGACTATTGAAAGGTTTAGAAGATTATAAGAAAGGACAATTAGGTTTTTAGCGTGAAAAAAACATAGAAAAATTAATTTTAGAAGCCTATGAAGATAGTAAAACTAAATTTGACCATGTTACTACAGGGCATATCAGTCAATATTTGAAAAGAAAATATGATTTAAAAATCAATTGTAGTAAGGCATTAATAGAAGCAGGCTTTGATCTTGAAAAAGATGAAAACGAACCTTCTTTAGTTTATGTTAAAAAAGCTACCACAAGAAACAAGACTTCAAATCGTGATCAAATTCAAAACAAAGTTGAAGAGAAACCTTTGTTGTTTCAATTTGCCTATTTTCCCAATTTTCTAAATACACTCCAAGAGCTTTCTAATATAGCTCAAAAAGAATTTTGGGGAAATGGAAATAATATTTTATTTTCTTATCTATTTAAATATTTTGAGTTCATTTATGAAAATAAAAGCTATCCTGATATTATTACTTATAATAAAGATAAAACAAAGGCATGTTTCAATACAGGTTTGTATAGTACAGGTGTTTTTCCAATATTTGCATGCTTTGAAAAGCAGGAAAATGGAGGATATATTTTTAGAAAATTTTGTTCTAATGGAGATAGAGTTTTAGATGATTTAGAAATACCTAAATCTTTAAGCGATTATGATACATTCAAAAATGAAATCATTTTTGATAGTAAATTAGATTTTAGAGTAAATCATTTGCATCTTTTTGAGAGAAAAGAGCGATTACCTGAAATTGTGAAAAAACTAAATGATAGGTTCATAGGACACATTATTAATGGTGAATTGAAAATCATCAAAGATAATTATAATCTTCAAAAGATGATTATTCCTGCAGCTTATAAGCAAAGGGTAGTTTTATACATTCCTTTGAAACTTCAAGAAGAATCAGTTGATACGATAGTTGTAGTTGAAAAAGAGGAAGTTAAAAACGAACAGTATTACGCTGTGAGAACTATACTAAATCCGCAAGACAATATTTACAAAACCGCAAGAGTTCTTTCAATAGTTGAATCTGAATGGGTAAAAAACACCATTTGAAAGTAAAAACATTGGTAAAATAGGCTTTTGAGATAAGTCATTTTACCATGTAATTTTATTTCCAAAAAAAGAAATGGAAAGAAAGCTTGAAAAAAGTACTTACAAGTGTGAATAATAATATTTTTTGTAAAAATTTGATATGATTTAAGAATATTAATCCAATATTAGAGAAATTCATGCCAACAGAACAAACCGATCTTGAATATTTGTTTTCTAAAGAAAGATTAGAATCTTATAATAATATTTACGAACATTTTGATAATTTAAAAATGATTGCAAGCATAACAACAAAAATAGCAATACTTGAACTAGTATTAAGAAATTTACTAGATAAACATATGAAAGAAAAAGATTTAGAATGGTTAAGAAATTATAACGAAGAAAACATCAAACAAAAAATAATTAAATTGCAAAACAAAGAAATATTAGATAACAATCAACTCATTTCAAGAATTTCTTTAGGAGATGTAATATTTATAATTAAGCTAGAACACTTAGAGGCAAAAATAATTAATTCTTCTAATATAAATTTTAAAAAATATTATGCACACAACAAAGAATATTACTTTCACTATGTAAATAATAAAAAATATAAAAATAGTTTTAGCAATATAGAAAAAGCAAATATTGTTCTTAACCTTTTACTCACAATCAGAAATAGAAGTTTTCACTGGGAAAATTTATATAAAACAAAAATAACAAATCAAAAGGCTTTAGCTCCTAGAATCACCACAAAATCACATAATACCTTTATAGGCGTTATGCCAAATAAAATCAATGCTTTTTTAAGTGATTTAATAGAGAGTTTTGAAAAAGATTTGAATAGCTACTTAAAATAGTATTTAAGATGGGCGATCTCGATCCGCCCTTATAATGATTTTAAATTATATCATACAATAAAAAAATTGTCAATTTAGTTTATATTTAGTATTGCTCTAAAATGTTGATTGTATAATAACATAATATTTAGATTTTCGTTTTAAAGGAGTGCAAATGAGTGATACTATTATTTTAGGTATTTTATTAGAGAAGTACAATAATGCTAAATATAAAAAAGTCGGAAACTGTATTAAACTTCGTTATCAATATAACAATGCAAATGTGAATTTATATTTTGATGGTTATGATAAAAATTATCCTTCAACTTCTATATTTTTATCAATAAAATTTTGTAAAATTTGATTTAAATCATCTTTTGCAATAGAATCATCTGCAACACCGACAACAATATCTTCCATAACTTCAGCAAATTTATCATTATATTTACCATCTAAATCTAAAAAGTGCATACCTAGAAATATCGAAGTCCGTTTATTTCCATCAGCAAATGGATGAAATTTTACACAGGAAAATATTAAATGTGTAATTTTATCAGTTATTGTAGGATAATAATCATCGTTTTTTATATGCTCTAATGCGCTAGCCAAATATCCTATTTGTGTTTCATTATAACCACTTAATCCGCCTGTTTTTTCAATAATCTTTTCGTGTATAGCAATAGCTTCGCTTAGTTCTATATATTTCATTTATTTTTAAGTCTTTGAAACACCGCATTTATAGCAGGTTTTTCTAATTCTTTTTCCATTTTTGCCATAGTTTTTTTAACTGCTTCTCTCTCAGCTAAATATTCTTTATTATTTTTTTGTTGCGTATTATATTCTGTGGTTTTCATTTTACTACCCTCTTTATTCTTTCAATTAATATCCTAAATACTGTATAGACTATTTTAACATTTATATTTGATTAGCAAATCAATATGAAGCTAAAAAAATTAATTTGCTAATTATACCCAAATTAATTTTCATTAAGCAATAAATAAAACAATCAAGTCAAATAAAAAAGAAATCCGTTTCAAACCCCTAAAAAATAGGTATTTTATAGCAAAAATACTTGCAAAATTTATTAAAATATGGTATAATTTTATTAAAAATATGAATAAGTTATAATTGAAAGGAATAAAGATGGATAAAGTAGAAGTAAAACTTAAAAAATCAAAAATGACTACAACCGAAAAACTCATACTTACTCTTTGGCTTTCTTGCGGAGTTGCAGCTATTGTTTTGCTTTTGGTATATTTAAAAATTATCACTAGCTTTATAGGTATTTTAGGGCTTTTATCTGTATCTAGCCTTGTAATTGCTTTTGTATTATTCCTTGCTAAAAATATAAAAATAGTTCCCTATGATGAGAAAAAGCATGGGGGAACAAGTGAAATTGGGGGATATATAGAAAGCGATCCTCGTAAATTTGATTATATATTCGGTGCTATACGAGATCACTAAGCCTAACTAAAAAGCTAGACTTATTTTTTGCTCATAGCATCAAATAAACCTTGAGCTTCTTTTGCAAGCTCATTACCTGATTTGCTTGCATCTTGTACTGCATAAGAGCTAGGATTTACTCCCATTCTCCTGTTAGCATTTTGTTCTGCTATGGCATCTTTAGCGCTATTATTAACCACATTAGAAGTGCTTGTTCCTTGATTTTTGAAATTACTTATAGTAGCTCCACTTTGCTGACTGAATTCATTTCTTATATTATTTCCCCCTGCTGTTCCTAAGTTATTTAGACTATTTTGATTAGCTACTGTATCATTATTATGAGCATTGTTAGCTCCTACACTTGAAGGACTGTAATAAGATTTATTGCTAACATCATGAATTCCATCAGCATTTGGCTTAGCTGTATTCATATTAGCATAATGCAACAAGCCTTGCAAATCTCCCCTTGCGGCTAAGTTTTCTAACCCTTTAGCTGCAGCAGCAACTTGTTGTTCTCTAGTTCCACCCAAATTATTTTCAGCAATGTAATTTTCAGCCATATTAGGTAAATTACTTGTTTGAATAGCTTCACTGTATTGACTTGCTTCGCTATAAGAATGTGCTTTTTGTTTAGCATCAGCAAATTCACTGCCTGTGCTTGTGGATAGAGCATTAGAATAAGCAGAAGCCACACTATCACTAGATTTAATGATATTGCCAAGTTTTTCAGCATACATTTTATCAAATGCAGCCTGTCCTTCTTTACTTAGGCTTCTTGAATATTCTTGTGTTTCAGTTGAACTTGTACCTATTGAAGCTGTTCCTCTAATTTCTCCACCTATTTTTCCACCATTTCCAAAGATTTCAATCCCTGCTGAGCCACTAGCATAAGCGCTAATACTTCCTTCTAAAGCTTTTTTGTCTGCTTCAGAGAAGCTAGATTTATCGCCCAACACTTCGCTCATAGTCTCTCTTAAAGCTTGTGCTTCTGCTTTCTCAATTGCTTTAGTATCTTCAACTCCTGCGCCATGATTTCTAAGGTAGTTAGAAGTAATACCTTGATTAATGCCTGTTTTATGAGTATCGGCAATAGAATTAGCAAGCGAATCTTGTCTAGTTTGGGTTTCACTTTGTGCATGTTTTGCATCAAGTCCCGCAATGCTCATATTTGTAATTTCACCATTACTTCCTAATGCAAAATTTGTATTTGTATTCACATCTTTAACTGTTGTTCCACCGCCTGTTATAGCAGACATACTAAATCTACCACCCCCTGCACTTATAGCACTTTGCAAGCTCATCACACCTGCACCCACAGCCCAAACTTCATCTCCTCTAGGAGCAGCAATGCTAGTTTGTGTAGATAAGGCTTGCTGATTTGCAAAGCTTCCAGCAGCTCTTGAAGCACCTGTTAGAGCTTGAGATAATCCAGAAGCAAAAGTTATAAATCCTTGCTCACTTGCTTTAGCAATTGCATAAGCTAAAACAGGAGTACTCATTACAAGATAATTCATGAAATTTGATCTACTTGCTACTTCTTTGAATATAAGCATGTTATCTCCTAAGCTTAAAGCTGCTTTTCCACCTGTTATTACTTGTGCAACTTTCATAAGATTATAATCATTTAGATAATTAATAATACAAAGTATAGGAGTCCAAAGCACTATCCAAATACATAGAGTAAAAAACATCTTAATATGAGCGTAAGAGCCAAATACAATAGAAAGCAAAGCAACAAGCCAAGATAAACCTATGATAATAGCTGTTAAATAAGCTTTAGCTAAAGGCAAATAAGTTTGTGCCATGTGTCCTTGTGCTTGCATACTTGCATAAAATTGCTGATCCACATAAGCAGTATTTGCAGCCACAGAAGCAGGATTTAATCCTACTGATTTAGCGGTATTAATGATTGCATCTTGAGAAGCAAGCATTATCATGGATTGCTGTAAATAAGATCTAGCACTTACAGCTTGTTCGTTATAGATTTGTGCAGCGCCTAAGAACTTTTGCTCATAATTTGTCATATCATCTACCATACCAAGCAAAGCAGCATGAATCTTCATAGCTTCATCTGTATCGTTTTGAATCATTTCAACGATTTGAGGACCTGCATCAGAACAAGGCACAACACTTTGTTCTTCAACATTATTATTATTTTTAAACAAAGGAGTAAGCTGAGAGCCATTGCCTATATTTGTGAAAAGATCTTGCATTAAATTATCAGAATTTTGAAAAAGATTTCTACCTTATTGATTAAGTAAGATACCTACTGAAACACAGTTTCTAAAGTAAAAATCAATATTTTTTTGCAAAGTTGCATCAATAGCCGAAAGCTTTACGCTTGGTAAAGTACTCATCACTTGAAGTGAAAAACCTAAACCTGCGTTAGAAAAATTTGTAGATTGTGGAGTTGAAAAATGTTTTTCCATAGCTTCTAGGATAACCTTCTCAAATTGTGTCATTAATGCAAAGCTTTTTCCTATGCCTATAGGAATTTGAGAAATGACATAATCTTTACTTGTTACTTCATCGTGAATCATGAAGCGGTGATTATTGTCATTTGGCGCCCTTAAAAACATGTGCCACACTACAGCAAAAAGTATAAACATTTTTCCAAATTCAAACACAGGATTTGTTTGTCCATCCATTGCTTTTTTAATACTAAAAAGCAATAATGAAATAGCTAAGGCTGCATTAACGATATAACTTGTTTCAGTGGTTATTCCTTTAACAGCTTGCATGATTTCATTCATTACATCGCCATAACCCCAAGTATAAATTAAATTGCTATTAGCTATTTCAGTTGCACCAAATAAAAATGAAGGTGCAAAAAACAAAGTGCTAAAGAATAACAAGTAAAATCTTTTCATGGATTATATTAAAGAAGCTAAAGAATTTGTTTGGTATAATTATAAAAGGTAGATGCCAAAGGCGGCTACCTTTGGCATTAATCATAACCTAGAAAGGCGGTGATTAAATTGCTAAACATTGTTCTAATAATTATACTCTTAATGCTTTGCTATGTCAAGGCTTCTTGAGTATCCCCTGCTTTTGCAGGGTTTAGAACAATCCCTTTGGCTTACCAAACAAACTTTTAACTAAACTTCTCTTCTTCTATTGAATTTCTATATTATTTTATATTTTTAATATTTGCACCAAATAAAAATGAAGGTGCAAAAAACAAAGTGCTAAGGAATAACAAGTAAAATCTTTTCATGGACTATATTAAAGAAGTTAAAGAGTTTGTTTGGTATAATTATAAAAGGGTGCAACGCCAAAGGGCTGCAACCCTTTAACGTTAAATTTACCGCCCAGAAGGGAGGTGAGTTTTAATGCTCAAAATTGTTCTAATAATTATACTCTTAATGCTTTGCTATGTCAAGGCTTATTGAGTATCCCCTGCTTTTGCAGGGTTTAGAACAATCCCTTTGGCTTACCAAACAAACTTTTAACTAAGCCTATCTTCCTTTCTATTGATTTATTTTATTTTTTAGTTTATATTTTTCTTGCTTATGCTAAAAGATAAGATTCAATCATAAATAAAATGTATTAAGAAGCTAAAGAATTTGTTTGGTATAATTGCATTTAAGGGTTTTGCCACAAGGCTGCAACCCTGTGGCATAATCACACCCTAGAAAGGGGGTGAACTATATGACACGACTCATACTTATAATTATACTACTTTGTATAATTACTGTCAAGGCTTATTAGCCTTGCCCCTTTGGGGGTGAGTTTCCCCTTGTGGCTTACCAAACAAACTTTTAACTAAATTTCTCTTCTTCTATTGAATTTCTATATTTTTTTATATTTTTTATTTGAACTAAATAATAAACTTAACAAGATTTAAATTTACCAAATCTACTATCTTTTTACTTCAATCTCACATTCATAATCATATTAGATAAAAAGATACTATCTTTATCAAAGTCTTTTGAGTTATATTCATTTTTTGATTGTATAGTTTGCATTAAAGTTGAAAGATTGTATAAACTTAAACTTTCTAATATATTTATGAGTTCTATCTTGCTTAAAGTATTAAAATCATTTAACAATCTAAGATAATTACTTATAATAGAAGAAGAATTTATATTATGAAATACAATTTTATTTTTCATATCTTTTTTAATAAAAAATTGATTATTTTTTATATAAAAATAATCTTTAAGATGATGATTGCTTAATATTTGATTGTAAAAACTTAAAAGACTTTCTTTGCTGTTTAAGTCTATAAAATTAAGATAAAAATTCTTTTCTTCTAAGGCTAATTTTAAAGCATTAAGATTAGTAAAAGAAGCATTAAGATTTTCATTATTTTTTAAAGCATAAACGATATTTTCTTGTTCTTGTTTTTGGGTAATAGCATATTGTAATAAAGGATTTTTATAATGTGTATCGCTATTGATTAAAACATTGATATAAAAAGCTTCTTTGCTTTTTTGAGTTAATTGAAGCAAAGATAAAAGTGTAGAAGGGATATAAAAAGAATCAAGCTTTAAATTTAAATACTTATCATAAGTATTTATATAAGTTAATTCTTGAGTAAAATCCAAAGCTTGTTCTTTTAAATTTAAAAGCATTGTTCCACCTAATCCTAATAAAGCTAGATTTTTGAAATTCTCTAAAGCTTTTCTTTTTTCTAAATCGATTTGAAGTATTTTTTGCATTGTTTTTCCTTTTATTTGTGGTTTACTCTTTTATATTATGCTCTTTAGCATAAGCTAGTATCTTAGCTCTTAAATCCTCTGGAAAATTATATCTATAAATAGCAGGAATTCTTGGATCAAGAAGTCTATCAAGCTTATGTCTTTTATAATACCATTCTAGTTTTTCAGGGGTAAAATATCTTGGTGCATTAGGATAGCCTTGAGGAGGAGTTAAGGCTGCTAGTTTGGCAGTTAATATCATAGAATCTATTCTTAATTGTGCACTTTCTTCACTCCGATCATTTGGAATATCATAACCATAGGCATTTACCATACCATTAGAATATCCATCCATATAACGATCAAATTCTCTTCTGCTTTCATAAGTAGAATCTATATCCCTTGGATCTTTTATTTTACCCTCAACTATATCACTTCTTAAGGCTTTGTATATACTTCCAAATTCATCTTCAGAAATTTGATATTCGTTATAATCAATCACCCAATCTACTCCCATAATCTCATCTATAAAAGGAAGCATACCAAATTCATCAGGTTTTAAAGTCTTAGCTAAGGTTTTAATCTCTTGTTCTCTTAAAGGATTTTTATGCACTCCTACTAAACCACTTCCTACAGCAATATCTGCATAACCATAAATAGCACCTAATAAATTAGGTTTATCTAATATACTACTTCCTCCACTTAATTGTATATAAAGTATAGTAGCTTGGATAAATCTTGCATTAAAACCATTTTGAGACATATCATTAGCTAGGTATTTATAATCACCTAATATTCCTGCTGCCATACCCCATTCATTATGAAATAAACTTGATCTTAGATTATGTTTATTATCATCTACTATTCTATATAATTTTTCATATTTAGGATCTACATTTCCTTTTTCATCTACAGCTCCTATAGCTTCATAAGGTATATCTATAACAACACTTCTTATACCACTTCTTATAACTAAATATTTATATCTTTCTTTTTTAGTTTTTAAAGATTTATAATAAGCTTTTTCTGCTTTAGTCCAAGGAGCTATAGCTCCTT
>NZ_MKAH01000051.1:0-4976 GCF_001764255.1 Campylobacter sp. BCW_4341 | reverse complement strand
AAGGAGCTATAGCTCCTTTGATAGGATCTTTTAAATATATACTTTGCCAATCTTTAAATTCAAGCAAAGTAGATTTCTCCCCTGTGTGAAATTCAGGATCTAGGTATTGGGGTTGATAATTAATATAAGGAGAAGTTCTTAATATACGATCAGCTTCAAACAAAGCTTTAGAATATTCTTGGGTGTATTTACCTACTTCACGCCCATCTTTTCTTTTATCAAATATAATTTGATTTGTATTTTTATCAACTTCTAATATAAGTCCATTAGAAGTATAAATCTCGTAAGTTTCACTCATTTTTATCCTTTCTTAATTTAACCCATGTATAAACCATCTTCCATGATTATGGTAGTGGCTAGTCTGCCTATAAACTTATTAGAATAATCTTGGGATTTATTAATATCATTAAAATCTTCTTTTTCTTTTCTTCTATTTCTTTCATTATCAACATATTCCTCATTTATCCCCTTATACATCACTTCTAAATTATGTTGTCCTATGGCTTCTAAATTCTCCATCAATCTTCTTGCCTTTTGCCTATCTTCTATGAACTTACCTCTTTCATCTTGAGTGGTATTATAAATCCCATTTGCATATTCATATAAAATTTGTATAGCATCATTATAAGCTAAGATAGGGTGTTGTTTTATCACTGGGTGTTGTATTTTATACTCTTCTTTTCTTTGAAAATGTTCTAGCTTATATATATTACAATTTCTAAGTTCTATATTGTTTTTTTCAAAAAATTCCTTATCATTTAAGATATATTTGCCTTCATTGATTTTATCTTCCTTAAAAGCACTTCTTTTCTCATCTAAAATAATATAAGATAAAAGTCTTTTTAAGGCAAATTCTCTAGCTTCACTTGAAGTTGTAGCACAAGCAATACTAGGATAATAATTAAGCCCACCCGTGCATAATAAAGAACCAAAAATAAACTCAGATAAATCAAAACTCATAAATCTAGAATTTATCAATAAAGGATAGGTTATATATTCTTCTTTTTTTACAGCTAAAGGAAAATCATAATTGTAAGTAAATTTTTCATACATTAGTTTTTCATATAAAATTTTCAATCTTTCATAATTTGTAGGCAAAAGTGTATCAATAAAAGATCCTGCTAAATTTTTTAATATATCCACGCTCAAGTCTTTACTCATTTTAATAGAAAAATCAATAGCTAATTGTTTTTTTACTTTTGATATCAAATGAATTTGCTTAGCTTTATCCAATCTTGAAAAACTTTTTGACTTTTTTAATTCACTTGCATATTCTAATTGATTAAAATAATAATAATTTGTTCCTATTTGATATAAAAAAAGCTTATTGAGTAATTTTTTACTTTTTGGATTAATTTTTATAAAACGCCCCTTAGGGCTAAGTGCATAAAATATCCCTAGTTCTTTAAAAAAATGTGCTTTAAAACTAGAAAATAATTTATTGCCATAATACTTTTTATCTAAGTTTGAATCTATAAAAAATAAAATCATTTTTTTAAAAAAATCAGGCTGACTCATAAAAAATTCTGTAAAAGGAAAAAGTTGCTTAATGATATTAAAAAAAGTAATATCTATGGATAATTTTGCAAGTTCTTTATCAAGCATAATATCTTGAATGCTTTTATCTAAATCTTTTTTTGAAGGAAGAGTTTTGTCTGTTTGTATATTTTCTTCAAATTCAATCTCCTCATCAAAGCTTTCATTTAAGGTTTTTAAAAAATTTACATAAGTTTGATCTTCTTCTTCAAAATCATTTTCAAACATAGCTTTGGCTAATTCATCTAAATAAATAACTTCATCTTCTTTTTTATTTTTATTTAATTCTTTAGATAAAAAGATATAAATTTTTTTATCATTATCATAAAAATAAATATCATCAGGGATAAATGAAATATACTCATTAAAATAATTTGGTATTTTAATCCTTTGGTAATTACCAATATTTGCCTGAAACAATTTATATCCCAAAGAATATTCTTGCGTAAAAGCTAAGTCTTTTTGTAAAACATACAAAGTTAAAGTCAATAAAACAACCGTTAAAGGTGAGTATTTCTTAAAATCTACATTTTCATATGTTTTAAACATTAATGGTTCTGAGTTAAGATTGGATTGTATTTGGTCATAGCGAGAATTGATATTGTCTAAATAATCATTAAAAAGCCCAATATATTCTTCTACTTTTTCTTTTTCTTTTTCGCTAATTTCTTCCAGTTCTTTAGGCAATTTAAAAAAGCTATCAATATAAGCAAAATCTTGCTTAACTTTTTCATATTCTAATCGTTCGTTTATATGTTCTAATAAATAAAGTTTGACCCAAGAATATGTTTGATTATAAAAATTAAAATACCCTTTATATTTTTGATAAATCTGTCCATCAAGTTTCACAAAAGGACAAAGTTGCAATATAAAATCATCTTCCTTTTTAACATCTCTTTCTATAAAATAAGAGCTATAATCTCTTTTACTAGAAAATTGCTCTTTTAATCCAAGTTTTTCATTTTTTGTAAGAGCTTTGGGGCGATTTTTTATTATTGCTCCTAATTTTTTTTGATACAAGTCCTCACAAAGCCCTGCATTGTTAAGCTGTGGTGGATTAGTAATAAATAAATAATTTTTACCCATTTTGGTTGTATTGATTTGATCAGTATTTTTTTTATCTAATATCATTTCTACTAGCATGGAAGAATTTAAATCAGGATATTCTGCATAAAAGAAATGATTGAGTTTAGAGATATTTAAATTGATTGCTTTTTTTAATGTTGTGTCAGAATTATTTAAACTAGAATTCATTAAAAGCGTATTATTTAATTTTTCATTTTCAAATTTTAGATTATTTTCTAAAAAATTATCAAAAATACCTTGAAATTCTTCATCTAAAATAATTTTATAAAAACTATTTTTATAAAGACTAATAGAAGGTGCATTAGAATAAGATGAAAAATCTAATAATACTTTATCATCTATAATTAATACATCAGATAAAATTTCTTCATTGCACAAAGCGATAATAGGATAAAGCTTACTAGTAATAAGCTCTAAAAGTGGATAAGCAAAATCATAATAATATTTTTGTTCCTTATACTCTTGATACTCAGCAGAAGAATTATAAGCTTCAAATAATGTATTTACAACAAAAACATAAGGATTTTTTTTGACTAAAGAGACAGGTTTTTTAAGATTGGTTACAGAATCTAATATGTTGATAAAAAATTTTGCTATAGCTCTAATAATTTGCTTATATTCATCATCATTAGATTGAGTAATATTTTTTAAAAGTGTATTAAAAAGTGTATCTAGAGTAAGTTGTATTTTTGGTTTAATTTCTTGCTCAAAATAGTTAGATTCTTTGATATTTTTTAATAATGCATTTAATTCTTTTTGAATTTCTTTTAAAAAATTTTCAATATTTTCTACATTGTTTTCATCAATAATTTTATTGAGCGTTTTATTTTCATTTTGATTAATTGCATTATTTAAAAGTTTTAAATTATTAAAGATAATTTTTTTAATGCTAGATAAATTTTTATCAGAGCTAAATTTTTGTTCTTTTGTGATTTCGTCTTTATTGGCTTGATTTAAATGTATGATTTTAAAAGTTTTTGTATTATCAATTTTAAAATTATCTTCAATAGTATGTAGTGTCTTATACAAAGAATTCTTAGCTTCTTTATATCCATCAAAATCACTGCATATAAAAATAATTTTATTAGCATTTTTGGTAAGATTTTTTAACTCGATTTCTAAATTATGATTTGATGCAATTAAAGTAAAATTTTTTATTTTCATATTTTAACCCCATTTACCACCACAAATTTACAAACATAAAACTCTTGTTTTCTATCTTCATCTTCTAAGATTTCATCTAGTCCTTGTGCGATTTGAAGTTTTAAATTTTGCATTTTTGCAGGAGCTAAAAAACTAAAATGATATTCGTTTAATTCTTTATTATCTTCTAAAGCATTTTTGATGATTTTATCATACTCATGTAGCTGTGTAAAATACCCTACTCCTAAATCTTTATTTTCAAATTCCTTATAAGCACTTTTATAAACTTTAGCAATGTTTTTTGGGATAATAAAATAAAGTTTGATTAAATTAGTATCAAAGCTAAGATTTAATTCTTTAAATTCATAATCTTTACTAAAGTCTTGTTTGAATTGATTAAGAATATTTATATCCTCTATATCTTTTAAATCTTTTAAATCTATATTAAATTCATTTAAAGCCTTATCTTGTTCTTTTTTTTCATTATTGATTAAAAGATTATAGATAGGTAAATTATCTTTTTGAAATCTATCACTTTTATAATGAAGTCTTATTATAGGCTCTTTTAACTCTATTTGATTTTTACTTTGTTCTCCTAAGCCCTCTTTAGGATCAAAGCTGTGATCAAATTTAAACTTACTTGGAGTAAAGCTTACTTTTAAAGCAAAGCCTTTATCTGTTTTACAAGCTGAGATGAGTTCTTGTAAGATTGCAAATTCATTATTGACTTTCTTTTGAGATAAGGATCCTTTTACATTAACAACTTTAGTACAAGGAACACTTACACCTGCTATAGTATTAGGACAAGCTACTATACTAGAGTTTAATAAATCACTTTCTAGTATTATAGGAATGTTATTGTCTTTAAAAGTTTTTCCTTTGTTTGATTTAAGTATGACTTTACCTCCATGGATACATTCTAGGTTTTGATTTTCTAAAAGAGCATGAAGTTTAGCTATAGCTTGTTTTTTATCTACTTGTGTGGTTTTTTGTTCTTTTAAAGTGTTTGAAATTAAGTCTTTATACTCTAAGCTTTGTTTGCTTAAACATTCTAATTTAATATTTAAAGAATTTTCTATAATAGAATAATTAAGCAAACAAAGTTCATCATTTTTATAAAAGATGCTAAGTCTTCCTTTGCCACTGCTTTCATCTTTAGGAGAAAAATAATAACTAGGTGTATCTTGTTTTATAGTATTATCTTGATCTAA
>NZ_MKAH01000050.1:2374-3349 GCF_001764255.1 Campylobacter sp. BCW_4341 | reverse complement strand
CAAGCTAGTCCTCTTGCTAAGATTAAGTATGATAGGATAAGATGGCAAGGGATAGGAGATAAACCAAAATCGGCACAAAAAAGCAAAGAAAAAGCAAAAATGCTCTTATATTTACAAAATAATAAAGTAAATGATAAAGAAGTTCATCTTTACAAACATAATGGAATATGGCCAAAAAATACTCCAAAACCTAGAAGTTCTGATTATATTGGTGAAAATGGTAAGATTATTTTAAACATTAAACAAAGAGCCATGGAAATAAAAAATACTTTAAATGGAGGATATAATAGTGTTTCTATAAAGACAAAAGATAAACTCACCAGATATGATTTAGATGGTAAACCACATTATGAGAAGACATCAAAGAAAATAATTGATACGCCTCATAAAATAGAATATACTAAACATATAAATCCTCAAGATCCAACAAAGTATAGAATGTCACAGGGTTTAGTAGAGCCAATATCTCATAAAGATTTAGATATTGTAGAAAATTATTTAAAAAGGCAAAATAATGAAATTTGAGAATTTAAAGCATGGAAGTTTATTTAAAAGAGAATTTTATCTTAAAGATGTAAAAATAGATTTGAAAAATGACTTTTTTGTTTATTCTATCATAACAAATGAAAAAACTTTAGAAATATTTTTTAAATCAGAGAAAAAAGATATACAAGATTTGCAAATTGTTTTTTATGATTATAAGTTACTACACTCAAAATCATATTGTAAAAATTTTAATCAATTAGAAGCTAATTTTATCGATTTGATAAGAAATAATTGGGATGATATAACAGGCTATATTGAAAAAGAAGAAGAGATGTTGATAAGCATATATTTTGATAATGATTTAGAATATATTACTTTAACTTGTAAATATTTTAATATAGATTTTATGGATTAAATAAAGGATAGAAAATGACAAGAGAACAAGCAGAATTAATTATAAAAGAAGAAAAGTTGATTGATACAGATTGG
>NZ_MKAH01000050.1:2060-2324 GCF_001764255.1 Campylobacter sp. BCW_4341 | reverse complement strand
CTTACCATGTGGTTTGATTCTGATAATAATAAATACGAAGCTGTTTATATTGGAGAAAGGGGCAGTGTTGAACTTGAGTATTCTTTTGATAGTGAAAAAGAAGCAATTGATAAAATGTTAAAAATGAATTATAAGCAAAAAAAATACAATGGAAAAGACATTAAAGAATATCTAACAAAAGAAGTAGCATTAAGAATCATTAAAGAAGAAAAGTTAGAAGTGATTTGGTATGATGAAGCACTTAAACCTTTATGTGCAGGTATC
>NZ_MKAH01000050.1:1547-2010 GCF_001764255.1 Campylobacter sp. BCW_4341 | reverse complement strand
AAGGGGCGGTGTTGAATTTGAGTATTCTTTTGATAATGAAAAAGAAGCCATTGATAAAATGTTGCAAGAAAATTATTGGCATAAATATCATGATATCAAAGACATCAAAGAATATCTAACAAAAGAAGTAGCACTAAGAATCATCAAAGAAGAAAAGTTAGAAGTGATTTGGTATGATGAAGCACTTAAACCTTTATGTGCAGGTATCAAACACGATAAACAAAGAGATAAATATATTTCTTTTATCACTAATGCTAAAGCAGAAATTATAGAATACAAAAGTATTGAGTTTGATGGGGATAGATACAGTGAAACTTTTGAAAGAATAATTAACGATGAATTTATAGCCCTTTATGCTCTTATCAATCGTGCTAGAATGATTAAGCAAAATAGAATCAGTTTTGTGTAAATGTTTCAAGGTTAGGCTTTATCAAACAAATACCATAATAAAGGATAAAAAATG
>NZ_MKAH01000050.1:767-1497 GCF_001764255.1 Campylobacter sp. BCW_4341 | reverse complement strand
TGATGAAGCACTTAAACCTTTATGTGCAGGTATCAAACACGATAAACAAAGAGATAAATATATATCTTTTATCACTAATGCTAAAGCGGAAATTATAGAATGGAAAAGTATTGAGTTTGATGGGGATAGATACAGTGAAACTTTTGAAAGAATGTTAAATGATGAAAGTATAGCCCTTTATGCTCTTATCAATCGTGCTAGAATGATTAAACAAAATAGAATCAGTTTTGTGTAAATGTTTTCCTTATGATTTGATTTAATCTTAGTGGGTTTAAAACCCACAAGACTTTTCATGGCTAGAAAAAGAAAGATAACTATTCCTAGAATAGAAGATATTAATGTAACTCTTGATACTTCTTGTATGCATCCTATCTTAGAAGATAATACTTTATTATGCTTACATGGAGGTAGAGTTAAGTTAAAAGCAAAAAAAGCTAAAAGAATAAAATCAGACAATGTTCCTATTATGCTTAATAATGAAATACAAGGAGCCAGTATAAGTGGATGTTTAAATCCACCTATACTAGGAGGGCCTTGTACTAAAGTAGCTATGGTATTTGCTTATACTTATTCAGATCATAAAGTTAATAATAAACATTCTGTGTTACAAATGGGTTTGATAGGAATGAGTATAAAAGGTTATCCTATATTTGCTATACCCAAAAAGAATAAGATTAAATTTGCTTTAACTAAAATACAAGCTAGTCCTCTTGCTAAGATTAAGTATGAT
>NZ_MKAH01000050.1:0-717 GCF_001764255.1 Campylobacter sp. BCW_4341 | reverse complement strand
CAAGCTAGTCCTCTTGCTAAGATTAAGTATGATAGGATAAGATGGCAAGGGATAGGAGATAAATTAGGAGCGGCACAAAAAAGCAAAGAAAAAGCAAAAATGCTTTTATATTTAGAAAATGAAAATAAAAAAGGTAAGGTAAGTGATAAAGAAGTTCATCTTTATAAACATAATGGAATATGGCCTAAAGATACTCCAAAACCTAGAAGTTCAGATTATATTCTTGAAGATGGTAAGATTAAATATCCTGATGATGATGGTTATAAAATTCCACCTAAACCAAGAGAAATCACTCTAAAAAAAGGGATGAAACTGGACAGATATGGAGATAATTCAGGTAGCTTTGTTTGTCCTTTTAAAGAGAAAAAAGGAGCGATGCCTTATGAAAAAAGATCATTGCCCTATGAAAATAATGAAGTAATGCAAAAAGCCTATAAAAGATATGAAGTAACAGAAGATATTAATATGGAGAGTGTTGATAGAAAGGTTAGAATGAGTGGGAATGAAGTATTAAAAGGTAAAATTGATAAATTAAAAGCAAAAAAAGAATTCCATTCCCCAAAAATAGGTAAAATATCTCCATGCTTTGAACAAGAAGGTGGAGGAACACAAATTAAACTTCCTATTTCCATAGAAAACTTAATACAATTAGGTTTTATCAAACAAATATAATAATAAAGGATAGAAAATGACAAGAGAACAAGCAGAACTAATTAT
>NZ_MKAH01000049.1:1319-1928 GCF_001764255.1 Campylobacter sp. BCW_4341 | reverse complement strand
ACTTATAATGATAAATATCTACTTTATCCTGTATTATATTTTTATGGTTTTGGAAATGGAATTTTATTTAAAGCTTTATTGCAAAATAAAAATCATCAACATATTGTTGTTTTTGAAAAAGATATAGAAATCATTTGGATAATGTTTCATATCTTAGATTTTTCAAATGAATTGCAAAATGCAAGATTGATGATTTTAGAAACAAGTTCTTTGGATATAGAATTGTTTTCTAATTTTTGCTCTAGCAAACCTTTCTTTCAATTTTCTAGAATTTATTTTTTAGAACTGATGAGTCATTATTATGAAAGATTTCATGAGGATGTTTTGGAGTTAAATAAAAAGCTAGTGCAGCATTTTAAGGATTCTATTATTTCTCATGGTAATGATTCACTTGATGCCCTTCAAGGCATAGAACAATTTGTTTATAACTTACCTCAAATGATCACTCATCCTAGTTATAAAGAATTACTTTCCAAAAGAAAAAATTTAAGTGATACAGCTATCATTGTTTCTACAGGACCATCTCTTACTAAACAACTTCCTTTATTAAAAAAGTATGCTAATAAAGCTACAATTTTTTGTGCGGATTCTTCTTATCCTATTTTAGCT
>NZ_MKAH01000049.1:713-1269 GCF_001764255.1 Campylobacter sp. BCW_4341 | reverse complement strand
TGCAAGGCATAGAACAATTTGTTTATAACTTACCTCAAATGATTACTCATCCTAGTTATAAAGAATTACTTTCCAAAAGAAAGGGTATAAGTGATACAGCTATCATTGTTTCTACAGGACCATCTCTTACTAAACAACTTCCTTTGTTAAAAAAGTATGCTAATAAAGCTACAATTTTTTGTGCGGATTCTTCTTATCCTATTTTAGCTAAACATGGTATAAAGCCTGATTATGTTTGTATGTTGGAAAGAAAAGCTATTACAGCAGAATTTTTTAATCATGATTTTGGGGAATTTGATAATGGAATTTGTTTTATTATCAAATCCATAGTACATCCTAATGCCATAAATTACCTAACCAAAAAAACCGATAATTTTACTATAGTTTCAACCTATGCAAGTTTTATACAATATTTAAAATTAGATTATTTTGGATATTTTAACATGGGATTTAGTGTTGCACATATGGCTTGTTATCTTTCCTTACATTTAAATCATAAAAACATCATTTTTATAGGACAGGATTTAGCTTATGCTGAAAATGGCAATTCTCATCC
>NZ_MKAH01000049.1:302-663 GCF_001764255.1 Campylobacter sp. BCW_4341 | reverse complement strand
CTTCTTATCCTATTTTAGCTAAACATGGTATAAAGCCTGATTATGTTTGTATGTTGGAAAGAACTGAATTAACAGCAGAGTTTTTTAATCATGATTTTGGGAAATTTGATAAGGATATTGTGTTTGTTTGCGCAGGGGTTGTTCATCCAAAGGCAATTGAGTATTTAAAGGGTAGAAATTTAGTCATCACTCAAAAAGTTCTTGCTTTTCCATATTATATAAATCTTAAAGATTTTTCTTATGCTGCTGTAGGACCTAGTGTTGCACATACATTATCTTATCTAGCAACTTATCTAAGTCATAAAAACATCATTTTTATAGGACAGGATTTAGCTTATGCTGAAAATGGCAATTCTCATCC
>NZ_MKAH01000049.1:0-252 GCF_001764255.1 Campylobacter sp. BCW_4341 | reverse complement strand
AGCTTATGCTGAAAATGGCAATTCTCATCCTGATGATTATCAAAACTCAGCTAATTATGAAAGTCAAATGTATGAACATATTTTAACTACAGCTTATGGAGGCAACGGAAAAGTCGAAACTCATAGTATATGGCTTTTATTTAAAAATTGGTTTGAAAATGAAATGATTCCAAATGCCAGAAAAATGGGTATCACCACCTACAACTGTACCGAAGGTGGAGCAAGGATAGAAGGAACCATAGAAAAACCTTT
>NZ_MKAH01000048.1:0-1832 GCF_001764255.1 Campylobacter sp. BCW_4341 | reverse complement strand
TTTAAATTCTAAAAAGATAGTTTTATCTTTAGCTACTATTTCTTTCTTAGCGAGTTGTGCTAATGCTACATTAAATTCTGAAATAAAAACTTATGATGAAGCAAATAAAAATACTAAAGCTAGATCAGCCAGTATGTATAGTCCTCAAGCTAGAATCAATACAACTGTAAGTAGTTCAGAAACTAGCACAATCAACATTTCCGATTCAGGTCCACATACCATAATAATTCGATCAGGTGGAACTTTAGGTAGTATAGGTAATACGGGTAATATTATTTATGCTTCTACTAACAATGGCAATACTCTTACTCTTGCAAATCTTACCAATAATGGAACCATCAATGGTAAAGTAGCCATACAAAATAGCCAAGATAACCTCACAGGAACCATCACTGTCAATACCTTTGAAAATATAGGTCAAGTTAATGGTCAAATTTATATGGGAGTTTGGGGAAATAAAAACTCAGGAATTCTCACTGTGGATCAGTTTGATAACAGTGGAACTATAGCTTCAAGCGATAAAGGAGTTTTTTTCGAAGGCGGTGCTAATAATAAATCCACGATTAATAATTTTAACAATACTGGAGTTATAACAACTTCAACAAATAAAGAAGCTGTTCGATTTAATCATACTGATGTTAAAACCATTACCAATAGTGGAAACATTAAAAGCGAGGGACATAGAGGTATAAGCATAGATAATTCAAGTGTACAAACTCTTAATAATAGTGGCACTATTCAAACCAGCAATCAAGATGTAAATAACTGGGATACGCAAGCAATATATATTGGCTATTCTACAATCCAAACGTTTATCAATAGCGGAACCTTAAAAGGCGATGGAAGAAAAGATCCAGGAGGACCTAATGGGGCTATGTTTGCTAGCTCTGGGGTAAATCTTTCTGGTTCTACTATAACAAATTTTGATAACTCAGGTATTCTTTCAGGAAGAGTAGGTATAAATATATCAAGTACCACTATAGATAATTTTAAAAACACTGGTACTATAGAAGGAACATCTGGAGCCAAACAATTATCAGGAGCAGTATTCATTCAAAGTTGGAGAACTTCAAGCTCCACTATTAAAAATTTTGAAAACACAGGTCTAATCAAAAATCAAAACGGCAATGCTATCTTCATAGGTGATGGCAACAAGATAGAAACCCTTACAAATAAAGGAACTATAGAAGCAGGCAACAATGGTATAACTTTTTATGCATTTGATACAAATAAAAAGCCCGTTAATATTGGTAAAATCACTATAGAAAAAGGTGGTGTTATTAAAGCAGGCAATGATGCAATCCATATAGATGGAAGTAAAAATGGTATTGAGGGTGAAGGCATTGAAGTTAAAGCAGGGGGTAGATTAGAAGGTGGTAATGCAGGTATTTATATAGGTGGCGGTAAGCAAGTAAATACTAGCATCAATGTATCTGGAACTATCCAAGGTGGTAATGGGGGTATTATAAATACTGGAACCATTGGAAAAGAAGGACAAGAAAAACAAGAATACGGAATCACTATTGAAAATGAAGGTCTTATTGCTTCTGCAAAAGGAAGTGGTATTTTAAATACTGACAATGGAATTATTTATGGTAATATCTTCAATAGAAGTAATAATAATTTAAGTTTAAAAAATGATTCTGATGCGACTATTACAAGTGGTATTAAAAATGAAGGTGGTGGAACCATCTTTGTTAATAACCAAGGAACCATAGATAAAGATAATAGTGGCAATCATTTAACTAATAGCGGATCTGGTAGCATAGTCATAGAAGATTGGGTTGTTTCTACAGATAAAGATACAGGTAAATTAGACACTGTGGTTGTAG
>NZ_MKAH01000047.1:0-21140 GCF_001764255.1 Campylobacter sp. BCW_4341 | reverse complement strand
TGCAAATTCACAAACTCTAGCAAGAAGTGAAGTATTAAATTCTACTAATACAACAAATACTAGCAATAACACTAATTTTAGTATAAGTAGTAAAACAAGTTCTCCTAATTATGATATATCAAGTGAATTTAAAAACTCTATTTATACTCTAAAATATAAACAAGCAGATATAAGTAATACTTCTACCAATACAGCCTATGGTTATAGTGTAGATAAAGATGGCTATATGGGAAGTGATTTTAACAAAGCTGCAGGATTGCCTGAAGATTTTAAGATACATAAATCTACTTTGGATGAGATAGAGAGAGTGGCTGAATATAATGTTTCTGATATAAGAGAATATCTAGGTGTAGATAAATATTATTCTAATATAGATATGGCTGAAACCATAAAACAATACTACAATCTTTTTTCTAATGCTTTAGGTCAAAGTTTTCCAAGTGATAAAACAAGTTTTAGTGAAGCAGATATAAATTCTATGCCTAGTGGATATGCTGTAGGTGGAGATAAATGTATGAATTTTAATGATCCAAATAATAGAATGAATATTACAGGTTTAAAAGATTTTTCAAATTCTTTAATTTCAAATGTTTATAAAACCCATGAACAAGCAAAAGAAGCTGATGATCTTTGGGTTGATTCAGGATATATGATTGATGGATTATTGCCTAAAACTTTAGGTTTATCCTTAGAAGAAATCAAAAATGTTTCTAAAGGTGAAGATTGGCAATTTAATCCTGATATGTCAGTTTATCCACAAAATGAAGATGGAAGTTATTCTAAAGAAGCTTTGTTTATGAGTTTTTTAAAAGCTCAAAATGGACAACCTGTTGAGAGTCCAAAAACCACACTTAATCCAACAATAGAAGCTTACAATAGAGCTATGGCTAAAGAGAGTTTTTCAACTACTAGTGTAGATATAGGTGATATTATGACAGGCAAAGTAGATTTTGCAAGTCTATTTAAATATCTAGCTAGTAAAAATGGAAAATTAGAAGGGCAACTTTATATGTATGAAAATAACATTTCTAAAGAATCTGCTATGGGTAATTGGGCTTTAGATGCTGAAATTAAACAAGCCATTGCCAATGGCTGGAAAGCAAAACCTAGCACCATTAATTCCTACGCTGATTCTATAATGGATAGATTAAATAATCTTATAGGACAAACTAGGGCTTAAAGAAGTATTTGCACGAAGTCAAATTGAAAATGATGACATTTGCAAATACTTATACGAATCACATAAAACTAGGCGCATCGTTTGAAAAGAGTATTAAATCTCCGTTTTTTGTCTCTTTAGCTAGAGTTTGAACTAGCTGGCTTTTTTCTTTAAGTATAATGGTTTTTATTTTTAACTCTTTTTTGAAAATTTCAGCATTGATTTGTGCGCTAATGATAGCAAGATCAAAACACTCATTGATGATTTTAGCAAGTTTTATATTTTCTTCTTCGCTTACTTCCACTATACCAGGACTTACTAAAACTTTGCGTCCTTTATAGCTTTTACAAAGTTCATAGCTTGTGCTCATACCTTTAAAATTTCCATTAAAACCATCATCTATGATAAATTTAGGCTCTCTTGAAAGCACTTGCAAGCGATGTTCTACGGAGTTTATATTTAAAACTTGCTTTTGAATTTTTTCTAGCTTTATACCAAGATAATGAGCACAAAGTATACAAACACAAAGATTTTGCGCGTTAAAATCCCCTAAAATTTGACTTTTAAAATCATAGGATTTATTTTCTATATCGATTTTAAATTCTAAACCTTCAAGACTTGAATGAATAAGACTTAATTTATCATCATAAAGGCTGATGAGTTTATCTTCTTCTTTTTGGGTGCTAGAGTGTAAAAAAGCCTTTTCTAGTCTTTTGGAATTTAAGGCTTCAAGTTTGGTTGAACGGATATTTTCAACACTTTTAAAATACTCTAAATGTGCATTGCCTATCTCTCCTACTATGCTGATGTGAGGTTGTAAAAAACGAGTGATTTCATCAATATCGCCTTTAAGTCTAGCACCTGCTTCAGCTATGTAAATTTGAGTATCTTGGCTTAAATTGGTATTGATATCAGCAACTATACCTAGCAAGGTATTGACAGAGCGTGGTGTTTTGTAGCTTTTAAAGTCATCTTTTAAAAGTTCGTATAGAAAATTTTTAATACTTGTTTTTCCAAAACTTGCGGTAATGAGTATGATTTTTAAATTTTCATTGGCTCTTAATTTGGCTTTGGCTTGTTTTTTATAATATAAATTTGTAAAAAACTCATAAATTTTAAGACTAAATAAAGCAAAAGGAAGGCTAAAAAGATTAAAAAGAAAAGAAAAACGCAAAGCAAGTATAGCAAAAATAGCATTATAAACAAAAACAAAAACAAAAAACCATTTAACCTTACTTGTAAAAACAAGCTTTTTATCTATACCTTTGCTCCAAAAATACAAAATCGGAGTATGGATCAATGCAAAATATGCCAAAGAATATAAAGGAAAAGCTAAGAATAAAAAATAAGGAATAAATAAAAAATACAAATGCCACAAAGGTTTATGATAATGAAAAAACACGCGTTTAAATTTATAAGAATACCATTGTAAAGCACTCATAAGATAAAAAGCTATACAAAAATTAAAAAATAAAGAATTGACAAAATAAAGAGCATTGATAAGCATTTAAATTTCCTTGATTTTTTGAGCTATGAAAGCAGAATGTTTTAAAAAGAAAAAATGATCCCCCTCTAAAGGATAAAAAGTGCTATTTTTTAAAAGTTCATGCATTTTTTCACCACAATACAAAGGCGTAGCTTCATCGCTTTTTCCCCAAAAAATCAAGCTTTTAGCCTTTTGCTTGGCAAAAATTTCACTAAAATCCTCATCAACAACCTTTTTAAAGGTTTCATACATCATAGGACTAAGATTTACTCCATCTTTACTAGCAAAATAGCGATAAAATTTCCCCAAACCAAAGAGTTTTAAAATTTTAAAAATACGGATTTTAAAACGCACTTTTAGGGATTTTTTAGCCAAAATTCCCGCACTTGAAAGTAAGATTAGAGTGTCTTTTTCTTTTGCGAGTAGGGTACTTACTTTTCCACCAAAAGAATGTCCCATGAAAAAACAGACATCGAGTTTTTTTTGTTTTAAAAAAAGTTCTGTGATATTGGCATAATCTTGAGTGTTTAAAATTTCTTCCACGCTTGAATTTCCAAAACCCGCTAAATCCATATAAATTTGACAAAAATCTTTCAAAAAAGGACAAAAACTTTGCTTCATAAGTTCTTTATTGGCTCCCCAGCCGTGTAAGATAAGTATTTGCGGTAAGGAAAGATCACCTAAAATTTCATAAGAAATTTGATAAGTTTTGTTTTTATAAGAAAGTTGAGTTTGAGCCATTTTAAGCCTTTTGATTTTTGTAGATATTTTCTAAAAGTTGCATGGCATTTTGTAAGCGTTCAAATTCTTTCATACTAAGCATTACAGCTTCAAATTTGTTATTTTTTAAAATAACTATTTTTCCACTTTCGCTTTTTTTGAGTTTTTCCATAATGGGGCTAAAATTTCTTACCACTTCGGTGGCAGTGTAAATTTCATCTTGTTTAAAAGAGAGCATTTTTCTTCCTAAAATACGCTAAATTTTATGTATAATTTAGCGTATTTTGACTTAAAAGCTTATAATTTTCCTTTTTGTCCGTTGATGGAGTGAAGGAAGTTGTAATTGATTTTTATCATTTTTTCAAGTGAAATTTGATCAGCTAAAGCGTTTAAAGTGGTATTAAAATCTTTAAAAAGATAATTAGCCAAAGAACCAGGATTTGGGTTGATTTCATTTAAATATACTTCATTATCCAGTATAAAAAAATCGCAGCGTATTAAAGCACCTTTAAACAAAGGATTGTAGATCTTTTTAAAACTGTCTTTGAGTTTTTCTTTTAATTCTTCGCTTAAATCCGCTTCTATAAGTTCATTGTGTCCTGAAAAGCTAAGATATTTTTGTTCAAAGTCTAAAAATTCTTTTTTCTTTGGCTCTTCTATAATGGAAAAAACAAACTCATCATTGATCATACATCCTGCAAGATTGTATTCTTTGATATTGTTTTTAAATTCTTCTACTACAAGATCATTGTCAAATTCAAAACCTACATCTTTGGCGTATTCTAAATCTTTTTCATCTTTTACTATGCTAATACCTATACTACTTCCAAGTCTTGCAGGTTTGATAATACAAGGAAAACTAAGCTTTTCTTTAGAGTTTTGATTTTTTCTTAGCATGGTATAATCAAGTGTTTTTACACCAACGCTTTTGGCATAAAGTTTGGTAAGTTCTTTGTTGAAAGATAATACACTAGCTTCAAGCCTAGGTCCTATAAATTTAATAGAATAAAACTCAAATAAAGCCGCAATTTTTCCATCTTCTCCATCTCTACCATGGATAAGATTGATCACGCATTCGCACTCTAGTTTATTTTCTTTTAAAAAGCCTTTGCTAAAAAAACCTCCTTGTTTGATGAAGAGTTCTTTTTCATTTTTATAAGCTTTGGTGCTAAAAGTTTTAGAATTCATTTTTTCGCTTGGAATGTGATAAAATCTTCTTTCTTCATCGCAAAAAACAAATTCTAAATTTTGATTGATAACTTTTTTAAGTACTACAGCACTTACTATACTGATCTCATGTTCATAAGAATTTCCGCCAAAAAGTATTGCAAATTTCATTTTATTCCTTTATCCTAGTTTTTTAAGAGCTTCTTTGATGAGTTCGCTTGTTCCTGTTGCTTGAGCACTTGCTAAAACACTTATGATTTTTTCTTGTTTAAAGCCTAGAGTAAGAAGTGCGGCTAAGGCTTCGCTTTTATCATCGCTTACATTTTCAAGTTTGGTTTTTGTGTCAGAAAGTTCTACTATAATGCGTTTTGCACTTTTTGGACCTATTCCAGGTACTTTTTTAAGCACGCTTTCATCGCCCAAACTTAACGCTTTGTAAAAAGAATTTACATCAAGACTAGAGCATACCGCCATAGCAGTATTTGCACCCACTCCATTGACTTTTAAAAGCATTTCAAACATTTTTTGTTCATCTTTATCCAAGAAGCCATAAAATTTATTAGAATCTTCTTTGATGATTTGAGTGATAAAAAACTCATGCTTTTCTTGGGTTTGAATTTTAGCAGAACAAAAAAGAGAAATAAATATCCCATAGCTTAAACCACTAGCACATTTAACAATGATAAAAGTAGGTTCTTTTTTTGTGATTATTCCTTCGATGCCGACAACCATGCTATATCCTTTTCTTCATAATCTAATTTTTTATGTATTTCTATACTTTCTTGGTTGTTTTGTATGACTTTTTTAATGCCTATAAATTTAGCACTTTCATTAACAAATGAAGAGTAAAAAATATCTTCTTTAGGCTCTAGAAGTGAAAATTTGATTTCATTCATATCAGTCCATTTGCCGCTTTTATTTATAAAAGTTGCTTCAAAAAGCATTTTTTGCAAATTGATTAATTCTAATTGTAAAGATTTTTTGCGTTCAAGAAGTTCTTTTTCTTCATTTTGTAGTTTATTTAATTCAAGATTTTGTAAAGAGAAATCTTTTAGGGCTTTTTCGTATTGTACAGGAACATTTTGACCTTGATTTTTAAGTTCTGTTATCTTTTTTTCAACGCTTAAAATTCCATTTTTGCTTGATAAAATGTATTGTCTTATTTTATTTATTTTATGATTTAACTTAGAAATTTGCTCTCCTAAAATCGCAAATTCTTCATCATAATTTTTATCAAGAGTTTTAATTTTAGCATGAAATTTATTGTTATCCCCGTTAATGCGTTCTATTGTGGTGTTTTCAAAAAACACACAAGAATTATTACTTTCTAAATTTTCTATATAGATTTTATCAGCTTGTATATTTCCGCCTAAACTTTTTTTAATTCTCACTTCTTTGGCTTTGATTGTTCCACCTTCGAGCAAATCTATATTTAAAATTTCGGCTTCCGCAAATCCTCTATGAGTTTTTATATAGGCTTGTTTGGCTTGAATTTTGGCTTTAGAGTGTGTAGTGCCTTCAATTTTCATTTTAGTGGCATTAAGTTGAGTGTTGCTTCCTACGCTTCCGACTACATTTAATTCTTCACATTCTATCCCAACACCAGAATTTACAGCATCTTTTACTTCTGAAAGAAATTTTATATTGATTTTGACATTTTTGTCTAGTCCAGCTCTTATAATCCCTATATTTTTAAAATCTACCCCATTAAAATCTAGTTCATTGGCAATATCAAATTTTTCACCATCTTGTACTACATAACCTTTTTTTAAAGCTATATATTCTGTGTATCCATCTTGCTCTACTTGTTTAAAAGCCGAAGAACAAGAAAATTTAACTTTATTTTCATTTGCGGCTAAAACTTTTAAGGTGTGTAAATTTAAGTCTTTTCCTTCTTTACCTTGTTTAAATTTGGCGTGTTTTAAAACAACTTCATTTTCATCAACAACAATAATACCTGAGCGTTTTTCATCGATAGTGTAGTTTTTGGTTTTTTCTTTATAAGTCAAGATCAGGGATTCATCTTGACTTTCTATAGGATCAATACCTTGTGCAACGGTGATTTGTATAGTTTTATTTAAAGGGGTGTTTTTATGTTGATTGCAAAAAGACATTAAATTTTTCTTAAAATCAAAAATGCGGATACCTATTAAAAATTTAAGTTTCAACATCTTTTTATAAATATTTTGCAAAAGTTCTAGTGCTAGTTTTTCATGAAAGTCTAAATTTGTAAAATCAATTTGAGCAACTATTTTGGTTAAATTTTTATTTGCAACCAGTTTGACTGCTTGAGATGCTTTGCTTTGGTTTATACCGTGGAAAATTTCTATTTTGTATTCTTGCTTGATTTGAAGATCATTTTTTAAAAAAATTTCATCTTTATCAAAAAGAGTTAATTCTTTTTCAGAGATTTTTTCCCATTCTAAATCTCCAAAACGATATTGTGTAGAAAATGCCAATAAACTAAAATCAAGCTCATTTAAGCTAAGGTTTGTTCGTGAAGCTACGCTTAAAAGCTCTCGAGCTGGATTTTCTGTATAGGCAATAATTTTTTCATCCAAAGCCAAAACTTTCCCCTTGTAAAAAATTAAGAATGTAATTATAGTCAATTTTTAATCAATTTTAGTTAAAATAGTTCTCTTTATATTTTGAAATTTATGAAAAAATTTAATGAAGAGTTTAGTATTTAAAAATTTTATTATCAATGCTTTAGGAATTTTATTTTCAAGAATTTTAGGGCTTGCTAGAGATGTTTTAATAGCGCTTTTTTTAGGAGCAGGGCTTTATAGTGATATTTTTTTTGTGGCTTTAAAAATGCCTGCTTTTTTTAGAAGAATTTTTGCAGAAGGGGCTTTTGGACAAAGTTTTTTGCCTAATTTTGTAAAAGCGAAAAAAAAAGGAGCTTTTTGTGTTAGTGTAATGATGCAATTTAGCCTTATAGTTTTTTTATTTTGTCTTTTGGTAAGTTTTTTTTCCTCTTTTTTTACTAAGCTTTTTGCTTTTGGGTTTAACGCAGATACTATAGCTTTAGCGGCTCCTTTGGTGGCGATTAATTTTTGGTATTTGTTTTTTATTTTTTTAGTTACTTTTTTAGGAGCTATTTTAAATTATAGACAAAAATTTTTCATTACCTCTTTTTCTGCGGCATTATTTAACTTAAGTATTGTTATAGCTGCCTTTTTTGTGGATAAAAATGCACCGCAAAATACACTTTATTATTTTTCTTATGCAACGGTTTTAAGCGGGGTGGCACAGCTTATTTTACATTTGCTTGTTTTAAAAAACAATCCTGTAATCCGTGCTATGGCTTTAAGTATAAAATTTAAAAAAGCCAAGGCGAAATTACAAGGTTTTTATGGCAATTTTTTTCATGGAGTTTTAGGTTCTTCTGCGACTCAATTTAGCTCATTGCTTGATACAACTATAGCTAGTTTTTTAATGAGCGGGAGTATTTCTTATCTTTATTATGCAAATCGTGTCTTCCAACTCCCCCTTGCACTTTTTGCTATCGCTCTAACTCAAGTTTCTTTTCCAAAAATTTTAAAACATTTAAAAAGTGGTCAAGAAAATTTAGCCTTAAAATTTATGCAAAGAGCATTAGCGTTTTTAAGCATTTTGCTTATTGCTTCTAGTATTATAGGTTCTGCGTTTGCTTTGGAAATTTCAAAGCTTTTATTTGAAAGAGGAAATTTCACTCACGAAGATAGTGTGATTACGGCTTATGTTTTGATTGCTTATCTTATAGGGCTTTTACCTTTTGGTTTGCAAAAGCTTTTTTCTTTGTGGCTTTATGCAAAATTTAAACAAAAAACAGCAGCTTGGATCGCGGTAAAATCTTTAATTATCAGTGCTTTATGTTCTATGGCTTTTATATTTTTGATTAAAGATGAAAGTTTAAAGGTTGTTGCAGTAGCACTTTCAAGCTCTATTAGTGCTTTTTATTTGCTTGGAGCTAATATCAAAGAATTTGGTTTTAAGAAATTTTTTGCTTTAATATCTATTAAAATTTGCTTATTGGTTATAGTTGCTTTGATTGTTTTTACAATCTTACTTATTTTGATCAAACCTTATATTTTAAGTTTTTTTATAGGAATTTTTACAAGTTTTAAAGGAGTTTTTTAATGAGATTGTTAGACAGTGTAGTAAAAGAGAAAATAAAACTTGATAAAAAAGATATTAGTATTTACTTATGCGGACCTACGGTTTATGATGATGCACATTTAGGACATGCAAGAAGTAGTGTTTGCTTTGATCTTTTGCGTAGGGTTTTACTTGCTCAGGGCAATAGGGTAAAATTTGCTAGAAATTACACAGATATTGATGATAAAATCTTAAAAAAAATGGCTCAAAGTGGTCAAACTTTAGAGGAAATTACGGAATTTTACATCAAAAGTTATGAAGAGAATATGAGGGCTTTAAATGTATTAGATCCCGATTTTAAGCCTCGTGCAACGCATTATATAACAGCTATGCTTGATTTGATTAAAAAGCTTGCCAAGGATGGGTTTGTTTATACTCTAGAAGATGGAATTTATTTTGATACAAGTAAAGATGAAAAATATTTAAGCCTATCAAATCGCAATTTAGAAGAAAATATCTCTCGTTTAAGTAATGAAGTGCAAAAAAGAAATGAAAGCGATTTTGTGCTTTGGAAATTTGATGAAAATTTTTACGAAAGTGAATTTGGCAAAGGGCGTCCGGGTTGGCATACTGAATGTGTTGCTATGATTGATTCTATTTTTGAAAATACTCTTGATATACATGCTGGAGGGATAGATTTGCTTTTTCCTCATCATGAAAATGAGGCTGCGCAATGTCGTTGTGGATGTAAGAGAAAATTAGCAAATATTTGGCTTCACAATGGTTTTGTAAAAATCGATGGTGAAAAAATGAGTAAAAGTTTAAATAATAGTTTTTTCATAAAAGATGCTTTAAAAGAATTTATGGGCGAGGCTCTAAGATTTTATCTTTTGAGTTCTCATTATAGATCTCATTTTAATTATTCTTTATCGGATTTAGAAAATGCTAAAAAACGTTTAGATAAATTTTATCGCCTTAAAAAAAGATTGGATTTAGGTGAAATTTCTGATTTTGATGTTTTAAATGATATTGAAATAAAAAGCGAAATTGCTAAGCAAATTTTAGAGATTTTAAATGATGATTTAAATATTTCTAAAGCCTTAGCTCTTTTGGATGATTTTATAAGTAATGCAAATTTAGAGTTGGATAAAGAAAGCAAAAATAAAATTTTAAAACAAAATATCAAAAAAGCTTTAAGTGAGCTAGCTAAAATTTTTGGCTTTGGTTTTATGGATACAACTTTATATTTTCAATGGGGTGTAGGCAAAGAAGAACGAGAAGAAATTGAAAAGTTAATTTTAGAACGAACTGAGGCTAAGAAAAACAAAGATTTTAACACAGCTGATGCAATAAGGGAACAACTAAGTAATAAAAAAATCACTCTTTTAGATACTCCAAATGGAACAATTTGGGAGAAAATAAATGCATAATGAGATGAATTTAAAAGAGGTTTTAATACGCTTTAAGCCCTTTTATAAAAGATATTGGAAGCAATTTGCTATAGCTATTTTTGGTATGATTTTAGCAAGCGGAGGAACTGCTGGAAGTTTTTATGCTTTAGAGCCTATTTTAAATTATATTTTCGTTGAAAAAAATGAAGCTTTACTTTATACAGTGCCTTTTTTGCTAGTATTGATGTATTTTTTTAAAAATCTTGGAACTTATTTGCAAAGTTTTTATGTTTCCTTTATAGGAACAGATATGTTAAGAGTATTGCGTGCTAGGGTTTTAAAAAATATTTTACGCTTGGATATGGATTTTTTTAAACGCTATAGAAGCGGAGAGCTTGTAAGTCGTTGTACTAATGATATTAATGCACTTCAAAGCATAGTATCAAACATTATTCCTGATTTTTTTAGAGAGCTTTTAACTGCTATAGGACTGCTTGCAGTAGTCTTGTATCAAAGTCCTACTTTGGCTTTTTTTGCTTTAGTGATTTTGCCTTTAGCTATTTTTCCTTTGGTATGGTTTGCTAAAAAACTTAAAAAATATGCAAGAAATATACAAGAAACAAATTCGGATTTACTTTCTTATTTGGGTGAAATTTTTTCAAATATTGAATTGATCAAAGCTAATGATAATGAAAAAAAAGAAAGTGATAAATTTGCTAAGCATAATGATACTTTGTGTAAATTAAACCTAAAATCCGCACGTATTGATGCACTTACAAGTCCTTTAATGGATATGATGGGCTCTGTTGGGGTTGCTGTGGTGATTATTGTAGGGGGTAGAGAGGTTATCAATGGTTCTATGAGTGTGGGAAGTTTTATCAGTTTTGTTTCGGCACTTTTTGCGATATATACTCCTTTAAAGCGTCTTTCGTCTTTATATGGAAAACTTCAAGGTGCTGTTGCGGCAAGTGAAAGAACTTTTTATTTATTGGATTTAGAACCTCAAATTAAAGGTGGAAGCAAAGAATTAAAAAACATTGAAAAAATTAGCTTTGAAAATGTTGAATTTGCTTATGAAAACCCGCATAAAAGTGTTTTAAAAGGCGTAAATTTTGATTTTGTTAAAGGGCAAATGCTTGCTCTTGTAGGGACAAGTGGGGGTGGTAAATCTTCTATTATTAATCTTTTGATGTATTTTTATGAAAAACAAAAAGGTAAAATTTTACTCAATCAAGAAGATATTAGCACTTTTACCATAGAAAGCTTACATGCTAAAATAGGACTTGTAACGCAAAATATTTATCTTTTTAATGATAGTTTTGCTGCAAATATTGCTTATAGCGAAGAGTTAGAAGAAGAAAAAGTCATCCAAGCTTTAAAATTGGCCAATGCCTATGAATTTGTTAAAGAAATGGGCGGGATTTGGGCTGAAGTGAAAGAACATGGTAAGAACTTAAGTGGAGGGCAAAAACAAAGAATAGCAATCGCTAGAGCTTTATATAAAAATCCTGATGTGCTTATTTTTGATGAAGCAACTTCAGCTTTGGATAATGAAAGTGAAAAAGCAATAGTTAAAACTATAGAAAACTTAAAACAAGACAGATTGATTTTAGTGGTTGCACATCGTTTAAGCACTATAGAAAATGCAGATAAAATAGTAGTATTGGATAAGGGCAAGGTATTGGCAATAGGTAAAGATGAAGAGCTTTTGCAAACTTGTTCTTTGTATCAAAAATTTAAAAGCAAAGAAAAAACAAAGCCTAGCTTTAGTTAATTTTAGTTAGAATTTCAAAAAGGATTAAAAAATGGCTTATGAAATGATAAAACCTTTACTTTTTAAGTTAAACCCTGAGCATGCACATGCTTTGGTTGAATATAGCTTAAGGGCTTTAAGTGCTAGTTTTCCAGGAGCTTTAAGTTTTTTAGCACACAAATATATAGTTGATGATGAAAGTTTAAGGCAAAATTTACTTGGACTTGATTTTAATAATCCTGTAGGTTTAGCAGGAGGCTTTGATAAAAATGCCACTATGATAAGACCTTTGAGTGCTTTAGGATTTGGCTTTTTGGAAGTGGGAACTTTTACTCCAAAACCTCAAGAAGGCAATGAAAAGCCACGCCTATTTAGACTTGTAAAACAAGAAAGTATACAAAATGCTATGGGTTTTAACAACGAAGGTGCTGAAAAGATTGCTTTAAGACTCGCAAAAACTTATCCTTTTGTTTTGCCTTTAGGGGTAAATATAGGGAAAAATAAAATCACTCCAAATGACAAAGCCTTGGAGGATTATTTTACTTTGTTTAGAGATTTTAAGGATTTGTGTGATTATTTTATCGTTAATATCTCATCTCCTAATACTAAAAATTTAAGAGAGTTGCAAAATGATGATTTTTTAAATACCTTGCTTGAAGAAGCCAAAAAAATCACTTCTAAGCCTATTTTGATAAAAATTGCTCCTGATATGAAAATAGATGATGCTTTAAATTTATGTGAAAATGCCATTAAAAAAGGTGCAGATGGGTTTATATTAGCCAATACTAGTGTTGATTATAGCTTGCTAGATAATAATCGTACTTTTGGTGGTATTAGCGGAAGGCTGATTACAGAAAAAAGTGGTATTTTTTTCAAAGAAGTAGCTAAAATTCTTTTTGGCAAAACCTTGCTTATTGCAAGTGGAGGGATTGATAGTGCTGATATTGCTTATGAGCGTATTAAAAATGGGGCTAATTTGGTGCAAGTTTATACAGCTTTGATTTTTAAAGGTCCTTCTTTGGTAAAAAATATCAATCAAAATCTTATAGAGCTTTTGAGAAAAGATGGTTTTTTACACATTAGCGAAGCTGTTGGGGTAAATTTAAAATGATTGCTTATGAAAAAATTCAATTAAAAAACAAGCTTGAAATTTATGCTTTGCCTGTAAATAAAAATAGCGATGTGATTAGCGTTGATATTTTTTATAAGGTGGGTTCAAGAAATGAGATCATGGGAAAAAGTGGCATAGCTCATATGTTAGAACATTTAAATTTTAAAAGTACTAAAAATTTAAAAGCTGGCGAATTTGATGAGATTGTTAAGGGTTTTGGTGGTGTGGATAATGCAAGCACAGGTTTTGACTATACTCATTATTATATTAAATGTGCGAAGAAAAATTTAGATAAAGCTTTAGAGCTTTTTGCGGAACTTATGGCGAATTTAAATTTAAAAGATGAAGAATTTCAGCCTGAAAGAGCAGTGGTTTTAGAAGAGCGTAGATGGAGAACAGATAATAATCCTTTGGGATATCTTTATTTTAGACTTTTCAATCACGCATTTATGTATCATCCTTATCATTGGACTCCTATAGGTTTTTTTAAGGATATAGAAAATTGGAGCATTGAAGATATTAAAGAATTTCACAGTATTTACTATCAACCTAAAAATGCGATTTTACTTGTAAGTGGCGATATAGAAAGTAAAGAAGTTTTTGAGCTTTCAAAAAAACATTTTGAAAAGATTAAAAATACTAAGACTATACCTAAAATTCACACAAAAGAGCCTAAGCAAGATGGAGCAAAAAGAATATATTTGCATAAAAACTCAGATACTGAACTATTAGCCCTTGCTTATAAAATTCCAAATTTCAAGCACAAAGATATACCTGCTTTAAATGCTTTATCCGAGCTTTTAGGAAGTGGAAAAAGTTCTTTAATGAGTGAAATTTTGATTGATAAATTAAATTTAATCAATGATTATTATGCTTATGTTAATGATTGTATAGATGAAAATTTATTTATTTTTATTTGTAATTGTAACCCCAATGTTAATGCAGAAAAAGTAGAAAAAGAGCTTTTAAAAATCATTGATAAACTTAAAATGGGTAAAATTTCTCAAAAAGATTTGCAAAGAGTGAAAAATAATGTCAAAAGTGATTTTATTTTCTCACTTAACAATGCTAGTGCAGTGGCAAATATTTATGGTTCATATCTAGCAAGAGGGGATATCGATCCTTTGTTAAATTATGAGAAAGATATACAAAATTTGGAATTAAAAGATTTGATTTCTTGTGCTAAAAAATATTTTATTCAAGAAAATTCAACTACGGTAATTCTAAGAAAGGATTCAAATGGATAAAAATATTATTATTGGGGCAATGACGGCCCTTATTACACCGTTTAAAAATGGAAAAGTTGATGAGCAAAGTTATGCAAGATTGATTAAAAGACAAATAGAAAATGGCATCGATGCAGTAGTTCCAGTAGGAACAACAGGAGAAAGTGCAACTTTAACTCATGAAGAACATAGAACTTGTATAGAGATAGCCGTTGAGACTTGCAAAGGAACTAAGGTTAAGGTTTTAGCAGGTGCGGGAAGTAATGCAACTCATGAGGCAGTGGGTTTGGCTAAATTTGCTAAAGAACATGGTGCTGATGGGATTTTAAGTGTGGCACCGTATTATAATAAACCTACACAACAAGGACTTTACGAGCATTATAAGGCTATTGCGCAAAGTGTAGATATTCCTGTGCTTTTATATAATGTTCCAGCAAGAACAGGTTGTGAAATTTCAACAGATACTATTATCAAGCTTTTTAGAGATTGTGAAAATATTTATGGAGTAAAAGAAGCGAGTGGAAATATCGATAAGTGTGTGGATTTGCTTGCACACGAACCTAGAATGATGCTTATTTCGGGAGAAGATGCGATCAATTATCCTATACTTTCAAATGGTGGAAAGGGAGTGATTTCAGTAACTTCAAATTTATTACCCGATATGATTAGCGCTTTAACTCATTTTGCTTTAGATGAAAATTATAAAGAAGCTAAAAAAATCAATGATGAGCTTTATAATATCAATAAAATTTTATTTTGCGAAAGTAATCCTATTCCTATTAAAACGGCTATGTATATAGCTGGATTGATAGAAAGTTTGGAGTTTAGACTTCCTCTTTGTCCTCCAAGTAAGGAAAATTTTGCTAAAATTGAAGAAGTGATGAAAAAATATAAGATCAAAGGATTTTAATGAATACAGAATTTCAAGGAAAAACTTTAGTAATCAGCGGTGGAACTCGCGGGATAGGCAAAGCTATAGTTTATGAATTTGCTAAAGTGGGTGCAAATATAGCTTTTACTTATAATTCTAATGCGCAAATTGCTGATGAAATGGTGCAAGATTTGGAGAAAAATTATAAAATCAAAGCTAGAGCTTATGAATTTAATATCTTAGAACCTGAAACTTATAAAGAACTTTTTGAAAAAATTGATGTGGATTTTGATAGGGTGGATTATTTTATCTCAAATGCTATCATTTCAGGACGTGCGGTTGTAGGTGGTTATACTAAATTTATGAAATTAAAACCAAAAGGAATTAATAACATCTTTACAGCCACAGTTAATGCTTTTGTTGTGGGTGCACAAGAAGCAGCTAAAAGGATGGAAAAAGTAGGGGGTGGAAGTATTATTTCTATCTCATCTACAGGAAATTTAGTGTATATAGAAAATTATTCAGGTCATGGTACAGCAAAAGCTGCCGTAGAAGCTATGGCAAGATATGCGGCTACTGAACTTGGAGAAAAAAATATCCGTGTAAATGTCGTAAGTGGTGGGCCTATTGAAACTGATGCTTTAAGAGCTTTTACAAATTATGAAGAAGTAAAACAGGCTACTATAAATTTAAGCCCTTTAAATCGCATGGGACAGCCTGAAGATTTGGCTGGAGCATGTCTTTTTCTTTGTTCAAGTAAGGCAAGTTGGGTAACAGGACATACTTTCATCGTTGATGGTGGTACAACTTTTAAATAAAAATTAAGAAAAATCAATGGATTTTTCTTAAAAATATTTTTCAATCAAGTTTTAATTTCCATCCTAAAAAAACACTTAATAATGCAAGTAAAAAAATAAAATTTAAAATCCAATTGCCAAAACCTACAAAACCTATAGATAATACGCTGTAAAAAAATCCTCCCACAGCTGAATAAATACAAATCGTACTTAAAGATCCATTTTCTGCCATTTTTTTACATGGGCAGATTTTATAAAATTTTTTATCGTTAAATTGATTTTTCTTTTTATTTCCCAAAAATAAACCAAAAAGGGCAAAAAGATTTAAAAAAATAAAAGCATATAATAAAATTTGATCTAATTCCATTTTAATATACCTTAAAAGTATCTAAGCCAAGAGGGTAAATGGACTTGTTCTTCCTTTAAAGTAGTCTCTTGTCCATGTCCTGGCAAAAGTTTAAAATCTTCTTTGTAAGTCATAACTTTTTCTAAGCTTTGTTTCATTAAATTTGCATCTGAATAAGGAAAATCCCATCTTCCTATGCTTCTATAAAATAAAAAATCTCCACTAAACATGATATTTTTACCTACAATTTCTATCATGGTGCAACCTGGTGTATGTCCTGGTAAAAAGTGAAATTTAAAATCAACTCCGTAAATATTTAAAATATCTTCATTATCTACTAAAAAATCCGCATCGCTAGAATCATAGCCTTGATTGAAATCATCATGTAGCATAAAAGCATCATTTTTGTGAATATAAATGGGGATGTTGTATTCTTTTTTAACCTTGGCATTATCCCAAATATGATCATAATGTCCGTGAGTGTTTAAAATCGCTAAAGGATTTTTTACATGTTTTTTGATGAAATTTAGTGCATCAAAACCAGGATCAATGATAATTTCTCCATGCTCACCAAATAAAATATAACAATTTGTCTCATAAGCTCCACAAGCTTGTTTGATAATTTGCATTTTTTACCTCTTTAATGAAAAATTTGCCTTAAATAAATATAATTATACATTAAATTTTTAAAAGGCAAGCTTTATGGATTGGCAAAAGATTACGGAAAAAATGTGTGATTTTATACAAGAAAAAGTGAAAAATTCTCAAAGTCAAGGTGTGGTTTTGGGGCTTAGTGGCGGGATTGATTCTGCTTTGGTAGCAACGCTTTGTAAAAGAGCTTTAAAAGAGAATGTTTTTGCTCTTTTAATGCCAACTCAAATTTCAAACAAAGCCAATCTTGAAGATGCTTTAAGGCTTTGTGCGGATTTAAATCTTGAATATAAAATCATAGAAATTCAAAGCATTTTAGATGCTTTTATAAAACAAAGTGAAAATACTACTCTAGTATCGTTAGGAAATTTTGCAGCTCGTATTAGAATGAGTTTGCTTTATGATTATTCTGCTTTGAAAAATTCTTTAGTCATAGGCACTTCTAATAAAAGCGAATTACTTTTGGGTTATGGTACGATTTATGGGGATTTAGCTTGTGCTTTTAATCCTATAGGATCGCTTTATAAAAGTGAAATTTATGCTTTAGCAAAATACCTTAACTTGCATGAAAATTTTATCAAAAAAGCTCCAAGTGCGGATCTTTGGGAAAATCAAAGCGATGAGGCGGATTTGGGTTTTTCTTATGTAAAAATCGATGAAGGTTTAAAAGCCTTAGAAACTAATGATGAAAAACTTTTAAGAACGCTTGATCCTTCTTTGATTGCTATGCTAAAAAATCGCATGCAAAAAAATGCTTTTAAGGGAAAAATGCCTGAAATTTTGGAAATTTAAACAATGAGTGAAGAAAAAAATTATGAACTTTGGCTTGATAATTATTTTTTTAAGCCCAATTTTTGGCAAAAATGCCTTGCTTTTGTACTTTTTCCCTTAAGTGTGCTTTATGCTTTTTTTGCGATTTTAAATACTTTTTTTCGTAAAAAAATAGTTTTTAAAAAGCCTGTTATTAGCGTTGGTAATTTAAGTTTTGGAGGTAATGGAAAAACCCCGCTTTGTAAAGCTATAGCAAGGGAATTTGATGGCGTTTTTATAGTGCTTAGGGGCTATAAAAGAAAGTCTAAAGGTTTGTTTGTTGTTAAAAATCAAAATGAAATTTTATGCACCTTAACACAAAGTGGCGATGAAGCTATGGAGTATGCTTTTGAAGAAAATATCAAAGGTGTGATTGTGAGCGAAGATAGAGTAAAAGGTATTGAAAAAGCTTTTGAATTGGGAGCTAAAATCGTTGTACTTGATGATGCTTTTTCTAAATTTCATATTAAAAAATTTGATATTTTACTTGAAAGCAAAATCAAACCTTATTTTAATTTTACCTTGCCAAGTGGAGCTTATCGTTTGCCAAAATTTTATGAAAAAAGGGCTGATTTTATTGCATTAGAAGGCAGGGATTTTGTGCGTTATTCTTTTGTAAAAGAAAATCCAAAGGCTGTTTTGGTAACTGCTATTGCTAAACCTTTTAGATTGCATGAGCATTTTATCAAAGCAAGGGCTTGTTATTTTTTTAAAGATCATTATGAGTTTAAAAAAGAAGAATTAGAAAATTTGCTAAAAAAACATAATTGCGATACACTAATGCTTACTTTTAAGGATTTTGTTAAAGTTAAAGATTTTGGTTTTAAATGTCAAATTATAGAATTAAATATAGAATTAAAAGATTCATTAAGGGAAAAAATAAAAACTTACATCAAGGAGTTTGAGCAATGAAATTAGTCGAGAGTAGAAATGTAAATAATGTATCAAGTTTTAAGGAAGCTTTGATCAACCCAAACGCCCCAGAAGGAGGGCTTTACTCACCTTTAAATTTGCCTATTTTTGAAGGAGAAAAATATGCCAATTTGTCTTATAAAGATTTTGCTTTAAAGCTTATAGAAAGTTTTGGTTTTGGCGAAGAAGAGCTTTTTAAAAAGGCTTTGAAAAGTTACGAAAGCTTTGATGATAAAAATACACCTATTTCTTTGCAAAAAATCGCTGAAAAAACCTATATTAACGAGCTTTGGCATGGGCCTACAAGAGCTTTTAAAGATATGGCTTTACAGCCTTTTGGCGTGCTTTTAAGTGAATTTTCAAAGGATAAAAATATTTTAATTATTTGTGCTACAAGTGGCGATACAGGACCTGCAACCCTAAAAAGCTTTGAAAATGCAAAAAATGTTAAAGTAGCTTGTATGTATCCAAAAGGTGGCACAAGTGGAGTTCAAGAGTTGCAAATGCGAGCTTTAGATAAGGATAATTTGAAAGTTTTTGCTATAGATGAGGATTTTGACGCAGCGCAGCGCACTTTAAAAGAATTGCTTTTTTCAAAAGATTTTCAAAATGAAATTAAAGCTTTAAATTATGAGCTTTGCGCAGCAAATTCTGTAAATTTTGGGCGTATTTTATTTCAGATTATTTATCATTATTATGCGAGTTTAAAACTTTTTAATGAGTTTTTAGAAGAAGTACAAATCATCGTTCCAAGTGGAAATTTTGGCAATGCTTTAGGAGCTTTTTATGCTAAAAAAATGGGGGCTAAAATTTCAAAAATCAAAATCGCTTCAAATGCGAATAATATTTTGAGTGAATTTTTTAATCAGGGCGTTTATGATTTGCGTGAAAAAAGTCTTAAGAAGACTATTTCTCCAGCTATGGATATACTTATTTCATCTAATATTGAAAGACTTTTGTTTGCGAAATTTAAAGATAAAAGAACTAAAGAACTGATGAATTTGTTAAAAAATGAGAGATATTTTAAACTTGAAAAAGAAGAATTACAAAGTTTGCAAGAAGATTTTGAAGCAGATTTTTGCACCGATGAAGAATGTATGCAATTTATCAAACAAAGTAAAATTTTAATCGATCCGCATACCGCAACTTGTTTTAAAATGCTTGATCCTTTAAAACCTAGCATTATCACTTCGACAGCAGAATGGACAAAATTTACTCCAAGTATGATAAAAGCTTTATATGATAGGGATTCTAAGAATGAAAAAGAAGATTTAAAATTTATAGCTAAAGAGTTTAATGTCCAAGTTAAAGATGAAATTTTGGCTTTATTTGACTTGAAAAATAGCGATGAAAAGGTATTTGAAGCCAAAAATATAAAAAAAGAAATTTTAGATTGGATGCAAAAATGATTATTATTCCTGCAAGATTAAAATCAAGTCGTTTTCATGAAAAAATTTTATGCGATATAGGTGGAGTGCCTATGTTTGTAGCTACTGCAAGAAGAGTAAGTAGCGTGGATGAAGTTTGTATAGCTTTAGACGATGAAAAGGTTTTAAGTATCGCTAAAGAATATGGTCTAAATGCGGTTTTAACAAGCAAAGATCATGAAAGCGGTACGGATAGGATTAATGAAGCTTGTAAGAAACTAGCTTTAAAAGATGATGAGATTATTATCAATGTCCAAGCTGATGAGCCTTTTATAGAATGTGAAAATTTATTAAAATTTAAAGAATTTGCAAGTTCTTGCTTGGATAAAAAAGCTTTTATGGCGAGTTGTTATAAAAAAATCACTCAAGAAGAAGTTATGGATCCTAATCTGGTTAAAGTGCTTTGCGATAAAGAAGGGTATGCTTTGTATTTTTCAAGAGCTAAAATTCCTTATGAAAGAGAAAATTACGAGGAAAGTTTTAAAGGGCATTTAGGCATTTACGCTTATAGTGTCAAAGCTTTAAGAGAGTTTTGTTCTTTATCGAGTTCTGCACTTGAAAGAGCGGAAAAGTTAGAGCAATTAAGAGCTATAGAAAATGGTAAAAAAATCAAAATGCTTGAAATTTCAACAACAAGCATGGGGATTGATACTAAAGAAGACTATGAAAGGGCTTTAAAAATTTATTTAGAAAAATAACTCCACCCCAAAACGGAACAGATCTTGCTTATATTATTTTAATATATTTAGATTGAAGGCAGAAAAATCTAAATCAAGGAATTAATATGAGTATCTTTAGCATCAATGATAACTCAAACTATGGTTCTATACTTTCACAAGCAAAAGCTAATAAAGAAAGTAAAGAAAATTCTAAAATAAGTTTTGCTAATGCTTTTTTAAAACAAAATGCTAGTAAGTTAAATGAAATTCAAAATGCAAATTCACAAACTCTAGCAAGAAGTGAAGTATTAAATTCTACTAATACAACAAATACTAGCAATAACACTAATTTTAGTATAAGTAGTAAAACAAGTTCTCCTAATTATGATATATCAAGTGAATTTAAAAACTCTATTTATACTCTAAAATATAAACAAGCAGATATAAGTAATACTTCTACCAATACAGCCTATGGTTATAGTGTAGATAAAGATGGCTATATGGGAAGTGATTTTAACAAAGCTGCAGGATTGCCTGAAGATTTTAAGATACATAAATCTACTTTGGATGAGAT
>NZ_MKAH01000046.1:0-116659 GCF_001764255.1 Campylobacter sp. BCW_4341 | reverse complement strand
TTTTTACTCTTACATAAATTCTGCCAATTTGAAACACTTTTGATTTCAAGACATTGTTTTAAACTTTCTTTTTCAGCTTGTATATTTTGCATTCTTTCATAAGTTAAAGCTTGGATATATAAAGCTCTTGCTCTATCTTCATCTGAAAGTTTTAATTTAAGCAAATCTGTTAAAACAGCTAAACTTTCTTCATTTTTATTGATTTTAGCCAAAGCATCAAGATACATAAATTCTAAATTAGGACTAAAAAGATTTATACCTTTAAAATTTTGATAGTCAATGGCCTTAGGTGCGTAAGTTAAAATAGTTGTTTGCATATTATGATCATTAGCATAAGAAAGTAAAGCATCATAGACTTCTACCATACTAAAATTCATTGGAAAACTTTCTAAAATTTGCAAAATTTTAATGGCTTGATTGTAGTCATTTAAACGCAACAAAGACAAAAATTGCAAATAATAAGCCTTAAAATTCTCATCATCGCTTTTTAAAATTCTAGAATTAGCTATATCTTTAGAAATTTTAATCACCTGAGGATATTGTTTATTATCAAAAAGAATAGATGCTTTTTGAAGACCATAAAATATAGAATCTTCGCTATAATTTTTATTTATATAATCAAGTGCTTGTTCAACATTAGAAGTTCTGATAAGACAAGCTAACATTTGTTTTTTATTATCAATTTTCTGACCTATATCATAAGCGCTAAAACGCATAAAAATATTTGCAGCATTGATACAATTATCAGCTTTTATCGCATTTTTTAAATCATTAACAGCTGCTTTCTCTAAAAATTGAGTAGCATTTGGAATTTTTTTACTTTCTATAAGATTTTTATAAGCTAAAATCGCACTAAAATTTCCCTCTTTATAATAAAGTGCAACATCTTCATCTAAAGCTTTATTTGCAATATTCTCATCTTTATTTGCATATTGCTTCATTAAATCTGTATAACGCTGATGCAAAAAGCTTGCATTATTATCACCTAAAGCAAAGAATACCTCATCACTTGCTTTTTTGATTTCATCTAAATACCTACCATCTAAATAATCATCCATATACAAATCAAGGTATTTTTTAGCATCACTAGATCTGTTAGTATGTGATAAAACTAAGGCTAAATCTTTTAAAGTTTCTTCATAACTTGGATCAAGTTTGGACATTTTAGCAAAGGCATCTTCATAAATACTTGCACTTATATCAAATTGTCCTTTTTGATTAAATAATTTAGCAAGTTCTAAAGATCTTGGAATATCTTTTCCAAAATATTCAGGATTGGCTTTTAAAATAGTGTTAATATACTCTATAGCTTTATTTACTTGCCCATTTGAAAGCAAATTCTTTGCCAAACTCATAGCTGCTCTTGCAGCTAAATCTAAATTTTTTGTATTAAAATAAGTATTTTCATAAATATTTACAGCTTTTTCTTTTTCATTTAAATTATAAATATAGTCTGCATAATCAAGTTTTGATAACTGAGTAAAATAATTATTAGGTTGTTCATTATCCAAAATCGACATTGTATATTCCACATCAGCACGCTGGGCTAAAGCGATATAAGTTCTTAACATTATATGTAAAACTTCTGAAAAATTTTTATCACTTGTAAAAGTACGCGTCCAATTTTTAGCATCATCAATCATCTTTTCTAAAATTTGTTGATCACGCATGCTTGGATCTTGGGTGTAAAGTTTATTTTGAGCTCTTAATTTATATAGTATAAATTCACTAATAAAAATACTACCACGATATCTATTGATAGCATTTTGCGCATCAATAGCAACCTGACTATAATTAGCCTTATCGTATTCTTTTTTGATGCGTAAATAAGTATTAATATCTGCACTTTGAGGGATAATAACAGGATCAGAATTTAAATCCAAAGCTCCAACATAAGGCAAGCTCTCGTGTGGAAAATTGATATTAAAATCAAGTCCATCATAGTCTTTAATAGGTGCTAGCTCTGGTGCAAAAATAAAAGTAAAAGCCTTACTTTTATGCGAACTTGATGAACTAAGTTCTTTATCTATATAAATATTTTGAGAAGTGTCAAACATTCTTGCTTGTATTTTTGGCAAAATGATCATTTTAATTTTTTGAGCTTCTTGTATAAATTTTAAATCAAAAGCAGAAAAACTCTGATCTTTTAATTTATTATCAACCATACCTGCAATATCACATTCAAAATGAACTTTTGATTCGGTAATAAATTTTTGACATGTAAATTCTAAATCATTACTCGCATGTAAAACTGCAAAAGCTTGATTATTTTCGCGACCCGTGTTTAAAACAAGCTCAAAAGCAAAAGCATTTAAAAAACTTAATAAAATTAAAAATAATATTCTCATAAAATAATTATAGCAAAACTCTTATAACATTAACAATATAGCAAAAGTGCTTATACAAACACAAAAAGCTAAAATAAAATTTTGTATAAAACTAAACTTAATATTATGAACCCTATCATTTTTCATAAATAAAGCATGAATTAAAATCTTTAAATACGCATAAAGCATAATAACAGAAGATAAAGCCACAAAAAGTGCCAAATACCAATATCCATTTAAAATTGCTGTATTTAAAATCATAAATTTACCCCAAAATACTCCAAAAGGCGGGACACCTGCTAAAGAAAGCACACTAATGCTCAAACAAAAAGCAATTAAAGGTTTTTTAACCAAAAGTCCATTTAAACTCTCATAAGAATTATTCTCATAATTGCTTAAAATCATAAATACAGCATAATTTGCAAAAGCAAATAAAGTCCAATATCCAAAAATAGCAAGCAAAATTCCATCAAAATTTTGTTCTTTTAGTAAAGGAATACAAGCCACCAAAACCAAAGAAGAATGCACTACAGAACTATAAGCAAACATTTTTTTGATATTGTTTTGACTTAGAGCCGCAAAAGCACCTATAAGCATAGAAAAAATCGCTAGAACTATTATGATATATTCAAAACCTGTATTATTTAAAAAATCAAACAAACGAATAACCACACCCAACATGGCAACTTTTGGCACAACTGAAATAAAAGCAACCAAATTTGTATGTGCTGCATAATACACATCTTTAAGCCAAAAATGAAAAGGTGCCAAAGAAAGCTTGATTGCACAAAGAACAAAAATCATCACTCCAGCACCCAAAAGCATGGGATCTTTTTGAAACTCATTTTTTAACGCTAAATTAGCAGATAAATCTAAAGTTCCTGTTTTTAAATAAATAAAAGCTACAGCCATAACAAAAAACCCAGCTCCTACAGCCGCTACACTAAAGTATTTTATCGCACTTGAAATAGCATTATCACTTCCACGCATTGCTATTAAAGTATAAAGTGCTAAAGAAGAACTTTCAAGTCCTATAAAAATAAGTACTAAATTTGAGCTTGAAACCATCAAAAGCAAAGATGCAATCACAAATAAAAATAAAGCATAAAATTCACCCTGATTTTCTTCTTTTTGCATTAAAAGATATAAAAATGAAAAACACAAAATCACCAAAGAAGCATAAAATGAAACAATATCATTATTTAAAGTAGCCAAAAAAGCTTTTGCTTCTAAACCTTGAGCATTTGCATTATTTAAAATCAAAAAAGCACTTACAATTAAAGATAAAGAACTTATGCCAATATAAAACGATCGATGAAATTTCCAAAAACCAGAGCAAAGCAAAAGAACTATTGCAGTTGTAATTAAAAATAAAAATGGATAAGATAAGCTTATATTTAAAAGTTCTAAATTTAAAAAATTATTTAACATTTGCCTCTCCTATTTTAGATAAAAAATCTAAAGTATTTTGCTCCACAGCTCTAATATTCATTGTTTTTATAAGATTATCCACATCTTTTTGTATCGGCTTTAAAAGTATATTTGGCATAAGCCCTAGTCCAAAAATCATTACTACAATACACACAAGCGCTACTATTTCTCTAAAGCGTAAAGAAAAATTCTCTATAAAGCTTTGTTTTTGCATGAAAAATATTTTTCTAAATACTGCAAACATATAAATCGCTCCTAAAATAATCACCAAACCTGCCAATAAAGCGTAAAATAAATTAATCTTTGCTATACCTAAAAGAATTAAAAACTCTCCCACAAAAGAAACAGTTAAAGGCAAAGAAACACTCGCAAGTAAAATTAGCATAAAGAAAATTGAAAATAAAGGTGCTTTTTTAGCCAAAGAATGGTAAAAAGAAATATCATAAGTATGATATCTTTGGTGTAAAAGTTCAACCATTAAAAATAAAGCTCCCGTTACAATACCGTGTGCAAACATATAAAAAACCGCACCACTAATACCCAAAGCATTTAAAGAAAAAATTCCCAAAATCATCACACCAAGATGTGAAATAGAACTATAAGCGATCAATTCTTTAATATTTTCTGCTCTATAAGCAATTAAAGCATTATAAACGATACTCACTATGCATAAAGCTACAATTAAAGGCATAAAATACACACTCGCATCTGGAAAAAGTGGTAAACAAAAAAGTAAAAATCCAAAAGGAGCCATTTTAAAAACTACAAGCATTACAGAAACAAGTACAGGCGAATTTGCATAAACCTTAGGTGCCCAAGTATGAAGTGGAAATAAAGGAGCTTTGATAGCAAAAGCGATAAAAAATGCTCCAAAAAGTAAAAGTTGCTCTGTGAAATTTACTGCTGAGGCATTATTTTTCCAAATTTCCAAGTCAAAAGTGAAGATGTTTAAAAGTTGATAATTTAAATAAGCTTGATAAATCAATGCTACAAGCATTAAAATTGAACCCGCAAAAGCATAGATAAAAAATTTCACCCCTGCTCTAAAATCTTTACCATAAACTCCCATAATATAAAGCAAAGGCAAAAGAGAAAATTCCCAAAAAACATAAAATAACAAACCATCTTTTGCGCTAAAAAGTCCCATAATAGCAAATTCTAAAAAGAATATACAAGATACAAGCGCTTTTTGTTCCAGCTTTAAAAATAAAAAGCTTAAAAATATCATCAAAGAACTTAAAAGCATCAATATAATTGCGATACTGTCTACTCCTACATGAAAGCTAAAAAATTTCAAAATTTTAAAAGAGAGATTATAATCAAAGCTTGCCCCTTGTAAAAAATCCGCAAAAATATCCAAATTTAAAGCCAAAATCATAAAACTTACAACAACGCTAAAAACCTTAACGCCTCCACGATTTAAAAGCAAAACCACAAAAGCAGAAATTAAAGGAAAAAATATCAAATAATTTAGCATTTTACACCATCCATACCAAAATCAACAAAATCACAAAAGCTGTCACCAAAAATCTAAGCATTAAGTTTAAGCTGTTTGGCATAATCATTTTTTGTGAAATATTTTGAGAATAAAAAGCAATTTTTTCAACTATTCTATCAAAAATATAAAGATCACAATGTTTTAAAATCGCACATAAGCTTTCATATTTTGAAACAATAAATTGATGATAGAATCTAGGAATAAAATAATCATTACTTAAAAGTTTGTGAATTTTATTTTCTTCAATACTTTCTTTAAACCAAGAATTTTTATAAGCAAAAATAGCCAAAATTACACCCAAAATAGCTGCTACACTCGCACAAATCATTACAATTTGATTTTGTGCATCAATAAAAACTAATTTTGTGCTTAAATATTCAAAAAAACTATGTTCAAAAAATCCTGCAACAATAGCTAAAACCATCAAAGGACTCATAGCCAAAAGTGCGATTTTACTTGCTTCATGTGGATGTTCATCATGCCTTGCAGGGGTAAAAAATACCAACATTAAAAGTCTAAAGCTATAAAATGCTGTTAAAAAAGCTGCGATTAAAAGCACTAAAAAAATACCATGGTGAAAAGAAATGAAAGAATATCCTAAAATCAAATCTTTAGAGAAAAATCCTGCAAAAGGATAAATTCCTGCTAAAGCTAAAGATCCTATACACATCAAAATAGCCGTAAATTTTAAAGGTTTAAAAAGTCCACCCATTTTTTTAATGTCTAATTTATCATTCATAGCATGCATTACATTTCCAGCACCTAAAAAAAGTAAAGATTTAAAAAAAGCATGTGTAGCTAAGTGAAATAAAGCTATACCATAAGCCCCAAGTCCTGCAGCTACAAACATATATCCAAGTTGTGATAAGGTAGAGTAAGCAATAATGCGTTTTAAATCCCTAGCCACCAAAGCCATAGAGGCTGCAAAAATCGCTACAAAAGCTCCAAGTAAGGCAATAATATAAGAAACCTCAGGAACTAAATCATAAAGCGTGCTAGCACGAATTACCAAATAAACCCCCGCTGTTACCATGGTTGCTGCATGGATTAATGCAGAAACAGGAGTTGGCCCTGCCATAGCATCAGCAAGCCAAGTGTGAAAAGGAAATTGTGCAGATTTTCCCATAGCTCCTATAAATAAACAAGTTGCGATTAAGATCAAAGCATTGTGATCTAGGCTTTGTGCCATGGAAAAAACTTCATTATATTTTAAAGTTCCTGCTTGTAAATAAAGCCAAAAAATTCCTAAAAGCATACCCAAATCTGCAATACGATTCATAATAAAAGCTTCATTAGCTGCAAAAGAATAAGTATCATTTTTATACCAAAAACCTATAAGCAACCAAGAGCAAAGCCCAACACCTTCCCAACCTACAAAAAGTCCTAAGAAATTATCACTCATAACTAAAAAAAGCATAGAAAAGACAAAAAGTCCTAAATAAGCAAAAAATTTATTAAAACCTTCATCATGAGCCATATAAAAAATACTATAAAAATGCACACAAGTAGCTACAATACCTACAACACTCATCATAGTAAGCGAAATGGCATCTATATCAAATCCAAAATTTACTCCAGCAAACCATTCAAACAAACTCACATTAAAAGCTTCATTGCAAAAAAGCAAATACAAAGAACAAAAAGCACTCAAAGCTATTAGAAGTGAGCAAATTATCCCTACAAATTGTTTTTTCTCACTCAAAGCAAAACAACTTGCAAACAAAAAAGCAATAAAAGGACTAAAAAGAGAAATCAAAGCCAAATTTTGCATACTAAGCCTCCACTTCTTTTAAGCTTTTTAATTCCAAAGTGCCTTTTCTTCTATACCAAAGCACACACAAAGCTACACCAACAGCTACTTCACAAGCCGCTACACCCATGATAAAAAGTGCAAAAACCTGTCCATTTAAATCATTGTGCATTTTAGAAGCTGCTACTAAGGCTAAATTAGCACTATTTAATAAAATTTCACTCGAAATAAAAAGCATGATGAGATTTTGTCTTTTTAAAATCCCTACAAGCCCTATGACAAACATTAAAATAGCTATAAAAAAATACTTTTCTATCATTGTTTTTCCTTTGCCAGCTCTTTATGAGTAAGTACTATAGCACAAACTAAAGCAATCAAAAGTAAAATGGCTATGAATTCAAAAGCCAAAAGATATTTTGAAAAAATCGCTAAAGCCAGTTGTTTATTAAAATCAAACAAAGCAGGATCATTTAAAGGCAAATCCGTGCTGATATTTTGGTATTTAAAACCTATAAGCATGGCCAAAAGTAAAATTGCACTTAAAACCACCAAAGTAAAAAAACTTTTTTTAGCTTTAAGTTGTTCTTTAAATTCCTTAGAAGTATCAAAAAACATCATCGCAAAACTATAAAGTCCAAGTACAGCTCCACTATAAACAATAATTTGTATCACGCCTAAAAACTCTGCATCAAGTAAAAAATAAAATCCCGATAAAAACACCATTCCACCCGCTAAAGCCGAAAGAGAATAAAGCATATTTTTACTTAAAACCGCAATACCAAAAAAGCCTAAAACCACTACACTAAAAAATACAAAAGCCAAATTTTCTATCATTTATTTTCTCCTTGCTCTTGCGTATTTTGATTTTCTAAGGCTCTTTCAATCATCACATCGTAATAATTTGGCGTTTTTTTAACCCACAAATTTGCATCCTTTCTAAGACTTCCTGCTCCTTCAAATTCAACTTGATTTTTAAGCTTATCAATAGGAGTTAAAAAATCTTGCTTATAGCCAAAATAAGACCTTTGCTCGGCTGCATTTTCATACTCTGTCCCATGTACTATAGCAAGTTCTGGGCAAACCTCAGCGCAAAAACCACAATAAATACAACGCCCTAAATTAATACTATAATTTCCTACTTTTTTACGCCCATTTTCATCTAAAGAAGTTTCCATTCTGATACAATTACTAATGCAAATTTTTTCGCAAAGCCCACAACCTATACATCTTTCATTTTCGCTTTCTATAAAACGCATCAAACGATGAACAGCACGGTAACGATTGTCAAGCTTTACCTTTTCAAAAGGATATTTAATCGTAGCGCTATTATTTCTCTTAAGTAATTCTCTCATCATCACAAAAAGCCCTACAAAAAGCTCTAGTTTAACGCTTCTACGCAAAGCTTGTGAAATTTTCTCCCAAGTGCTAACAGGAGTTTTTCTTTTCTCATCCACTAAATAATAATTTTTCATATCAAACTCCTATAAAAGAACTGCCAAAGCAGTGATTAAAAGGTTTAAAACCGCTAAAGGGATTAAGATCAAATAGCACATTTTCATCACTTGATCTGGACGCAATTGCGGAAAAGCAGCTCTTGCCCAAAAATACCAAAAGAAAATAAAACTTGATTTTACTATCATCATAATCCAACCAGGAATAATCCAAAAGCTGTTAAAACCCCCTAAAAACAAAAGAGTTACCAAAATAGCTCCAGCTATCATAGAAGCATATTCACCTATAAAAAACATACCCCATCTTAAACCCGAATACTCCGTTCCATAACCCGCTACAATTTCAGCATCATTTTCCGTCAAACAAAGCGGAGTTCTATTGGTCTCTATAAATAAAGCAATTATAAAAAGCACAAAAGCCAAGGGCTGTTTAAAAATAAGCCAAGAAAAAAATCCATCACTTTGATAATTGTTAATATCCACCAAAGAAAAAGAACCTACAAGCATTACAATAGCAATCAAAGCCAAAGCTCCTACGCTTTCATAGGAAATAATCGCTACAAGCCCTCTTGCAGCCCCTAAAATCGACCATTTATTATTACTTGCAAGTCCACCCAAAAACACCGCATAAAAGCAAAGTCCTGAAGTGCCGATGACAAAAAGCAAAGCTACATTGATATCTGCCACTATAGGCTGAATCACCCTTCCAAATAAAGTAAATTCAGGTAGCATAGGAATAGCCGCTAAAGAAACAAAAGCACAAATAGCAGAAATCAAAGGTGCTATAGCAAAAATAAATTTTTGCGAATTTGAAGGGATTATATCTTCTTTAGTAAAAAGTTTTATCATATCAGCTACAAGTTGAATAAGCCCAAAAGGCCCTACCATATCAGGCCCTATGCGTCTTTGAAAATAAGCTAAAACTTTTCTTTCAGCATAAGTTGCAAGACCTGCTAAACTCGCAAATATTGCAATGACAATAATACATTTAATCAAAGCCTCTAAAGCAAAAAAAGCAAAATCACTCATGGTTTGTTCCTAATTTTTCTAAATTCGCCACAACAAATCTTTCATCAAAAAAGCTTAGCGTGTCAAGTTTTTCATCAAAATACGGTAAGAAAGCTCCATTTTTTATATCCTTATCCACACGCACACTAAGGCTTAATTCTTTATCTTTTATTTTAAGTTTTACAAGATCTTTATCTTTTAAATTTTTCTCTTTAGCTAAATTTTCACTTACACCTAAAAAAATCACCTCATTAATCGCACTAGCACGATTTGAAAATCTACCAAATTGATAGCTAGGATTAGCACTATAAAGCAAAATTTCATCTTCTTTTGGGTTTAAATTTTCAAAATTTGGAGAGATGAATTCTTTTTTAGCAACTTGTTTAAAACATTCTAAATTAAGCTCATATCCCCTTTTACAATCGCCTGCATTGGTATAAAAATTGTCTAAATGATCAAAATCAATCGGAGAAAAACCTTTATTTATAGGGAGTCTCTTAGTATAATTTATGGTATATTCCTCATCAAAACCTAAAGCATTAGCTAAATCATTTAAAAAATATCCCTTAAATTCTAAAGCAGCGTTAGTTGGCACCACTCTTTTATCGTAATTTAAAAAAGTTCCTTCTTGCTGATTTAAACTCGCACTAGCTAAATTTGCATGCTCTTCATAAGAAAAACTAAAATCACCTTTTTCATTATAACCTAAAGTCTTGCCTTCTTGTGTGTTTTTATCCAAATCGCAAATCATGGCCACACCTAAGGTATTGGTATGCGTAGGATTTAAAAAGACTTTAAAAGGAGTGGTATTTTGGATCAAAGCAAGTAATTTAGCAAGTTTTTTCGCATTTTTATGAAAATAAAAATCACTCCCTATAACAAGAGTAAAATTTGCTTTTTTAAGCAATAAATCTTCTAATTTATCTTCATCTATGCCTAAATTTTTAGCAAAAATAGAGCGTTGCACTTCTATGATTTTTTTCACTTTCTTAGGCACGACTTTTTTTACTTCTTTTTGGATTTCATTGCCTTCTTCATCTTTTTCTATGACTTGCTCTACAACTTCTTCGTTGATACTTTCTTCTATTTCTTTATTTTCACTAACAAAAAACTCTGCTAAATGAGTTTTAATACCTTCATCTTGGCTAAATTTTTGAAGTAAAAAATATAAAATTTGCTCTTCATCGCCACTTTTATGAATGTGTGAAATAAAATTTTTAGAATATTTTGCTATACCCATATCTTCCATAGGATGAAAATAAAGCCCTGAGCCTTTATTCATCACTAAAGCATTATTGATTTTATAGCTAAGTGTTGGAGCATCATATCTTAAAAGCATTCCAGCCACAACCAAAAAATCACTTTTTGTTATATCTTGAGTATTAGCACTATAAAACTCGCCAGAATTAGCGATAAATTCTTGTAAAAATTCTTTAAATTTCAAAGCTTCTTCATTGATCAAAGAAAGATTAAATTTCTTTTTTAAATTTTGTAAAATCAAAGCTTCTTCATTGGTAATAAAACTATTAAATTTAATGTTTTTAATTTCATTTTTCTCAAAAAGCTCCACAAGTTCTTTAAAGGCTTTTTCATCTTTATCTGCCTCATTTTGCGTATCAAAAGCAAATCTTGCAGCCTTATTTAAACTCGCAAAGGCAAAATCATTACTCACACGATAAATTTTTTCTTTTTGATTGCTAATACCACTTTGCTTAATATCATAATACATCAACTCACAATCGCTTGAATGCGGATTTGAAGCAGGGATTCTTTTAAGTTCCCAAATATTTGAAGTGTATTGAAATTTCGAACCTATCAAAGCTCCTGTTGGGCATACGCTTGTACATTCCCCACAAAATGAACAATCAAGCGTGTCGCCATTTGCAGGACCTATCAAACTTTTTTGAAATTTAGTCCAAATCGCATAAGCATCTTTTCCCATGCTCTCTTTAAAGCTATTATCCACACTATCTCCGCCACGAGGAACGGTTTTTAAAGCACTTTCGCCGATTTTATCCTTACAAACTGTAATACAACGCTCACATACTATGCAAAGTGCGGGATCGTAATTAATCATTCCCCAATGTTTATGCGGTTTATGCGTGTCTTTAATCCAATGTTTTTGAACATTTACACGACTTTTATGAGTGAAATTTTGCAATTCACACTCGCCTGATTTATCGCAAACTCCACATTCTAAAGGATGATTGATACAATAAGCTTGCATGATCTCATTTCTTTCATCCCAAAGATTTTTTAAATCACTTTCTACAACCATACCCTCTTTTGCTTTAGTATTGCAAGAATATACCTTTTTACCATCAGCTTCAACCATACACATACGACAAGCCAAAGTAGGACTACAGCCTGAAAGATAGCAAATCGCTGGGATAAAAATATCATTTCTTCTTGCTATATTTAAAATATATTCGCCTTCTTCAAAGGCGCAATTTATACCATTAATCTTAACTGTCATTTTGCTTCCTTTATACGAATTGGAGTAAAATCAAAACCATTGTTTTCATAATTTAAAAAAGCTATGGTGCCTTGTAAATTTTCATCTAAACAAAGCTTGGTTTTAAGACTAAAATCTTTAGCCAAAATTTCAACTTCACTTTGATCTTTGCATTTTGCAATTTGTAAAAATTGCTTTGAACAATGTAAATTTTTATCTTGCAAATTTGCTCTAAAAAGCACTAACCCGTCATAATTATCGAGTTCTTTTAGGGTGTTTAATTTTGCCTTTTTAAAATCGCATTCTTCTTCATCGCTATCTAAAATCTTTAATCCATATTTTACACTTAGGAAATTCAAAAAATATTTGATATTTTCACTATCTTTATAAGAATGGATATTTTTATCTATAATTAAATACTTAGCCTCTTTTAAAAAAGCAAGCACTTCGCCTGCTTCTTCCTCTCCAAAACAAGATTCAGCACTTAAATATCCCTCATCTAAATCGCAAAAATGCCCTTCATCGCTTAATTTACAAAGCAAGGCCAAAACAAAACTCAAACTTGCAATTTCGCATTTGTAAAATTTAGCTTTTAAATTTTTATCTTCCAAACAAGAAATATTAATGCTATTTACACCTATTTTTTCACATAAATTTTTGTTTTTAAGGCTTGGCATATCTAAAAAACAAAGAGCATTATCATAAATCATACCCTCTCCTTTTTTATAACAATAGTCCAATCCACTTGATTAAATTTCAAAGAATTTAAAAGCTCACAGCCTTGTTCTTTTACAAAAGAAAAACTTTTTTCAACAGGAGAAAAATCGCCGATTTCAAAAAGCACCACTAAAACCTCACCTTGTTTTGCTTCTTTTATGATTTGTGCTAAATCTTCAAAAAGCTCTTTGCTTTTTCTTAAATCTACTCTTTTCATCGATCTATCTCACCTAAAACTATATTTACATTACCCATAATGGCTACAACATCAGCCAAATAAGTACCTACAAGCATTTCTTCAAAAAACGCACAATGCCAATAACTAGGCGTTCTAGCCTTTAAACGATAAGGTCTTCCTGTACCATCACTATGGATAAAAAAGCCAAGCTCACCTTTTGGACTTTCAGTAGGCACATAAACTTCGCCTTTAGGAGGTTTTAAACCTTGAGTAATTAAAACAAAATGCTGCATTAAGGAATAATTCTGCGTTAAAATTTGCTCCTTTGAAGCACTTACATACTCAGGATGCGTAGCTAAAATTTCAGGCGGAGTATCTTTATAAAGCGTGGCACATTGTCTAAGGATTTTCAAACTTTCACGAAATTCTTGCATATAAACTTTATATCTTGCATAAGAATCCCCTTGCGTAGCATAAGGCACACCAAATTCAACTTCATTATAAAGCAAATAAGGCTCTTCTTTGCGTATATCGTATTTTATACCACTTCCTCTTAACATCACACCTGTACAACCCCAATTTAAGGCTTGTTCTTTGGTAACCACACCTACATTTTCAGTTCTTAAACGCCAAATTCTATTATCATCTAAAAGATCTTCATAATCTTTTAAATCATTTGGAAATTTATCGCAAAATGCAAGCATTTCTTCTAAATAATTCTCAGGTAAATCAAGCATAACCCCACCTATTCTCATAGAAGAATGCGTAAGCCTTGCACCGCAATACTTTTCTATCAAATCCAAAACATATTCACGTTCTCTAAAGCAGTATAAAAACACACTCATCGCACCAATATCAAGCGCATGAGTGGCAAGCCAAAGTAAATGCGATGCGATACGGTTTAATTCTAAAAGTATCATGCGTATGACTGCTGCACGGCGTGGAATCTCTAAACCACAAAGCTTTTCAACCGCTGCACAATAAGCATAATTATTCGCTGAAGCGGCGATATAATCCATTCTATCAGTAGTAGGAATAAATTCTTGATAAATCATATTTTCAGCCATTTTTTCCATACCACGATGCATATAACCTATACAAGGACGTGCTTTTACAACTTGCTCTCCATCAAGTTCTAAAATAAGACGTAAATTTCCATGTGCTGAAGGGTGTTGAGGGCCTAAATTGATAATCATTTTTGAGTCTTCTTGCTCAAAAGCTATATTTTCATAATAAGGTTTTAACTTGCTAGGAATTTGCATTTTAACGCCTTTTCTCTAAAATTTTTGCTTCATCACGTTTTACTTTTTTTACAAAAGCTACGCCTTCATCTTCTTGATATTCTTGTTTAAAGGAAATTTCCTTCTTTTGACCACCTTTTGGCACTTCATGATAAAGTCTTGCAAAATTTAGCGTATCTTTATCATCAACAAAACCAGAATCTCTTTGTTCTTCACCCACTACTTCACGATATTCTTTACCAAAAATTTTATCAATCTCATACCATCTTGCAAACTCATCACCCTTTAAAGGATAAGTTTTTAAAAGCGGATGTCCAAACCAATCATCAGGCATTAAAATGCGTTTTAAATTGGGATGATTTATGATGAAAATTCCAAACATATCATAAATTTCTCTCTCACTCCAATTTGCCCCTTTAAAAACATGAGCCACGCTTTGCAAACGCTCTTTTACGCCTACAAAAGTTTTTATTCTCACTCTTAATTTTTTTTCTAAATTTAAAAGCTGATAAAACACTTCAAAACCATTTTTATCTGCTACAAAATCAATAGCACTTGCCTCTGTAAAACTTAAATACCCTAAAGTTTTAAGCATTTGCAAAGTTTTAACATTGTCTTCTTTTTTAATTTCTATTACCCAAAAATCAAGCTCTACAAAGGAATTTAAAATTTCTACTTGAGTTTTTAAAACTTCAAAATCATCTTTAAAAACACTTTCATTAACATCAGATTTTACAGTGTGTGGCGCGTGATAAAATCTATCTTTGTAATAATTTTGAGTTTGAGCATTTTTTTTATCGCTATACTTTCTCATCATATCAACCTTTTAGGTGCGATTTTACGACTTGCTTTTTCTTTGCGGATCTTTTTTTGCAAAATCATCAAAGCAAACTGAAAACTTTCTGGGCGTGGAGCACAACCTGGTACATAAATATCTACAGGTATAATTCTATCCACTCCTTGAACTGTAGAATAAGTATTAAACATACCGCCTGTATTGGCACAACTTCCCATAGAAATCACCCATTTAGGATCAGGCATTTGATCGTAAAGTCTTCTTGTAAATTCAGCGTGTTTTTTACATAAAGTTCCTGCGATAATCATCACTTCACTATGGCGTGGTGAAGCTCTAAAAATCGTTCCAAATCTATCAAAATCATATCTTGAACCCCCAGCCGCCATCATCTCAATCGCACAACAGGCAAGTCCATAAGATAAAGCCCATAAAGAATTACTCCTACCCCATTGAACTAGTTTATCAACGCTAGTTAAAACGACGGGCAAGCCACTTGCATAATTTACTTGATGCTCTGCCATGCAAACGCTCCTTTTTTATAAGCATATAAAAATCCAACTCCTAAAAGTACGATAAAAACAAAAACTTCTAAAAGCCCAAACCAACCTAAATCTTTAAAAATCAAAGCCCAAGGAAATAAAAACACAACTTCTATATCCAAAAGTATGAAGATTAAGGCGATGATGAAAAATTGAGAGTTAATCTTGTTAGCTTGTTTAACAGGAATAGGACCACATTCATAAATTCCAAGTCCTAATTTTTTGCGATTTTTTGCGGCAAAATTATTACCAATTTTTGAAGCTAAAAAAACCAGTCCAAAAAAAATAACACTAGCAAGTACTAGCATTAAAAAAATACCAAAATAAGGATGCGAAGCATCTATATGAGACATTTATTCTCCTTTTTTAAAGCACTTTAATCACTCCACAACAAAAATTAAATTTACACTTTTCTTTATTTTACTCTAAACTTTCTATATTGAAACTTATATTAAAAAATATTTTTTAAAGTTTTAATTTTTTATGATTAAATTTATAAAAAAGATCACTTTGATGGGTTATAAATATATAAGAAATATTATTTTTTTGCTGATAGTCATATAAAAAAGTTAAAATTTCTTTAGAAGTTTTAATATCAAGCGCTGAAGTAATTTCATCTAAAATCAACAATTTAGGATTTAACACCAAAGCACGGATAAGACCTACGCGTGTGGCTTCTCCTCCGCTTAACTCATAGGGTTTTTGTTCTAAAATTTGTTTTTTTAGACTAAAAAAATCAAAAAATTCTAAAATCAAATCATCATTCTTTTGTAAATTAAAATTTTCCAAACCATCTTGTATAAGATTTTTGATTTTTTTATAAGGGTTTAAAGCCATTTTTTGATCTTGAAAGCAATACTGAATTTGCTTTCTTAAAAGTCTCTGTTTGTTTTTATCAAGCTTGTGTAAGTTAAGATTTTCATACCATACCTCACCCTCGCTTGGATCTTCTAAAAAACAAAGAATTCTAGCTAATGTACTTTTACCTGCACCACTTTTACCTAAAATTATTAAATTGTCATTTTCATTTAAAGAAAAATTGATATTATCAAAAATAATATGTCTTTCTTTTTTTAAATACCAATGCTTTTTAAGCTCATAAAACTTACTTAAATTACAAACTTTAAGCATTATAATACCTTAAAAACTCATCTAAGCTATATAAATTTGAACTATTTTTTTCTAGCATAAGAATTTCATCTGCTAAAGAATTTACCAAATTTAAATCATGAGTGATGCAAACTAAGGCTGTGTTATTTTTTAATTCTTCTAAAATCGATATAATCTTAGAAGCGTTTTCTTTATCCAAAGAAGCTGTGATTTCATCACAAATTAAAATTTGGGGTTGATTTAATAATGCTAAAGCTAGGCTTACCCTTCTTGCCATACCCAAACTTAATTCATTAGCATAAGAATGCCACAAACGATCAAGATTTTCAAATCCTAATTTTTTAAAATAAGAAAAAGCATAATCTTTTCTTTCTTTTTGTTTTAATTTTGTATGAGTTTTTAAAACAAGATGACATAAATTTCCAATATCCAAATAAGGATAAAGACTAAGCTCTGCATCTTGTAAAACAAGTGCCACCTTAGAACGAAAATCTCTAAGCTCTTTTTTGTTAAAATTAAAAATACAAGAATTATGAAAACTTAATTCATCAAAACTTATTGTGAAGTTAGAATCTAAAAGTCTTACCAAAGCTTTTCCTAACAAGCTTTTACCCACTCCACTTTGTCCTAGTATCATTAAAGTTTTGCCTGTTTTTATATCTAAATTAATATCCTTAAGCAATAAATTATTCTTCAAACTAATATTTAAATTTCTTACCTTCAAGATCTTATACCCCAAATTTTTTGTAAAAAATTACCCAACCATAAAAGAGGTAAAAACAACAAAAGCAAGCTTAAAAGTGGAAAAAGTATCATCCACCAAGCACCTATAAAAACTGCTTTTGAAGACTCACTCAAAAGAGTACCTAAAGTTGGAATTTCAAATCCTAAACCCAGTCCAAAAAAACTCAAAGTAGCTTCTGTGGCTATAGCATGAACGATATTAAATATAAAAAGTGTAAAAATCAGTGTTTTTAAAGCAGGTATTAAATCTTTAAAAAAAACTCTAAATTTAGTTCTTCCAAGCACTATATTTGCTTTGTAAAAATCTAAATTTTCAAGTCTTTTTAATTCACTTTCTATAATTCTTGCTATGAAACACCAATGAATTAAAGCGATTAAAAAAATCATCAAAAACACATCAGAAATTATCATACTTTGAAAAAACATCATAAGTAAAAAAGCAGGCAAGGCTAAAAAAAACTCTAAAATACGCATCCAAAAAATATAAAAAAAACATCGTGCTAAAAACAAATAACACAAAGCAAAGATAATAGACAATAAAGATCCACCAACACCTATAATCAAAGAATTTCTCAAAGCAAAAAGCAAACGAGAAAACAAATCTCTGCCTAAAAAATCAGTCCCTAAAATATAAGTAAAATTAGGAGCTTGATGCAAATTTTCTAAATGAGTACTTAAAATATCAAAAGGAGTCAAAAAAGGTGCAAACAAGGCGCATAAAAACAAAAAAATTAAAGGCGCAAGTATGATAAGAAATTTAAACAAAATCAAGCCTTCTTAATCTAGGATTTAAAATCCTAGCTACAATATCACTTAAAAATGTAAAAAATGCTGCAAGCAAAACACTAAAAAATATAAGCGCAAGCACAATAGGATAATCTTTAAAAATAATACTTTTAAAAAGTAAAGATCCAAGCCCCTCGTAAGCAAAGACACTTTCTACCACATAAGTTCCCATCATAAAACTTAAAGCACTTCCCCCAAAATAAGCCACAATAGGACTTAAAGAATATTTCAAAACTAAAAAATAAATATCTTTTTCTCTCAAAGCTCTAGCGTATAAATTTTGAATAAAAATTTGAGAAAAACTTTCATTGATAAAATTTCTAGCAATCCTTAAAAATAACGCCAAATGTGATAAAACAAGCACCAAAACAGGCAAAATCAAATGCTCTAAACGATTTAAAAAATCATCTTCAAAGCCTATATCACTACTTCCCATAACAGGCAAAATTTTCCAAAAAATTCCAAAAATCAAAACAAACAATAAAGCCAAAACAAAAGGAGGTAAAGCAAAAAAATTAAAAGCTAAAAAAGTGATGATTTTATCTATAAAACTTTCTTTATAATAATATCCCAAAAGTGCCAAAAAAACACTGAGTAAAAATAAAAGCATTAAGGCACTAAAACCCAAAATAAAAGTATTAAAAATTCTTTCTTTTATAAGCTTTAAAACACTTTCTCCACTTAAAAAAGAAACCCCTAAATCTCCTTTTAAAGCCTTAAAAAGCCAAATTTTATACTGCTCTAACAAAGGCTTATCAAGCCCTAAATTTTGTTCTATTCTTTGAACAAATTCTTTACTTTGTGAATTAACTCCATTAGCATAAGCTATACTGCCTTTACTAAAATAAAGCAAAATAAAACATAAAAAAGTGCTAAAAAATGCTATAAAGATACTAAAAACTAAGCGTTTTAGCACTATTTACTCCACTCATAAACATTCCAAGTAAAACCCACTCCATGATGACCTAAAGTCCTTGCTTTGATACCTTTTAAATCTTTATTATAAACTAAAGCAAAATCAAGATAGGCTAAAAAAATAAAAGGAGGATTTTCATACAAAGCATCTATAAAATCTTTATAATATTTTTTTCTCTCTTCTAAATTTGAAGTATTTCTTGCTTTTTGCAAGGCTATATCCACTTTTTTATCATGATAATGTCCAAAATTCCAACCCTCATCATTTAAAGCACTATCTTGCGAACTTTCAAATACCCTAAAAGTGTGAAAATCAGGATCTAAAGGACTTCCCCAGCCTATTAAAAAACTATCCACTTTAGAATAATCAAAACTTCCAGCAGGTTTAGCCACCACCTTGCTTACAACTCCTATTTTTCTAAATTCGCTTTGCAAAATTCCAGCTAAACTTACCCTTAAAGGATCATTACTCATCGCCCAAATTTCAAATTCTAAAATTTTCCCATCTTTTTCAAAATTTCCATCTTCATTTTTCTTAAAACCTGCACTTACAAGCAAGTCCTCGGCTTTTTTAGAATCATATTTGTAAATTTTAAAATTCTTAGAATTTGCCCAAGAACGCTCTAAAGGGTGATTGGCCACAAAAGCATAATCATGTAAAAGATTTTTTACTATACTTTCTTTATCAACTGCGTAATTTAAAGCTTGTCTTACTTTTAAATCTTTTAAAAATTCATTATCAAAATTAAACATTAAAGCCCGATAATCAGCCGATTTTTCACGTAAAATTCCAAAATTTTCATCATTTTTAAAAATATTTAGCAAAGAAACATCGATTAAAGCTGCGTCTATCTTGCCATTTTTAAGCTGGGCACTAGCTATAGAAGGATCAAAAATGTGTTTTATAATAAGTCTTGGAGTTTTTACCTTATCAAGATAAAAATGTTCATTGGCTTTAAATTCAACATATTCACCTTTTTTCCATTTTACAAATTTATAAGGACCTGTGCCTATAGGATTTTGATTAAAAGAGCTTGTGTTTAAATTCTCATTTTCAAGCAAATGTTTAGGAAGCATTCCTATGCTTAAAGCATCTAAAAATGCGGGATAAGGTTTAAAAAGTGTGATTTTTACATGAGAAGGATTTAAAATTTCCACACTTTTAATGTCTTCAAAATTGACATAAACAGAAGAATTGTTTTTAGGATTTTTAAAGGCTTCTATACTAAATTTCACATCATCAGCACCAAATTTGACTCCATCATGCCATAAAACATCATCTCTTAAAAAAATATCATAAACAAGCCCATCTTTACTAACATCCCAAGACTTAGCCAAATCAGGTTTTAAACTCATATATTCATCAAAACGCGTAAGCCCTGAAAATACAAGATTAATCACTGCATCATGATCCTCACTATAAGCAGGATTTATCCTTGTGATTTCATTTTCAACCGCTACAATAAGTGTATCTTTTGGGATTTTTGCTTCTAAATTTACAAAAAGTAACAATACAAAAATTAAAAATCTCAACATAAAAAACCTTTTTATTTTAATAACGCACAAAATTATAAAACAAAAAAACTCAACTCGCAAGCCTATACGGGGGATAAAGTTATATTTTAGTTATAAATTTCTATTTAAATACTATATTTAATAAATTTTTATCATTATATTATTCAAATTTTTATTTTTTGAAGTTAAATTCATAAACGAAAAATCCATTATAAAGCTTATATTTAGGAGTTTTAAAGTCTTAATTTTAATTGAATAAAATTATTATTTGTATTATAATTGCAATTACTTTTGTCACATAAATGCAAGGAGATAACATGAAACAAAATCGTAGAGATTTTTAAAATGGAGTTCCTTGTTTAGTGGCTTAACCTTAAGTCCTATAAGTCTAAGTGCAAATTTATTAAAAACTCCACCATTGATCAGCAAATGGGCTGAATGTAATGTAAATTGCGGAACAAAATGTCCTGTAAAAGTGCATACTCAAGATGGAATTATTAAATAATCAGTACTGATAATGAAGGTGATGATAGCTTTGATAATCGTCAAGCAAGAGCCTGTATTAGAGGGCGTAGTTCAAGATATAAAGTTTACAACGCAAATCGCCTAAAAAGATCTTTAAAAAGAGTGGGAAAAAGGGGTGAAGGTAAATTTTTATGCCTATTTCTTGGAAACAAGCTTTTGATGAAATTTCTGCCAAAATGCAAGAAATTAAAGAAAAATACGGCAATGAAGCCTTTTATATAAATTATGCAACAAGAACAATAATCAATCGCTGTACACAAGGTCCATGGGCTAGACTTTTAAATCTTTATGGTGATTATTTAAATTATCATAATTCTTATTCTACGGCTCAAATTTCAAATGCTATGAATTTTTTCTATGGAGGATCTCCTGCTAGCGATATATACACTTTACGCTCTGCAAAATTAGCTATATTTTTTGGAGCAAATCATGTTGAAACTAGAATGGGAGGTGGTGGAGTAGGCTATGCTTATCAAAAAGCCTTTAACACCAGGAACCGATGCAGCTTTGATTATGTGATGATAAAAAGATTTACTTGATAGAACTTTTCTTGATAAATACACCATAAGCTTTAGCGAAAATACTCTGCCACAAGATACAACCAAAACTCAAGCTATGAAAGCTATGTTTTAGGACTAAACGATGGAGTAGAAAAAACTCCTGATTGGGCTAGCAAGATTATAAACCACATAGTTCAACTTGCAAGAGAAATTACCACCATAAAGCCTTGTTTTTTATTCACAGATGCCATTTATCGCGGAAAAGAAATGGCAGATATTAGCGATGGAGTACGTGGTAAAACACAATTAAAACAAAATATCAAATTTATTTTAATACAGCAGGAAATTGCCTTACAAATCAGCACAACACCATTAAATAAGTGCATGATATTTTAAACGATGAGAATTTGTGTGAGTGTATAGTAGAGATATTAATGTAACTAGAACTCCGTCAAATAACTGCGCAGATTATATCTTACCTGATGCAACTATGCTAGAGCAAGAAGATTTTATAAGACCTAGTGCAGGATATTATAGCAATAAGCCTTATATTATTTATTGTCAAAAAGCTATCGAGCCAGTTGGTGAAGTAAAACCTATTTATGAAATGTGTCTTGAACTTGCTAAAGACTTGGCATAGAAAAAGAATTTAGCGAAGGAAGAACGCAAAAAGATTGGCTAAAATATCTTTATGAAGAAAGAATCCACTTTTGCCTAGTTTTGAAGAAATGTGCGAAAAAGGACTTGTAAAATTTGAGCCTGTAAAACCTGTAGTGGCATTACAAAGTTTTATAAAAGATCCCATCAATAATCCTTTAAAAACTCCTAGCGGAAAGATAGAAATTTATAGCACAAAACTCGCACAAATGCAAAAAACTTGGAAATTAAAAGAAGGACAACAATAATGCCTATTCCTGTTTTTGAAAGCCAAAGAGAAGGGATTTTGGATCCATTAAAACAAAAGTATCCTTTGCAATTTTTTGGCTATCACTACAAAGGCAGAACGCATTCTAGCTTTTGGGAAATTCCACAAATTAGAGAAGCTAATCCACAAGAAATTTGGATAAATACTATAGATGCAGAGTAAAGAAGTATCAAAACAGGCGATGTGGTGCAAGTAAGAAATGACTTAGGAATCATACCAGGTTGTGCAGTAACCCCACAAGGCACATGGGTAAAATATGAAAATGGCATCGATGTGGGAACTTGTGTGAATTCTTTGGCAAGTATAGTGCCAACTGCTATTTCTAAAGGAAATGGACAATATTCTATTTTAGTTGAAATTGCAAAAGTTTAAGGAGAAAAAGATAAAATTAGAAGAAAATTCACAATTTGGTTTTATGCTAGATCAAAGCAAATGCGTAGACTGTAGGACTTGCTCACTTTCTTGCAAGGATTATAAAAATATGCCTGTGGGTTAATTTTCGCCGTGTATTTGAGACTGAAGCGGGAAATTGGACCTGTAAAGAAGATGGAAGTTTTGAGCAAAGTGTTTTTGCTTACTACACTTCTATTTCTTGTAATCATTGTTCTAATCCATCTTGTCTTAAAGCTTATCCAACCGGTGCAACAACGAAAATAAATGGGGCATAGTAGCAATCGATGATAGTATGTGTATAGGCTGCAAAGCTTGTGCTATAGCATTTCATTATGGCGCACCTCAATTTAACCATGAAAGTGGTCATATGAGCAAATGCGATGGGTGTTATGAGAGATTAAAAGAAGGTAAAAATCCAAAGGAATTTGCAATGGTGGTTGCTTTTATCCCTTCATTTTTTCATTTAAATGATATTATACACATTGTTAATGTATTAAATAGAATGGGTGTTTTTATGCAAACAATGAGTGGCATATAGGCTGGATGAATAATGAAATTTTATTTGTATCTCTTGTATGCGCTTTGGGCTTTTTGCTTTATCTAAAAACTTCAAATTGGGTGTTTTATCTTACGCTAATATGTGGAATTTTAGGACTTTTCTTTATGAGTGGAGCTTATGGTTCCATGCAAGAAAGTGTACCTATTTGGGATTTTAAGATCACTTTGCTTTATTTTTTTGCTAGTGCTATATTTTTAAGTGCTATTGTTTATTCATTGTTTTTTTGAAAATAGCGAACATGAAAGAAAAATGTCATTTTTTACAGGACTTATAGGCATAGGGCTTTTAAGCACTGCTATAGTTTTACAAACCCTACATGTAGGACAAACTTGGATTATGGGGCTTGTAAACCCTTTTGAACTTTTAGGTGGAACCTATGATTGGTTTATATCGCTTTCTTTTGCATTCTTAGGACTTGGGATTGTTACTTGGTATTTGCATAATTATTTACATGAAAAATTTAAAAGTAAATTTTTTGCTTATTTTGCCCTACTTTGTGCATTTTTAGGGGTGTTTACCACTAGAATGCTATTTTATGGACTTATAAGTACTCAAATCATGTTGGGACATTCTTGATGCAAAAATTGGCAATAGATATATTTATCAATTTTTTGCAAAATCCACCTAATCATTTTTTGCTAGAAAAACTTAAAAAAGAAGAATTCTGGCAAAATTGGTTTTTAAAAAATAATAGCAAATTACAATGCACCGCTTTAAAGCTTTTATCATCTTCAAACGAAGATGATAAATTAATAGCAAGTGATTTTACATCTTTGTTTTTAAGCGATGTTGATTATGTAAAAGCACCGCCTTTTGCTTCTTTTTATCTTGATGAAAATAAAGAAATTTATTCAGATAATTCTGATAAAGTTAAGCAAATTTTTGCGCAAAATAACTTTTTTTCTTTTTTTAATGAAGAACCTGCAGATAGCTTGATAAATGAATTATTATTTATTAGTTTTTTAATCAAAAAACAAGATGATATAACTTTGCAAAAATTCTTAAAAGAAGAATTTTTTACTTGGTTTAATATGTGGAGTTTTGATGTTATCAATAAAGCTAAAACACATTTTTATAAAGCATTAACAATGTTAATGCAAGACTTTTTCAATCAACTAAATACAAAATTTTAACACAAGTCAATTTTTTTCTCCTTTTTAAGATATAAAATATCTCTTTTACATTAAAAAGGAGAAATTATGACAAAAGAACAAATTCAAATCATCAAAGATTGTGTGCCTATTTTGCAAAAAAATGGAGAGGATTTAACTAATGAGTTTTATAAAATAATGTTTAATGATTATCCTGAGGTAAAACCTATGTTTAATATGGAAAAACAAATTTCAGGAGAACAACCAAAAGCTTTAGCGATGGCGATTTTAATGGCAGCTAAAAATATAGAAAATTTAGAAAATATGAGAAGCTTTGTTGATAAAGTTGCCATAACTCATGTTAATTTAGGGGTTAAAGAAGAGCATTATCCTATAGTTGGAGCTTGCCTTTTAAAGGCTATTAAAAATCTTTTAAATCCTGATGAAGCCACTCTTAAAGCTTGGGAAGTTGCTTATGGAAAAATTGCTGAATTTTATATCGATATAGAAAAAAAGCTCTATGATAAATAATATAAGCCCATTTTGGGCTTTAATCAAATTTTTCTACTAAATTTTTAGCTAATTCCTTTATATTCTCACCCTTTAATTCGCTGATTTCACCATTTTGAGCCAAGAAAATTCTATCAGCACTATCAAAATATGCATCATCATGTGTGATAGCAAAGATTGTTTTACCTTGCTCTTTTAACAAAGGTAAAAGTTTTTTATAAAAAAATCTTCTAAAAACAGGATCTTGATCAGCCGCCCATTCATCAAGCACTAAAATATCCCTTTCTTCAAGCAAGGCTATAAGCATAGCTAAACGCTTTTTTTGCCCTGTAGAAAGTTTGGTTAAGGTCAGTTCATTATCTTTGACACTTGTTTTATCTTTAAGTTCTAAAAACTCCAACCAAAAAGCAATTTTTTCTTCGCTTGCAAAATTTTCTTTATTTAAGGTTTTAGTAAAAAGATGAAAATCGCTAAAAACAGCAGAAATAAGAGATCTATACTCATCTAACTTTTTATCATCTATAAGCGTATCATCAACATAAATTCCGCCTTTGCTTGGCTTAAAAAGTCCTGTCAAAAGCATACAAAAAGTGGATTTACCACTTCCATTTTTACCTATTAAAAATACCAATTCACCTTTTTTAAGTTCTATATTTACAGGATTTAAGTGAAAATTTTCTTCATAAGCAAATTGAGTATTTCTAAAAGAAATTTTTTTCCATTCGCTAATATAATGTGTTTTTTTAAAACCTTCTATATAATCATCTAATTCCAATTTTGCGATCTTATCCAAAGCGATTTTTGCCAAAAGCAAAGTAGGAAAAGATCCTATCATAGATACTAAAGGGGTTCGTAAAAACAAAATAGAAAGAGCTATAGTTGTAGCATCTGCAACACTTGCCCATTCAAATTTTAAAGCTAAGTAAAACTCTACGCCCACTAAAGCCAAAAGAGTTACATTTGTCCAGTTGTTTGAGAGATTGTTAAAAAGATTGCCTAAAGTACTATTTTTCTTTTTCAATCTTGCATTATTTTCAAATTCATCTTCATAATAAAGCTTGGCTCTATCACGATTGATCAAAAGTTCTTTATGTCCATCTAGTATATTTTGGTAATTATTTTGCAAAGCATCGTCATTTTCCCTTGCCTTTCGAAAATACTGATATACTTTCATCATCAAAAAATTATTAGTAATAAAAATAACCATAATCCATACCACACACAAAGCAAAAATTTGTGGTGAAAGATAACATAAATAAACACTAGTGCATAAAATCAATATACTTGATTGTAAAAAATCAGGCAATCTTAAAAGCCCAAAAGATATATTTCTCACATCACTTCCCAAAGAAGCTAAAATTCTAGCCTTACCTACTTTAGCCACTCTTAACAAAGGGGTGTCTAAGATCTGCTTTACTACGCGCCTTTGCATTTTAAAAATAAAATTTTGTCCAAAAATACTAAGTCCAAGTTCAACTATGGTAGAACTTATAAAAAATATCAAAAGCAAAACAATAAAATAAAAAATAGGAATGTTTTGTGCATTTTTAAGCAAATAATCATTGATAAAAACAAGAGTTAAAACTCCAACAGCACTTGTAATAAAAGAAAAAAGCAAAAAAGAAATCAACTTTAATTTATTTTGCTTAAGTAATTCGATAATAAAAGGCATTTATAAACTCCAAAATATAATTTTAATTATAACATTTTAAGAGTGATTATCAAAATTTTATTTTATCTTTTACTATAAAAACAGCACAAATAGCCAATAACGCTAAAAAAATCATATATATACTCATACCATATAAAAATGGATTTTCATTTTTACTCGCGAGTGTATTAAGCCAAAAAACGAGTTGCGGAGTAATACCACCTGAAATTGCATAAGCAATATTATAAGAAAAAGAAATTCCTGAAAATCTTATTTTAGCTCTAAAAACTTCACTCATTAAAATAGGCGCAAACACATTAATCCCACCTAAAAAACAAACAATCGAATACAAAATACACACCAAAACCAAATTTTTAAGCTCGTATAAAGCATAAAAATATAAAAAAGAAAAAAATACAAAAGTTAAAGAAAAGAAAATGCAAATTTTAAATAAACCAAATTTATCTACAAGATAACCCATAAAAGCCCCGCCTAAAGCTATTCCCAAAATTCCTAATATCTGCAAATAACTTCCTTCAACCCCATTTAAATTTAAAATACTAGGCATAAATTTAGGCATCAATAAAACAAGCACAATAACACAACCTGTTAAAACCCAAGTCATCATCATTGATGAAAATAAATTTTTTACAATATCCTTTTCTTTAAATAAATCTTTAAGTGGAAAAGAACTAAGCGATGATTCTTTTTTCATTTGTTTAAAAACAGGAGTTTCTTGCAAAAATCTACGCAAATAAATAGAAATAATCCCAAAAATTCCACCTACAAAAAAAGCAATACGCCATGCATAAGCAGCAATTTCTTCTATACTAAAAAAAGCATTAATGATTAAAAATACTATACTTCCTAACAAAATTCCTAAAGCCATAGCTGAATTTAAACAGCTTAAAAAGAAAGCTTTTTGTTTTTCTTGACAATGTTCTCTTACAAAAACCCAAGCTCCAGGCAATTCTCCACCTATAGCTATACCTTGAAAAATTCTTACAAGTATCAATAAAACAGGAGCTAAAAACCCAAGAGTTTCATAACCTGGAATAAAAGCTAAGACAAAGGTAGGAAGAACCATTAGTAAAATACTTAGCATAAACATATTTTTACGCCCAAATTTATCTCCAAAATGTGCCATAACTATACCACCTAAAGGACGTGCTAAATATCCAGCTGCAAATGCTCCATAAGTATTTAATAAAGCCCAAAATTCACTCATATCTTTAGGAAAAAATACATTGGCTATATATTCAACAAAAAAGACAAAAATAATAAAATCATAAAATTCTAAAGTTCCTCCTAGTGAAGAAAGTCCTAAGATCTTAATTTCCTTTGTTCCAAATTTTGATTTTCTCATTGATTAATTACCTTAAATTTTAAAAACATTGTTTTTATTATACTATAATCATTTCCAAAATATTATCTAAAAAATTTAAGGATAAATATGTTTAATTTTATAACCACCCTTTTAAAAACCAATCTTTATTTTTTAGAAGAAAAAACCACAAGTAAAAATTCAAATCAAATCCATATAATCTCACTTAAACAATCTGATGATGAATTTTTAAATTTATTATTTTCTTTTTTAGTGCCGCAAAACGATGAAGATAAAAATTTTATAAAAAAAACTCGCACAAAAATCAAAAGAAATGAGCATAATATTGCTCTGATAAAAAATCCAAATTTTAATGCTTTAATAGACACAGGGTTTTTAGATACTATTGACACATTAAAAGAAAAATTGCATATCCACAAAACCGATTTTAAAGATATCACTCATATTATCTTAACACATGCGCATCCTGATCATATAGGAGCTTTAATGAGCGAAGAAAATCTTTTTCCAAAAGCTCAAATTTTAATCGATAAAAAAGAATATGATTTTTGGATCAAAAGCGATAGACAAGAAATTAAAAACACCTTGCTTAAACTTAAAAATATAGAATTTATTAACCACTCTAAAGATTTGATTTTTCAAAATTCAGGCATTAAAGCCATACCTGCTTATGGACATACCCCAGGACAAAATGCTATAATAATTGATGATAAAATAGTCTTTTGGGGAGATTTACTTCATCTTTATGATATACAAATCCCAAAACCTAAAATCGCTATAAAATTTGATATAGATCAAAATGAGGCTATACAAACAAGGGAAAAACTACTTAAAGAATTTAAAGAAAGAAAACTCAAAGTTATAGGGACTCATGTGCCTTTTATCGAACCTAAATTTTTAGATTAATTACTTAAAAATTACTAAAAATTAAGTAAAAATTTTAATAATTTTTGCTAAAATTATAGCCTTTTTATTTCATGAAAGGAGAAAATTTTGGCAAAAGATGATGTAATCGAAATTGATGGCACCGTACTTGAAGCATTGCCTAATGCAAATTTCAAGGTTGAACTTGACAACAAACATGTAATTTTATGTCATATTGCAGGAAAAATGCGTATGCATTATATAAGAATAATGCCAGGTGATAAAGTAAAAGTAGAACTTACACCTTATAGCCTTGATAAAGGGCGTATAACTTTTAGATATAAATAATCTAAGTTATTTAAAAGCTAATTTTAGATAAAATTAGAGTTTTTGCGACAAATTACATCGAACTATATGAAGAAGTATTTTTAAAATCCACCACTTATTTTGAAAATAGTTGGTTATTCATAAAACCTGATGTAGTCGTAAATCAAGTGGAATTCATTCAAGGAGACGCTCATGAAAGTGAGACCATCGGTTAAAAAGATGTGCGACAAGTGCAAAGTAGTTCGCCGTAAAGGCGTGGTTCGCATTATTTGCGAAAATCCAAAACATAAACAAAGACAAGGATAAACATGGCTCGTATTGCAGGTGTGGATTTACCAAAGAAAAAAAGAATTGAGTATGGACTAACCTATATTTATGGTATAGGGCTTTTCACTTCAAGAAAAATTCTAGATAAAGTAGGAATTTCTTATGATAAAAGAGTTCATGAGTTAAGTGAAGATGAAGCAGCAGCTATCCGTAAAGAAATTCAAGAAAACTATATGGTTGAAGGGGACTTGAGAAAACAAGTTGCTATGGATATTAAAGCACTTATGGATTTAGGAAGCTTTAGAGGCTTAAGACACAGAAAAGGCTTACCAGTTCGCGGACAAAAAACAAAAACAAACGCAAGAACTAGAAAAGGTAAGAGAAAAACTGTTGGTGCAAAATCATAAGGATAAATCATGGCAAAAAGAAAAATCGTAAAGAAAAAAGTAGTTAAAAAAAATATAGCAAAAGGTATTGTTTATATCAGTGCGACTTTTAACAATACTATGGTTACAGTAACTGATGAAATGGGAAATGCTATCGCTTGGAGTAGTGCAGGTGGTTTAGGATTTAAAGGTTCTAAAAAATCAACTCCTTATGCAGCACAACAAGCAGTAGAAGACGCTTTAAATAAAGCAAAAGAACACGGAATTAAAGAAGTAGGCATTAAAGTACAAGGACCAGGAAGCGGTAGAGAAACTGCTGTTAAGAGTGTAGGTGCTATGGAAGGAATTAAAGTAACTTTCTTAAAAGATATCACTCCATTAGCTCACAATGGTTGCAGACCGCCTAAGCGTCGTCGTGTCTAAGATATTAAGAAAAATTTAGGAGAATATTATGGCAAGATATAGAGGACCAGTAGAAAAATTAGAAAGACGCTTTGGTGTTAGCTTAGCATTAAAAGGGGAAAGAAGACTAGCTGGCAAAAGTGCACTAGATAAACGCCCTTATGCACCAGGACAACACGGAGCAAGAAAAGGTAAAATTAGTGAGTATGGACTTCAATTAAGAGAAAAACAAAAAGCTAAATTTATGTATGGAGTAAGTGAAAAGCAATTCCGTCGTTTATTTGCTGAAGCAGCAAGAAGAGAAGGAAATACAGGGGTATTACTTATCCAACTTTTAGAACAAAGATTAGACAATGTAGTATATAGAATGGGTTTTGCTACAACACGTCGTTTTGCAAGACAACTTGTAACACATGGACATGTTTTAGTAAATGGTAAAAGAGTGGATATTCCTAGCTTTAGAGTAGAAGCAGGTGCTAAAATCGAAATCATCGAAAAAAGCAAAAACAATCCTCAAATTACAAGAGCTATCGAACTTACAGCACAAACTGGAATCGTTGCTTGGGTTGATGTTGAAAAAGATAAGAGATTTGGAATTTTCACAAGAAAACCTGAGAGAGAAGAAGTTGTCATTCCGGTTGAGGAAAGATTTATCGTTGAGCTTTACTCTAAGTAATAGGGGCTAAATATGAGAAACATTACAACATCTGCTTATACGCCAACAGAATTTACAATAGAAAACATTAGTGATACTGTGGCTAAAATCAGTGCTTGGCCTTTTGAGATCGGCTATGGAATCACCCTAGCCCATCCTTTACGCCGTTTGCTTTACACTAGCACCATAGGATATGCTCCAACTGCAATTCATATTGATGGCGTAGCTCATGAATTTGATAGCATGCGTGGTATGCTTGAAGATGTAGCACTTTTTATCATTAATCTAAAAAAACTACGCTTTAAAATTAAAGGCGAATCAAATAAAGAAATAGTAGAATTTAGCTTTAAAGGCTCAAAAGAAATTTACGGCAAAGATCTAAATAATGATCAAGTAGAAGTAGTAAATAAAGACACCTATCTAGCAACAATCAACGAAGATGCTGAACTCAAATTCACATTGATTGTTGAAAAAGGTATTGGCTATGTACCAAGCGAAGAAATTAAAGAGCTTATAAATGATCCTAAATTTATAGCTTTAGATGCTTTCTTTACACCTGTAAGAGAAGCAACCTATGATATTGAAAAAGTTTTATTTGAAGATAATCCTGATTATGAAAAAGTGGTTTTAACCGTAACAACTGATGGACAAATCACTCCAAATGAAGCTTTTCAAAATGCTTTAGAAGCTATGTATAAACAATTATCAGTATTTGATAAAATTACCAATGTTAGAAGTGTAATTAAAAATCAAGCAACAAGCAATGAACTAGAAAATACTAAATTATTGCAAAACATTACAGATTTAAATTTAAGTGCTAGAAGTTATAATTGTCTTGAAAAAGCAGGAGTAGTTTACATAGGCGAGCTTGCTTTGATGAGTGTAAGTGAACTTGCAGGGCTTAAGAATTTAGGTAAAAAATCTCTTGATGAAATTAAAAACATCATGGAAAGCATAGGTTTTCCTGTGGGAACTTCTAAGCTTAGCGATAATAAAGAAATACTTAAAAATAAAATCGCAGAATTAAAAGCACAAAACGAAGGATAAAGAATGAGACATAAACATGGATATAGAAAACTTGGCAGAACTTCATCTCATCGTGCTGCCTTATTAAAAAATTTAACTATAGCTTTAGTAAATAGCGGAAAAATCGAAACCACTCTACCAAAAGCTAAAGAATTAAGAGGTTATGTAGAAAGATTGATTACTAGAGCAAGACTTGGAGATTTTAACGCTCATAGAGCAGTTTTTGCTTCATTACAAGATAAAAACGCTACTAATAAATTAGTGACTGAAATTGCTCCGAAATTCAAAGATCGCAATGGTGGATATACAAGAATCATCAAAACAAGAATTCGCCGTGGTGATGCTGCTGAAATGGCTTTCATCGAATTTGTAGCTTAATCAAATCCTAGCTTTTGCTAGGATTAATACTTCAATTAAATACCCTAAAAATAAAAAGTTTTAAATAATTATTTTAAATAAAATTAAATTTATTTATTTTCTAAAACCCTTGCTAAAAATTCAACTACTTATGCTAATATAAGTTTTTAATTTTTAATTTCAAGGATATGTTATGCAAGAAAACACTCGTTTACGCATTGCGATACAAAAATCAGGTAGACTTTCAAAAGAATCCATAGAGCTTCTTTCAGAATGTGGTGTTAAAATGCATATCCATGAACAAAGTTTGATCGCTTTTTCTACAAATTTATCCATAGATATTTTACGCGTTAGAGATGATGATATCCCTGGGCTTATTTTTGATGGGGTTGTAGATTTAGGCATTATAGGGGAAAATGTTTTAGAAGAAAATGAACTTGAACGCCAGTCTTTAGGAGAAAATCCAAGCTATAAACTTTTAAAAAAGCTAGATTTTGGCTTTTGTCGTCTTTCTCTTGCCTTACCTCAAGAAAGTAAATTTCAAAATTTGAAAGATTTTGAAGGCTTAAGGATAGCTACTTCTTATCCACAACTTTTAAAGCGTTTTATGAAAGAAAATGGAATTAATTATAAAAATTGTATGCTTACAGGTTCTGTTGAAGTAGCCCCTAGGGCAAATTTAGCCGATGCAATTTGCGATCTTGTTTCAAGTGGAGCAACTTTACAAGCAAATAATCTTAAAGAAGTTAAAGTCATTTATGAATCTCGTGCTTGTTTGATTCAAAAAGAAAATGCTTTAAGCAAAGAAAAACAAGCCTTAGTGGATAAAATTATGTTGCGTGTAGCAGGAGTAATGCAAGCAAGAGAATCTAAATACATTATGCTTCATGCTCCAAAACAAAAGCTTGATAAAATTCAAGCCCTACTTCCAGGAGTTGAAAGACCAACCATCTTACCTTTAGCACACGATGAAAAAAATGTAGCTTTACATATGGTAAGTAAAGAAAATCTTTTTTGGGAAACCATGGAGGCTTTAAAAGAAGAAGGTGCGAGTTCGATTTTGGTTCTGCCTATAGAAAAAATGTTAAAGTGAGTAAAAAATGCAAATTTTAGTATATGATAATTTAGATGAAAAACAAAAAGAAGAAGCATTAAAACGCCCTGCTATAAGTGCGAAAGATGAAATTTCAAAAATAGTAAGTTCTATCATTAAAGAAGTGCAAGAAAAAGGCGATGAAGCTTTGATAGAACAAGCTTTAAAATTTGATAAGGCTGAAATTTCTAATATTAAAATCACTCAAGAAGAAATTACTCAAGCAAGCAATCGTTTGGATAAAGATTTGCAAGAAGCTATTTTAGTAGCTTATGAAAATATCAAAAAATTCCACGAAGCCCAAATCCCACATGAAATCGCTCTTGAAACTACAAAAGGCGTTAAATGTGAGGTTTTAACACGCCCTATAGAAAAAGTAGGACTTTACATACCAGGGGGTTTAGCACCTTTGTTTTCAACGGTTTTAATGCTAGCTATTCCTGCAAAAATTGCAGGTTGTGAAAAAATCGTTTTAGCAAGTCCTGCAAAAATCAATGATGCCGTGCTTTTTTGTGCTAAGCTTTGCGGCGTGGATGAAATTTATCAAATGGGTGGTGCAGGAGCTATAGCGGCTTTGGCTTACGGTACGCAAAGTGTTTTAAAGGTGGATAAAATTTTTGGCCCAGGAAATGCCTTTGTAACCGAAGCAAAACGCCAAGTAAGTAGCGATATAAACGGAGCAGCTATTGATATGCAAGCAGGACCTAGTGAAGTTTTAGTAATAGCTGATGATTTGGCTAATGAAAAATTTGTAGCTAGTGATTTGCTTTCACAAGCTGAACATGGTGCAGATTCTCAAGTGATTTTGGTGTGTTTAAGTCAAGATTTTGCTAAAAAAGCAAGCGATGAAGTCCAAAGTCAATTAGAACTTTTGCCTCGCAAAGAACTTGCAAGCAAAAGTATTGCGAATTCACGCATTATCATAGCTAAAGATTTAAATCAAGCTTTAGAAATTTCAAATCTTTATGCCCCTGAACATTTGATCATACAAACTCAAAATCCACGAGAACTTTTAAAAGGTGTAAAACACGCAGGATCGGTATTTTTAGGAGCTTATTCCCCAGAGTCTATGGGTGATTATGCAAGTGGGACAAATCATGTTTTACCTACTTATGGACTTACTAAAACGCATTCTAGTTTAGGTTTAGCAGATTTTAGTAAAAGAATGACCGTTCAAGAATTAAGTAAAGAAGGCTTTTTAGCTTTGGGTAAAAGTGTTGAAATTTTAGCGCAAAATGAGCATTTAGACGCACACAAAAATGCAGTAACTTTTCGTTTAGAGAGCTTAAAATGAGTCAAAAAATCCTTTTTATAGATAGAGATGGCACTTTAATAGAGGAGCCAAAAAGCGATTTTCAAATCGATACTCTTGAAAAATTGCGTTTTGAAAAAGATGCTATTCCTACTCTTTTAAAACTAAAAAATTTTGGATTTAAATTTGTCATGGTAAGCAATCAAGATGGTCTTGGAACGCCAAGTTTTCCAAAGGAAAATTTTGAAATTGCTCATGAAAAAATGCTTGATATTTTAAAAAGTTGCGGTATAGAATTTCAAGATATTTTTATTTGTCCGCATTTTGAAAATGAAAATTGTGCTTGTAGAAAACCTAAAACCGCTATGTTAGAAGAGTATATCAAACACGAACTTTATGATAAGGAGCAAAGTTTTGTTATCGGAGATCGTGAGAGTGATATGATCTTAGCTTCAAATTTAGGCGTGCGTGGTTTAAGATATGGCGAACTTTCTTGGAAAGAAATAGAAAATGAAATTTTAAGTTCTTTTAGAAGTGCGAGTTATCAAAGAACTACTAAAGAAACAGATATAAAAGTAAAAGTGTGCTTAAATGGGGGCAAGGTTAGCATTAAAACAGGTATTGATTTTTTTGATCACATGTTAGAGCAAATCGCTGTACATGGAGGCATAGGGCTTGAAATTTCTTGCAAAGGGGATTTAGAAATCGATGAGCATCATAGCGTTGAAGATGTAGCCTTAGCACTTGGAGCTTGTATCAAAAAAGCCTTAGGGGATAAAATCGGCATTGCAAGATATGGTTTTGCTTTACCTATGGATGAGTGTTTGGCAAGTTGTGCGATGGATTTTTGCAATCGTCCCCATTTAGTCTATAAAGCCAAATTTAAAAAATCTCATTTAGGGGCGGCTTTAAGCACAGAAATGATCGAGCACTTTTTTTATTCTTTAAGCTATGCTATGGGCGTGAGTTTGCATTTAAAAGTTAAAGGCAAAAACGATCATCATAAAGCCGAAGGGCTTTTTAAAGCCTTTGCAAAAGCTTTGAAAATGGCAGTGAAAATAGAAAGTGAAAATTTAGCCAGCTCTAAAGGAGTGATATGAAAAATAAGCTTAGTTTTGAAAATTTTCTAAAAAATTTACAAATTACAAATAGACATTTAGATTTTTATGTAGATTGGAAAAAATGTTTAGATAATAAAAATAAAATTAGCATCTACCTCAATCATCTTAATTTTTTACTTGGCAAAAATAAAGATGATTTAAAACAATATATAAAAGAACTTTTTAGAGAGTATCCAAAAGCTTTTAGCGTTTTAAATATATTAATTGCAGTCAGAGATAAGGATAAAAAAAAGGATATTGTTATAGATCAATTTTCAAATTTTGTTTCTTTAGAAGGATACTTTAAAAATTCAGATAGTGTTTATAATTTTATTTGTGAAACAGGTTTGTTAGAAATTTTTTCTACCTATGAAATTAAAGATTTAAATGATTTTGTATTTGGGGTTGAAGTCGGACTTGATACTAATGCCAGAAAAAATCGTAGTGGTAATATAATGGAGATGCAATTAAAAGAAATTTTTACATTACATTGCTTAAATTTTGAAGAACAGGTAAATATTCAAAAATTTTCCGAACTTCATAATGCTTTTGGAAAAGATATAAAAAAATTTGATTTTGTAATTTTTACCTCCAATAAAACTTATTGTGTAGAATGTAATTTTTATGCAAGCAATGGAAGCAAGCTCAATGAGGTTTCTAGAGCTTATCAAGAATTGGCTTTAAAATTTGATTCACTTTCGCAATATGAATTTATATGGGTAACAGATGGATATGGTTGGTTAAATGCTAAAAATAAACTTGCAGAAGCTTATGAAAAAGTAGAAATTTATAATCTTTCTAATATTAATGATTTTATCTTAAAGGTTAAGAATGATTATTAAACCTACTTTTATTAGCAAAGATAAAAATTTTACTCTTTATCAAAATGATTGTAACGAATTATTACCTCAATTCGAAAAACAATTTGATTTAATCTTTGCCGATCCACCATATTTTCTTTCAAACGATGGTTTAAGTATTCAAAACGGTAAAATTGTTAGTGTAAACAAAGGAGATTGGGACAAAGGTGATGATATTGAAAAAATAGATGAGTTTAATTTAAAATGGCTATCTAATGCAAAAATAGCACTTAAAAATACTGGAAGTATTTTGATTTGTGGGACTTATCATAATATTTTTTCACTTGGTAGAATTTTACAAAAGCTTGATTTTAAAATTTTAAATATTATTACTTGGCAAAAAACAAATCCTCCACCAAATTTTAGCTGTCGTTATCTTACACATTCGACAGAACAAATTATTTGGGCTAGAAAAAGTCATAAATATAAGCATATTTTTAATTATGAAATTTTAAGATTTTTAAATAGCAACAAACAAATGCGTGATGTTTGGACTTTCAATGCTATTGCTCCTTGGGAAAAAACAAATGGAAAACATCCTACACAAAAACCTTTAGCTTTGCTTACCAGACTTATTTTAATGGCAAGCAATGAAGATTGTTTGATTTGCGATCCTTTTAGCGGAAGTTCAACTACAGGCATTGCAGCAAATTTATTAAATAGAAAATTTATAGGTTTTGAGAAAGAAAGTGAATTTATTGAAATATCAATAGCTAGAAAAAAAGAATTAGAAAATAATTTTAATACTATTAAAAACAAAATTAGTGATTTACGATTATTGGAAAAAAATAATTTATTTCAAGGAGTGATATGAAAATCATCATCATCGATACAGCCTGTGCGAATTTGGCATCTTTGAAATTTTGTCTGGATAGATTAGGTTTTAATGCAACTATCAGCAGGGATTTAAAAGAACTTGAAAGTGCGGATAAGCTTTTTTTACCTGGAGTGGGTACCGCAAAAGAAGCAATGAAAAATTTAGAACAATTTAATCTTATTGATTTTATTCAAAATACCAAAAAACCTTTGCTTGGTATTTGTTTAGGTATGCAAATTTTAGGAAATTTTTCTGAAGAATTAAATCAAGAAACCTTAAAACTCATAGATTTTACAACTCAAAAATTTAAAGCTAAAGAAGGCTTTACTTTTCCACATATGGGATGGAATGAAGTTTATAGCTCTCATGCTTTGTTTAAAGGCTTAGAAGGGGCTTATTTTTATTTTGTGCATAGTTATTGTGTAGGACTTGGGAAATACACTATAGCAGATTGTGAGTATTCGCAAAAATTTAGCGCAAGCGTAATGAAAGATAATTTTTACGGGGTGCAATTTCACCCTGAAAGAAGTAGCGAGGCTGGGGAAATTTTAATTTCAAATTTTATTAAGGATATAGGATGACTCAAATCATACCCGCACTCGATCTTATAGATGGCGAAGTGGTGCGTCTTGTAAAAGGGGATTACGAACAAAAAAAAGTATATAAATACAATCCCTTAAAGAAATTTAAAGAATACGAAAAAGCAGGAGCGAAAGAACTTCATCTTGTAGATCTTACAGGTGCAAAAGATCCTAGCAAAAGACAATTTGCTTTGATAGAAAAATTAGCCAAAGAAGTCAGTGTCAATTTGCAAGTAGGTGGAGGTATACGCTCTAAAGCAGAAGTTAAAGCTTTGCTTGATTGTGGAGTAAAAAGAGTAGTTATAGGATCTATGGCAATTAAAGATGCGACTTTATGTCTTGAAATTTTAAAAGAATTTGGTAGTGAAGCTATAGTTTTAGCCTTAGATACGATTTTAAAAGAAGATTATGTTGTGGCTGTAAATGCTTGGCAAGAAGCAAGCGATAAAAAGCTTATGGAAGTTTTAGATTTTTATAGTAATAAAGGCTTAAAACACATACTTTGCACAGATATTTCAAAAGATGGCACCATGCAAGGAGTAAATGTAAGACTTTACAAACTTATCCATGAAATTTTTCCTCATATTTGCATTCAGGCAAGTGGTGGAGTAGCAAGCTTAAAAGACCTTGAAAACTTAAAAGGAATTTGTAGTGGGGTTATCGTAGGAAAAGCTTTATTAGACGGAGTTTTTAGTGTAGAAGAAGGGATAAGATGTCTAGCAAATTAAGTTACAAAGAACTTGCTTTAGAAATTTTAAAACAAAGCGATAAGCCTTTAAGTGCTAATGAAATTTGGCAAAAAGCTCTTGAAAAAGGCTTAGATAAAAAGCTTTCTAGTATAGGGCAAACTCCAATTGCTACTTTAGGAGCTAGAATATATGTGGATATAAAAGAATTACAACACAATTCTTTGTTTATCAAAGCTTCCCAAAAACCTACAACTTTTTGGCTAAAAGAAAGAGAAAATGAACTTTTAAAGCTTGATAATAAAAATGAAATTACTAACGAAAAACAAGAAAAAAATAAATTTCATGAAAGAGATTTACACCCCTTGCTTGTAAAATTTTTATATGAAAATTTAGATTTTAATTTAAATTGCAAAACAATTTACCATGAACAAAGCAAAAAGGGTAAAGGTGGGGAAGATAAGTGGAATTATCCTGATATTGTAGGGGTTTATTTTCCTTATGATGATTATGAAAAAGAAACCATAACACTTTTAGAAAATATCAAACAAAACAGCTATAAACTTTTTTCTTTTGAACTTAAAATTGCTTTAAATTTTTCAAATTTAAAAGAATGCTATTTTCAAGCTGTAAGTAATTCTAGCTGGGCAAATGAAGGCTACTTGGTTGTTTTACAAGAAATTGATAGCGAGGTTTTAAGCGAGTTAAGACGCTTAAATCAAAGTTTTGGCATAGGAGTGATAAAACTTGAAAAAGATATTTCAAATTCTCAAATTTTAATTAGTGCAAAAGAAAAAGAACTTGATATTCAAACACTAAATATGCTGATCAATAAAAATCCAAATTTTAAAGAATTTATTGATGATATAAACAAACAAATTAAAGTGGGCAAAGAAGCAAAAATTCAAGCTAATTTTGATGAAATTAAAAGCGATGAAGAAATGGAAAAATATCTTAAAGAAAAATGTATTTTGGAGAAATAAATGCTTACAAAACGCATAATTGCATGTTTAGATGTTAAAGATGGCAGAGTAGTAAAAGGAACACAATTTAAAAACCATAAAGATATGGGAGATATCATAGAGCTTGCTAGGTATTATTCTCAAAATGGTATTGATGAACTTGTTTTTTATGATATTGCTGCAAGTGCTAGAAAAGAACGCATATCAAGAGAATGGGTAAGTGAAGTAGCAAAAAATATCAATATTCCTTTTTGTGTTGCAGGGGGTATTAAAAGCGAAGAAGATGCAGCTGAACTTTTGGCTAATGGGGCAGATAAAATTTCCATCAATTCTCCTGCTTTAAATGATCCAAGCCTAATCACACGCCTTGCTAAAAGCTTTGGCGTGCAATGCGTAGTAGTAGGGATTGATAGTTTTAAAGATGAAAATGGAAATTTAAAAGTATTTCAATACACAGGGGATGAAAAAACAAGTAAACATAGTGGAAAAAGCACTTTAGAATGGGTTAAAAAAGTGCAAGATCTAGGTGCAGGCGAAATTGTTTTAAATATGATGAATCAAGATGGTGTTAAAAATGGCTATGATTTAGAACAATTAGAAGCTGTATATAAAATTTGTAAAGTACCTTTGATCGCAAGTGGGGGAGCGGGAAAAATGGAACATTTTTTAGAAGCTTTTAAACTAGGTATAGATGGGGCTTTAGCTGCTTCTGTTTTTCATCAAAAACTTATAGACATTAAAGAATTAAAAATTTATCTTAAAAATCAAGGTTTAAGTATAAGGATATAATATGCAAAATTTCAAAGAACTTAATGAAAAAATTGCTTGGCAAAAAGTGGATCATCTTTTACCTGTCATCATCCAAGATGCAAAAACTTGTGAAGTTTTAATGCTAGGTTTTATGAATAATGAAGCCTTAGAAAAAAGCTTAGAAAGTGGCAAAGTAGTCTTTTTTTCACGCACAAAACAGCGTCTTTGGATGAAGGGTGAAGAAAGTGGAAATTTCTTAAATATCGTAGATTTAAGCTTGGATTGCGATAATGACACGCTTTTAATTTTAGCAAATCCTGTAGGGCCTACTTGTCATACGGGCGATATTTCTTGTTTTGAAAAAATTTCTAAAAATGCGGATTTTGTTTTTCTAGCCAGACTTGAAAAACTTATTAATGCACGCAAAAATGCCGATGAAAATACTTCTTATACAGCAAAACTTTTCAAAAGTGGCACAAAACGCATCGCACAAAAAGTTGGTGAAGAAGGCGTAGAAACAGCTTTAGCAGCGACAGTAAAAGATAAAGAAGAGCTTATTTGTGAAGCAGCGGATTTAATGTATCATTTAAGTGTTTTACTTGCAGATGCAAATCTTAGTTTCTCAGATGTGATTTCAAAGTTGAAAGAAAGACATAAAGCTTAAAGCTTTATGTAAATGAATTTATATCAATGCAAGGCTTCGTTAAGTTTGACTGCTTTTTTATTTAAAGCTACTATCATAGCACCACTTATAGAATCTTGACGGAAATGTAGTCCATTTAAACCTTTAAGCTCTAAGCCTTTGTAAATTTCTTTATCAAAATTAAAATAAGGATTAAGTTTAGCAAGCTCTTCGGCATCTTTGAGTAAAAATTTCGTTCCTTCTAGCACCGCAATACCTGCATCAACTATACAATTATCCCCTAAAGGAATTCCTGTCACTGAATTAGCCCCTAAAAGACAAGCCTTACCTACGCTTATAGCATTGCCACTTGTTCCACTTAAAACACCTAAAATCGAAGCTCCACCACCCACATCAGAACCTTCTCCTACTATAGCACTCGAGCTAATACGCCCTTCAACCATACAAGCTCCTGTTGTACCTGCATTAAAATTCACATAACTTGCCCCTGGCATGATGGTTGTTCCTGCTGCTAAAGACGCACCCATTCTTACTTTAGAACTTTCTAAAATTCTTGTATTATCCTCAGGGATAATATGTGCTAAAAATCTTGGAAATTTATCAACAAAATCGATTTTTGGATATTGATTGCTCATTTTTAAACGCATTTCATTTGCTCTTAAATACTCAAGCTCGATAGGTTTATCATCGCTCCAAGCTACATTGCTTAAAAGTCCAAAAGCTCCATTTAGATTAATACTTCTTAAAGGCACTTTTTTAGTAGAAAGCAAATAAAGTTTTAGATAAACACTTTCTACACTTAAAGGTTCTTTATCCTCAAAAAGACAAACAAAAGCAAATTCATCGTCTTTAAATTTATCTTTGATAATCTTTAATAAATCGATATTTTGATGCCCCTCTTCTTCTAAAAAAGGTTTAAAACAAGAAAGTGCAAAATCAATATCTTCTAATTTCAAAGTTTGTACAAACTCACTCGCATTAAAATCAATCTCCACACCCCTTTGCATAAAAGCTTCAAGCATGATTGCCGCTGAGCCAAAATTTTGCTCATAATTAATCAAAGCAAAACTTGCTTGTAAGATTTTATTTTTATTTAACTGTCCTCTATCAAGCCTTGCTATACCAAAAGCTTTAGGTTTTTTATAGCCACTTTTTTGCTCGATTTGTTTGATTAAAAGTAAAAAATCTTCTTTAGTATTAATCATTTTCTTTTCCTTATCCACTTAATTTTTAATGCGAACACGCACTTTTTCCATTCATCACAGGTTGTATAGCAGAATTATCCGCACCACCTTCATTGTTAATCTTTTCTATAAAGCTCCAAATTTTTTCAGCTGCTGTTAAATAACGCTTTGAACTCACACTTTCAGGGTGATAAAAACTCACAGGCTTGCCTTCATCTCCACCTTCTCTTACTATCATTTCTATAGGAATTTGTGCTAAGACTTCACTTTTATAGGCTTTTGCCATATCCTCAGCCGTTCCTTTGCCAAAAATATCATACTCTTTACCATTATCAGGACATAAAAATCCGCTCATATTTTCAATCACACCCGCTATAGGAATGTGAAGTTTATTAAACATATCTAAAGCTCTTTTACTATCGTCTAAAGATACAGTTTGAGGCGTACTTACACAAACTCCCGCAGTAATAGGAATACTTTGTGCAGAAGTAATTTGCGCATCGCCTGTTCCTGGAGGCATATCCAAAAACAATACATCAAGCTCAGGCCAAATTACATCAGCTAAAAGTTGCTCAATTGCTTTCATAATCATAGCTCCACGCCACATAAGCCCTTGACCCTCTTCGATCAAAACCCCCATACTCATCATATAAACACCATGAGTTAAAATAGGCTTTAATCTCTGCCCTACTACTTCAGGCTGAGTTTTGGTTTCACCTAGCATTCTTGGAATATTGGGCCCATAAATATCTGCATCTAAAATACCTACTCTTTTTCCCATTTTAGCCATGGAAATTGCTAAATTCACTGTAGTTGTAGATTTACCCACACCACCTTTTCCACTTGAAACCATGATGAAATTTTTTACTTGTGGAGCAATATTTTTTCCACTTCTTGAATTACTTTTTTCTTCAGGAATTTTTGGAGTGATGATATTAAGTTCGATATTTTTTAAAGCCAAACTCGATAAAGCTTCAGTAGCATTTTTACGAATTTCATTAGCTACCTCAGGATTTGCTGAAACGATTTCTATATCAATAAATACACCATCATCTTGAATTTTAATATCTTTTACAAAGTTAAAACTCACTATATCCTTTTCAAAACCAGGATATTTTACAGTTTTTAATTTCTCTAAAATTTGTTCTTTCATATTTTTTCCTTGTCTTTTAAAAAAATCAATTTTACTAATAAAATGATAAAATTTAGCTTTTTATAAGTGTATAATATGGTAACATTATAAAAACCAACAATATTAAAAAGAGGAATGAAAAAATGAGTGAAATTAGCCTCATTATGTTAGCAGCTGGAAATTCTACTCGTTTTAACACAAAGGTAAAAAAACAATTTTTACGACTTGGAAATGACCCTCTTTGGCTTTATGCAACAAAAAATTTAAGCTCTTTTTATCCTTTTAAAAAAATAGTTGTTACCTCTAGTAATATTTCTTATATGAAAAAATTTACTAAAAACTATGAATTCATAGAAGGTGGTGATACCAGAGCAGAATCCTTAAAAAAAGCCTTAGAGCTCATAGATAGCGAATTTGTTATGGTAAGTGATGTAGCAAGGGTATTGGTGAGTAAAAATTTGTTTGATCGTTTGATTGAAAATTTAGATAAAGCAGATTGTATTACCCCTGCTTTAAAAGTTGCAGATACAACACTTTTTGACAATGAAGCCTTGCAAAGAGAAAAAATCAAACTCATTCAAACCCCGCAAATTTCTAAAACCAAATTGCTTAAAAAAGCCTTGGATCAAAACCTAGAATTTACAGATGATAGCACAGCTATAGCTGCAATGGGTGGAAAAATTTGGTTTGTTGAAGGTGAAGAAAATGCAAGAAAACTAACCTTTAAAGAAGATCTTAAAAAGCTTGATTTGCCTACACCTAGCTTTGAAATTTTTACTGGCAATGGTTTTGATGTGCATGAATTTGGAGAGAATCGCCCTTTGCTTTTAGCAGGAGTGCAAATTCATCCTACTATGGGGCTTAAAGCACACAGCGATGGAGATGTTTTAGCTCACTCTTTAACTGATGCGATTTTAGGTGCTGCAGGACTTGGAGATATAGGAGAGCTTTATCCTGATACTGATATGAAATTTAAAAATGCCAACTCCATGGAGCTTTTAAAACAGGCTTATGATAAAGTCAGAGAAGTAGGTTTTGAACTCATTAATATAGACATTTGCGTCATGGCACAAAGCCCTAAACTTAAAGACTTTAAACAAGCTATGCAAAGCAATATAGCTCATACTTTAGATTTAGATGAATTTAGAATCAATGTTAAAGCCACAACAACGGAAAAATTGGGTTTTATTGGAAGAAAAGAAGGTATGGCGGTGCTTAGTAGTGTAAATTTAAAATATTTTGATTGGACAAGATTATGAAAGTTTTAATTATTGAAAATGAAATTTATCTAGCGCAAAGCATTAGCATTAAACTAAGTGATGCTGGATATAGCTGTGAAATTATCAACTCGTTTGATGAATACAATGGTGAAAAATACTATGATATTATACTGCTTTCTACAAATACTAATAATTTTCTAAAAGCCGTAGGTCAGTTTAAACATAGTATTATTATTTTGCTTATTTCTTACATAAGCACAGATACAGTTTCAAATCCTTTGAAATTAGGTGCTAGTGATTATATTCAAAAACCCTTTATGATAGAAGAGCTGATTAGAAAAATAAAGCATTATCAGGATTTTAGAAAACTTTCAATCCTTAATAAAGCTTATCAAAGCTATATCAAATCAAGATTAGAAACAATCAAAATTCCAGAGTATAATTATAAAAAATTAAAACTTCCATTGATGTTAAAATCCAACAAGCAAAGCAGTGCTGATGCTTTTGTTTTTAATTATACAAATGAATGTGACATTACTCTTTCTTTTATTGATTTAACATCTACAAATTCAGTTGAAAAAGTTATGAAACTTCCCACAGAAAACAATCTCTTATTTTTGAGTAATTTTCAAGCATTAAAAGCAACAGAAAAGGAAAAACTCCTAGATTTTATACAAAACAAAAATGTTATTTTACATACCAATTCAAATACAGATGATTTAAAAATAAACTGCATTAATTTAAATGATAATGAAAAAAATATCGATAGCAATGAAATTTTAACCATAGATGAGTATGTAAAATATGTTATTATAAATTACCAAAATATATTTCCTGATACTGATCTTTCAAAAAAATTAGGCATTTCACGTAAATCTTTATGGGAAAAAAGGAAGAAATATGAAATCAGCAAGAAAAAATAAAAACATTACCATAGTTCAAAATGAATTTGGCATCTTGTCACTTATTAAAGAAGGTTTGCTAGGTACTTGCACTCATTTAATGAATGAAAAAGAAGTCAATGAAATCATTAAATCAGGAAAATTTAAAGGAGAAAGTTTTCCCTATCCCTTAAGCTTTGCACCAAAAAATGCTGAAGAAGCACTAAATGATATAAAATCTGGCGATAGAATCGATCTCATACTAGACGAAAAAGTAGTAGGACATATAGATTTTAAAAGCCAATTTAAAAATAATAAAAATTTTTCTGATATTTTCAGTCCTAACACTTGCTCTTTGGAAGATATGGGAACAACTTGTATAAGTGGAAAAATAGAAATTTACAATTCTCAAATTAAAAAAATAAAAGAAAATTTTCAACAAATCAAAAACAATCTTAATGCACAAAAAATTACCGCTATAGTTTCAAGTTTTGATCCTTTGCATCGTGCTCATGAAAGAATGTTTCGTTGGACTATTGATAAAGCAGATTTAGTTGTAATTTTTCTTGTAGAATCTTTTGATGCAAATGGATTTGAATTCGAACTTAAAGAAGCGTATTTGAAAAAATTTATTCAAAACTATCTTCCGCCAGATAGAATTTTCATTTTTCCATTAAAAAATATTAATATTTTTCACGCTCATTTAAATCCTGGCTTAGAAAGCATTATCGCAAAAAGTTTAGGTTGTACCAAACTAGTAGTAGGACAAAATCATACAGGACTTGGAATGTTTTATGATGATAATCAACCAAAAACCATACTTGATGATTTTTCCAAGGACTATGGCATAGAAGTGATTGTTTTACCTGAATTTGTATTTTGCGATCAATGTCGCATGATTGTTAGCACAAGATCTTGCCCTCATGGTTGTCATCACCATTTGCACTATAATTCTCAGTCTTTAAAAGATTTACTAAGAGCGGGTATCATTCCTCCAGCAATTTTCATGCGCAAGGAAGTATCTAGTGTTATTTTAACTTCTCTTTTTCCAAATAGATTAAAAAATATGCAAAAAATTTATAATGAGCTTTTTCCAACTGATGGAATTTTAGAATACAAAAATGATGAAGAATTTTATCAAAAACTTTTAGAAATTCATCAAATGTCTTATATGGTGTAACAAAATGCAAAAATTATTTTTAACTTTTTTTTATTCAGGCTCCGTAAAAAAGGCAAGTGGGACTTTTGGTACTATCGCTGCTTTAATACCTGCTTTTTTTATACTTAAATATCTTGCGATTAATACTTTGTTTTTACTAAGTATTTTAATTTTTGTTGCAAGTATTCGTGTTATAGATGATTATGAAAAAAAAACAGGAATTCACGATGACAAACACATAGTTATCGATGAAGTTGCTGGGGTTTTTCTTGCTTGTGCTATTGCAGCAAGTGTCGAAAACTCAATAGTCAATTTTATTTTGGCTTTTGTTTTATTTAGACTCTTTGACATTACAAAACCTTCTATTATTGGCAAAATAGATAAAAAAGTCAAAGGCGGACTAGGTGTAATGCTTGATGATATGCTAGCAGGATTGTTTGCTGGACTTTTAAGTGCGGTAATTTATGGATTTTTACTTAAATTTAATTTAGTTTTTTGGGATATAAATTTAAAAGATTTATTTTGAAATTTTGCTTAAATTAATTAAATTTTAAATTTTATTCTTATATAATTTAGTCTTTAATTTCAAAAAAGGAAAATATAAATGGCAAACCATAAATCTGCTGAAAAAAGAGCAAGACAAACTATTAAAAAAACAGAAAGAAATAGATTCTATAGAACAAGACTTAAAAATATAACTAAAGCCGTAAGAGAAGCTGCAGCAAATGGAGATAAAAATGCTGCTAATGAAGCTTTAAAAGTAGCTAATAAAAGCATTCATGCTATGGTAAGTCGCGGTTTCATTAAAAAACAAACTGCTTCTCGCCGTGTAAGCCGCTTAGCCCTTTTAGTAAATAAAATCGCATAATTTTCTATATAGTTTTTAATGTTAGCTAGCAAACTAGATCCTTTTTTAAAACGCTTTGAAGAGTTAAATTCTCTTCTTAGCAGTTCTGATATACTCAACGATATCAGTAAAATGACTACACTCTCTAAAGAACAAAAAAATTTAGAACCTATCGTTTTAAAAGCTAAAGAGTATTTAAAAACTTTAGACAATATAGAAGAAAATAAAGCTTTGCTAAACGATCCAGAACTTGGGGAACTTGCAAAAGAAGAACTAAAAACTTTAGAAGAATTAAAACCGAAACTTGAAGAAGAGATTAAAATTTTACTTCTTCCTAAGGATCCCAATGATGAAAGAAATATTTTTCTTGAAATTCGTGCAGGCACAGGTGGAGATGAGGCATCTTTATTTGTAGGAGATCTTGTAAAAGCTTATGCAAGATATGCTGAAAATCGCGGCTATAAACTTGAGATTGTAAGCTCTAGCGAAGGGAGTGTAGGTGGATTTAAAGAAATCATCATGCTTGTTAAAGGAACAGGGGCTTATTCAAGACTTAAATATGAAGGTGGAACGCACCGTGTTCAAAGAGTTCCTCAAACAGAATCCCAAGGACGTGTGCATACTTCTGCTATCACCGTGGCAGTAATGCCAGAAGTTGATGATATAGAAATCGAAATCAATCCAAACGATCTTAAAGTTGATGTTATGCGATCTTCGGGACATGGTGGACAAAGTGTAAATACTACTGATTCAGCTGTTCGTATCACTCATATCCCTACAGGTATAGTTGTAGTCAATCAAGATGGAAAAAGCCAACACAAAAATAAAGAAAGTGCGATGAAAGTCCTAAAAGCAAGGCTTTATGAAATGCAAGAGAGTGAAAGACTAGCAAAAGAAAGTGAAGCAAGAAAATCACAAGTAGGAAGCGGAGATAGAAGCGAACGCATTCGCACTTACAATTTTCCACAAAATCGTATCAGCGATCATAGAATAAATCTTACTTTATATCGCTTAGATGCCATTATGCAAGATGGGCTTTTTGATGAAATCATAGAACCTTTAATCACTCATCATCAAGCCCAAGCTTTACAAGAACAAAATTTATAAGATTTTATACAAATTAATGCTTATGTGGGAATTTATGTGGATTTCCACTAGCACCTACATGTGCAACATTTCCATTTTCTATATCATAAGCTTGACCAAAACCTTTTACAAAGCGTCCTTTTTTAAATTCAAGCTTTACTAGATGAAAATCAAGCATCTTGCGTATAGTTTTAATGCCTCCTTCTCCTCCGGTTTGTTTTTCAAACTCATCATAAATTTGATCAAATCTTTCACCTCTCTCTAAAAAGCTTGCATTTACTCTATAGCGCAATCTTTTGCGAAGTATAACAGAAGCAGCTTTACTCTCATCCTCTAAAAACATTATTTCTATATTGTTTGGATTTACTTTGATGTTGTTAAAATGTTCGCTTACTTCACTTATATAAATATAATTTCCCCATTGTGTGCTTACAAAAGGTGCATACGAGCAAACAACTTCTCCATTTGCATTTAAAGTCGCCAAAGCTACAGAATTAAAACTTAGCATAAATTCATTTAATTCTTTTTCTACGCCACTAAAATTTTGCTCGCTCTTTGCGCTCATGCAAAGGGATATTATAGTATCTTTAATCGTGTTTTCATCGGCTTTTTTAGGAAATTCCACTCGTAAATTTTCTTTATCATTGTAAACAAGATCTAAGCCATTAAAATCAACACTTTTTAGAAAAACATCTTGCACTTGCTCAATACCACCAAATTTTTTACAAAGATCAACTAAATTTGATTTATGATGATCATTCATATGAGAAATAATGCTTTCAAAATTCATTTTTATCCTTTCTTGATTTTAAAATAAAATATTAAAAAAAATGGTATCAATTATCAAATTAAAAATAACTTAAAATATATAAATTATCTATTTTAACAAAAATTTATACTAAATTAAGTTAATAAAGGATAAATTTCGTTCTAAATTATTATGATATAAATTATCATTATTTATTTTATTTAAGGAGTAAAATTTGCACCAAAATAAAAAAGATTTTAAGTTATCTTTATTTGCATTATTGCTAATAACTAATTTAAATGCACAAGAATCAAATGAAGCTATCAATCTACAAAAAGTTGTTGTTAGTGCAACAGGTTTTGAGCAAGATGCAGACTCAAATTTACGCAATGTAATCAGCATAGAAGGCAAAGATCTGCAAAATAAAGGTTATGTTTCCTTAGAACAAGCCTTAGAAAGAATTTCAGGCATTAGTTTTGTAAATTTTGGACTTGGACGCAATATAGATATGCGTGGACAAGGAGATAAATCCAATATAGCTGTAAAAGTTATGATCGATGGGCGTGCTATTAATGTTCTTGATAATTCCCATGGTGTAACCCCACTAGATAGTATCAATTTAGATAATGTAGAACGCATAGAAATCATACCTGGGGGTGGATCTGTGCTTTATGGAAGTGGTACTAGAGGGGGCGTGATTAATATCATTACAAAAAAACAAAAATCAGATGCTTTTGCTATAAATTTAAAAAGCAGTGCCTATGATCATGGTGGACTAGGTGGAAATTTAGGTATCAATGGCGCCAAACAAATAAATGAAAATTTAGCTTTTAGCTTTGATATACAAAGTTTTAACCTTGATGGATATCAAGAAGGTTATAATGAAAAAGGTTATTTTATCAACACAAAAACCTATATTGATATCAATGATAATAGCGATTTAACTTTGGGTTATAATTATTTTAAAAGCAAAAATACCAGCAGTGGCTATCTAACAAAAGCACAAGCTCAAAGCGATCCAACCCAAAAAGGCAATAGTGATAATATCACACAAATCAATCGCCCTGAAATTTCTTTGGATTATCATTACTATTTTGATGATATATGGGAATTTAACCTAGAAGCTTTTTGGCAAAATCAAAAGATCAATTATCTAAAAGATGTTTCTACAATGAGTTATGGAAGTATGAGTCTTCCTGTATATCAAAATGGAAGTGGTTTTGAAGACACACTTACAGGGATAAGTTTAAAAAACAAACTAAATTATGCAAATAATTCTTATTTTATTTTTGGTTATAAATTTGCAAACCATGATGCAAAAAGAACAAGCATTATTCATTATGATGTAAACACTAACATGAGTCATACTATGACAACGCTTATGAATATGACTAAACAAAGCCATTCTATTTTCGCTCTTGATTCTCATGAATTTAATGATATTTTTAGTATCTCAGGTGGAGCAAGATATGAATATAGTCTTTATAACACAAATAGAAATTACACTAGCAATATGATAATGCCTCAACGTCCTATAATCAAAACTGAACTTTTTTCGACCGATGATACAAGTCATAACTTCGCCTTTGAAATCACTCCAAATTTTAAATACTCAGACACAGGAAAGCTTTATATCAAATACGAAAGAGGTTTTGTCTCTCCAAGTCCAGCACAATTTGTCAATAAGGATAAAATTTCACAAAAGTATTATTCTGCAAATTTAAATCCTGAGATCTTTGATACCTTTGAACTAGGAATTGATGATTTTTGGTGGGATTTTTACGGCTTTAATCTAACTTTATTTTACACCCTAAGCAAAGATGAAATTTCTTATCTTGGAAACCCTCATGCCACAGGTGGAGGATTTTGGCAATATTATAATATAGATCAAACTCGCCGTTTAGGAGTAGAATTAAGTCTGAGTCAAAATTTTTTAGATGATGATTTAATCTTTAGAGAAAGTCTAACTTATCTTGATGCTAAAATTTCTAAAGGTGTTAATGACGGCATGAAAATTCCTTATGTTTCAAAAATCAAAGCCACAGCTGGGCTCGAATACGCTTGGAATAAAAATTTCTCAAATTTTATTGATTTAACCTATTTTTCTAGAGCAAAAGATGGTGGAACTATAGATGAAAATACAGGAAAAATGTCTAAAAATTCTTGGATAAGGGATTATTTTTTAACAGATATTGGCATGAAATATAATTATAAAAAATTACAAATTTTAGCAGGAATTCGCAATCTTTTCGATAAAAGATACTACACATACCAAGACAGTATAAATGATCAATACCTAGTTGGGAATGGCAGAAACTACTATGTTGAATTTAAATACGCATTCTAAAATTTTAGTGATTATAGGGCTTGTAGTAGCTTATATAATCGCTTCTTTTACAGCACTTTGCTTAGGAGATGAGAATTTAAACCCAAAAGAACTTTTTTCATATATCTTTAGCCAAGATGAAATTTTAAGACAAATCATCATAGATGGACGCTTACCACGCATTATAATGGCGATTTTAATCGGTATGCTTTTAGCTAGTAGTGGGGCTATCACTCAAAATGTATTTTCAAATCCTATAGCCGATCCTTATATCATAGGTATAGCTTCTGCGGCGACCTTTGGAGCGGTTTTGGCGTATTTGTTAAAATTGAATGATTATTATTATGGAATTTTAGGTTTTGTTTGCTCTGCCTTTTTTGCCCTAGGAGTTTTTAAAATTTCTTCTAAGGCTTCTATAGCGACTTTACTCATTATCGGCATAGCAGCTTCATCTTTTTTAGGGGCTTTTACTTCTTTTTTCACTTATCTTATAGGCGAGGATTCTTTTAAAATAGTCGCTTGGCTTATGGGAAATATAGGCAATGCTTCTTGGTTTCGTGTGGGAATTTTAATCTTGCCTTTAATTTTTTGTTTGTTTTATTTTTACGCTCATAAAAACGAATTAAACATACTTTTAAGCGGAGATGATGAAGCTAGAAATTTAGGGGTAAATGCTCAAAAATTAAAGATAAATTTACTCATTGTCTCATCCTTGGCTGTATCTTTTGCGGTTGCTTTTAGCGGACTTATAGGCTTTGTTGGACTCATCATTCCTCATACTATAAGACTTTTGCTTAAAAACTATGATAATGCCTTAGTTATCCCTTTATGTACAGCATTTGGAGGATTATTTTTACTTATTTGTGATACTTTAGCAAGAACTCTTTTAGCCCCTGTGCAAATTCCGATTGGAATCCTAACTGCATTTTTTGGAGCTCCTATTTTTTTATACTTGGCTTTAAGTGCTAGGAGATTTTTATAATGCTAAAAATACAAGATTTAAGCTTTGCTTATCACCAAAAAGATTTACTAAAAAACATTCATTTAGAACTTAAAAATCAGGCTTTTATAGGAATTTTAGGGCCAAATGGCTCAGGTAAAAGCACTCTTTTAAAACTTATACTTAAAAATTTAAGTCCAAATAAAGGAGAGATAAGTCTTTTTAATACAAATATCAAAGATTTTTCTCTTAAAGAATTTGCCAAAATTTGCGGCTTTGTGCCTCAAAAATCAGAATTAAACACCCCTTTAAAAGTCATCGATGTGCTTTTAATGAGCAAATATGCAAATTTAAAACACGCTTTTAGTTCTTATTCTAAAGAAGATATTATAGAAATTAAAGAATTTGCTAAGAATTTAAGACTTGAAAATTTTCTAGAAAGAAGCATACTTTCTTTAAGTGGGGGTGAATTTCAAAGAATGCTTTTGGCAAGAGCTTTGCTTAAAAAGCCAAAAATTCTTTTTTTAGATGAACCCACTTCAGCCCTTGATTTAAACTATGCTATAGAGCTTTTAAGTCTTTGCGAAAAACTAGTTAAAGAAAAAAATATAGCCGTTGTTGCTATCTTGCATGATTTAAATTTAGCTTCTATGTTCTGCGATAAAATCCTTTTTTTAAAAGAAGGGGAAATAAAGTATTTTGGAACGAGTAAAGAGCTTTTTACTCAAGAAATTTTAAAAGAAATTTATGATTTAAACTGCGAGATTATTTATAAAAATTCTAAACCTTATATTTTAGCTTTAAAGGAGAAAAAATGAAAAAAATTTTAATTATTATGAGTTTGTTTTTAATCACACTAAATGCAAAAGAACGCCTTGTAGTGCTTGATCCTGCAAGCATAGAAACCCTTTTTATGCTTAAGGCTGAAGATCAAATCGTAGGCATTGCCACTTTACAACACTCAAATATCTATCCTAAAGATCAAACCTCAAAACTTACAAGCGTAGGCACTTTTTCAAATCCTTCGCTTGAAAAAATAGTAGCATTAAAACCAAGTTTGGTGATTTTAAGTTCTTATTCTTTAAATTTAGAAGAAGGACTTAAAAATTTTGGTATCAAAAGTATCAATTTAAAAGCCGAGCGTTTAGAAGATATAACAAAAAATATCACAACCTTAGGCCAAATCACGAAAAAAGAAAAAGAAGCAGAGCTTTTAAAACAAGAATTTGCTCAAAATTTAAAAAAATTAAGCGATAAACCCTTAAATAAAAGTGCGATTTATCTTTATTCTAGCAACCCTTTAATGGCCTTTAATGATAATTCTTTAATAGCTGATATTTTAAGACTCATAGGGATTAAAAATTTAAGCCCGCAAAGTCAAATTTCAAGACCTGTTATATCAGCAGAATACATACTGAAACAAAATCCAAACATACTCATTCTTGGAATGAGTGCCAAAAATAATCTTTTAGATACAAATGCTTTATTGAAAAATACCAAAGCAGTTAAAACAGGAAGTATTTATTTTAACAAAGATACACATATATTATTACGTCTTAGTCCTAAGATAATAGATAGAATTCAAGAATTTAAAACAAAGCTAGAAAATAACAATTTTTAATCACTCAATCTTGCTTTAAAAAATTCGCAAGTTTGACAAAGTTTTTCTATGCGTTTGTTTTCTTCAAAAGCTTTTTTCATCATCTTTATACGCGGTGATTTAAAAAGCTTATCAAAGTTATTTTCAAAAACATTTCCCAAGTTAATATCTGCTTTAGTATCCAAACAGCAAGGTACTAAACTTCCATCACTTAAAATCCCAATTTGCTCTTTTAAAGCATGACATTTTCCTTTTTTATAAAGGGGTTTATCTTTTAAATTTGGCCATTTGAAAAGTTTATTTTGATGAAGCAAAATATGTCTTTGCAAGCGATTTTTACTTAAGCTTGCATCGATCTTAACTTCAAATTCTTTGGCTAAAAACTCATAAATTTCTAAATTTGACTTAGGTGCTTTAAAGTTAGCATCTAAATTCCAAAGTCTTAGATTGATAAAAGAAAGGCTTTTTTGCTCTAAATGCTTTTTGCAAAGTTCTAAAATAGGCTTAAAATACTGTTCTAAAGAAATTTTGCTTTGACTCAAAAAAGACATTAAAGAAATATTGATTTGATGGATATTCTCATACCCTAACAATAAAGCTTGATTTTTAGAATTTAGATAAAAGCCACTTGTAGTGACTTCAAGTTTCATAGCTTCACCTTTTGCAATTTTTATATAATTTTCCAAATTAGGTAAAAGCAAAGGATCACCCAAAAGATGAAAAGTAAAAAGCTCAGCTTTGTTAGAAATTTCATAAGCTAAGTTTTGAAATTTTTCTTCACTCATTACCCCGCGAATTCCTTTTTGAGAAGGACAAAAATCACATTTTAAACCACAAATATCGCTTAATTCTATATATATTTTTTTAAATTTCATTATATTTCCTAGAGTAAACATTTTACCAAAATTTATGAAATTTATTAAAATATGTAACATTTTTATCGATATTTTTATCTTTTTTATTTCTCTTCTTTATTTTTAAATATATTAAACAAAAATCACACTATACTTAAATAAAAATCTAAAATTAAGGAAGGGTTTATGCAAGAGCTTACTCGCACGAAAAAAATTCGCTCTATTATTGCTGCAAGTAGCGGAAATTTAGTAGAGTGGTTTGATTTTTATATCTATGCTTTTACAGCAACTTATTTTGCTCATACTTTTTCAACTTCAGATAATCCTGTTATCCAGCAAATCAATGCCTTTGGGGTTTTTGCAGCAGGATTTTTTATGCGTCCTATAGGCTCTTGGCTTTTTGGCTCTTTAGCTGATAAAGTAGGTCGTAAAAAATCTATGGTTATATCAGTGGTTTTAATGGCTTTGGGCTCTTTTATGATAGCAGCCTTACCAAGCAAAGATACAGTGGGCGATCTTGCTATTATCTTACTTTTAATAGCAAGACTTATTCAAGGTCTTAGTGTAGGCGGGGAGTATGGTATAGCAGCTACTTATCTTTCAGAACTTGCTACGGAAGGAAAACGCGGTTTTTACTCATCTTTTCAGTATGTAACCCTAATAGGTGGTCAACTTTTGGCCGTTGCAAGCATTAGTATAATGTTTTTATTTTTTAGCATTGATGATATGAAAGATTATGCTTGGAGAATACTTTTTGTAATAGGCGGAATTTTAGCACTAGGCTCGCTTTTTGTAAGAAAAATGATGAATGAAAGTGCTACAAAACTTCACCAGCATGAAGATCGTGGTACTTTAAAGGCATTATGCAAATCTTGGAAACCTTTTTTAATGGTACTTGGGGTTACCTCTGGAGGTTCTTTAGCTTTTTACACCATTACAACTTATACTAAAACTTTTATGGAAAATACGGGTATGGATAAAATGCTTGTTAATAATCTTTTCTTAGGTGCTTTATTTATACTAATGATCATTCAACCTCTTTTTGGATATATAGGAGATAAAATAGGTCACAAACGATCTTTAATTGTATTTTGTATTTTGGCATTGGTAGGAATTTATCCTATTTTTTCACTTATAGCCAATAACGCACAAAATAATCCTTCTTTGACATTTATGTTGGTGGTATTATTGTTTGTTATTTTAAGTTTTTATACTTCAGTTGCTGGGATTTTTAAAGCAAAACTTTTTCCTGAACATGTAAGAGCTTTAGGGACAGGTTTGGGTTATGCTATTTCAAATGCTGTTTTTGGAGGATCTGCTCCTTGGGTTGCTTTACAATTTAAAAATGCAGGTATAGAAAATGGCTTTTTTATATATATAGCTATTTTTACAATCATCATGCTTATAGCTACTTTATGTTTGCCTAAAAAATCAGAGCTTAATTAATTTTAACGCTTTTAAAGAAAGTGCCGAAAGTGCGGTACTTTCTAACTCTTTTAAGGTTTTAAATTCATAATTTTTATTTTCATTGTTTAAAATTTGATGATAAACCTTGATATTAAGTTTATACTTAGTATAGCTGTGCTTAAACTCCCCTACAAAACCCATATCTTTAGAAAGTTTATACTCTCCTTCTTTAAAAAAAGGAAAATTATACATACCCTTATAAAGCTTATCTTGGCTTTGCCCTATGGCAAATTTTTTATTAAATTCAAACAAAAAAAGATTTAAATTTACACTCTCATAAAGTATTTTTTTAGCTCTTGGATAAAGCTCTGTATGAAATTTGCCTTGACAAAAATCATACAAAGGACAAATCCCACACTTTGCATTTTTACTCACACAAACCAAAGCCCCTATATCAAGCAAGGCTTGGTTATGATCAAAAGCATGATTTAAATTTAAAAGCTCTTTAGCTCTTTTTTCAAGTTCTTTCATGCTAGGATTTTCTAAAGCAAAAAGACGAGAAAGCACACGGCGTATATTACCATCAACAAAAGAAACCTTTTGATCATAACCAAAACAAGCTATAGCACCTGCTGTATAAGCTCCTATACCGCTTAATTTTTTTAGATCCTCAACTTCTTTGGGTAATTTAGCTTCAAACTTATCCACACATTCTAAAGCTGCCTTTTTTAAATTTCTAGCACGAGTGTAATAACCAAGTCCTTGCCAAGCCTTTAAAAGCTCATCTTCATTAGCATTAGCCAAACTTTCTAAAGTAGGAAATTTTTGCAAAAAGGGGAAATAAAACCTTTCCAAAACTGATTTAACTTGAGTTTGCTGAAGCATAATTTCGCTGATATAAACTCCATAAGCTCTATCAATATGCTTTAAACTTTCATCACAATTTTGACTTTGTAAATTACGCCAAGGTAAAGTTTTGCGTCCATTTTTTTCATACCAAAGAAGTAAATTTTCTTGTAGTTTTTCAAGCTCTTTTTTTTGCATAAATGAGAGTATAACAAAAAATTTTAAAATTTTTTGCTAAAATTAGCTCAAATTAAATTATTAAGGATATCCATGTTAGCTTTTTTTAAAGGTTTAGGTATAGGTTTTTTATGTTTATTACTTTTTGTTGCAGGAGTAGTTTTTAATGTAGAATTTTTAGGCAAAAAAGACTCTAATCATGATTTATATTTTTCAAGAAATATAGAAGTAAGCAATACACTAAAACCCGATATTTTATATGCAAATATTAATTTTTGGGCAAATGAAAATTTAAGCTCAAAAATCACATTAGACAATAGTGAAAAAGCCGAAATCACAAATACTTTCAATCAAATTTTAGAACGCTCAAAAAAAGAAAATTTTTGTAGCGGAGGAAGTTTTTCTTTAGAACCTAATTTTTCCTATAAAGATGGTATACAAACTCCAAAAGGTCAAAGATTTGATGCGAATTTAGAATGTGAATTTAAAGAAAACCAACTTGCAGATTTTAACAAGCTTTTAAATGACATCAATTCTATCATAGCTAAAAATAATTTCATCAGCGTTTCAACACCAGCCATACAAACAAAATTTTCAAAAGATACACTAAACAACAACAAAGAAAATCTCTACAAAGAGCTTTTAAAAACATCATACGAATATGAAAAAACTTACTCTTTAGATCTTAATAAAACTTGTGTATTGAAAAATTTACAAGTAAATACAAATGCCAATATCACACCTAGAATGTTAAATGCAAAATCTGACAATATAGAACTTTCATCTCCAATTATCAGCGAAAAAGAACAAATTTTAAGCGCGAAAGCTTAAGTTATTTGCAAATAACTTAAGGCAAAATAAACTCCTTTTAAGTTTATTTTGCTATACTTTTATCTTCAATTCTTTCAGAAATTTATGCGGGAATAGCTCAGGGGTAGAGCACAACCTTGCCAAGGTTGGGGTCGCGAGTTCGAATCTCGTTTCCCGCTCCATAATCACCCGCCCGGGTGGTGGAATTGGTAGACACAAGGGACTTAAAATCCCTCGGAATTTTTCTTCCGTGCCGGTTCAAGTCCGGCCTCGGGCACCACTTTTTCAACATTATCAGGGCGACATAGCCAAGCGGTAAGGCATGGGCCTGCAAAGCCTTGATCTCCGGTTCGAATCCGGATGTCGCCTCCAAAAAGGCAAAACTTTACTTTATCGGGAGATGGCTGAGTGGTCGAAAGCGGCGGTCTTGAAAACCGTTGAGGGTCACACCTCCAGGGGTTCGAATCCCTTTCTCCCGGCCACCAAAACTTTCTAGTTTATCAAGCTTATGTCATTCCTAAAATTATAAAGGATGCTACAGATGAAAAATAATTTCGGTCTTACTATTTTTGTTATATCCTAAAAAACTTAGAAAAACTATGGTTAATATAACTAAAATAAGAAATAAAATGGAAAATTTAGAATTTATTATCTTAAAACAAAAATATAAAATTTTAAAAATATGTCAAATTTTAAAATACAAGGTAGGCAAATGAAAGAATTTTATATGAATTTAGCTTTAAATGAGGCTTGGAAATATCAGTTTTTAACCTATCCAAATCCGGCTGTAGGCTGTGTAATCTTAAATAAAAATGGAAAAATTTTAGCCATAAAAGCTCATGAAAAAGCTGGATTAGCTCATGCAGAACTTAATGCCATAACTCATGCTTTTAAAAGCTTAAGACCTGAAATTTCATTGCCTAAAGAAGCAAACGCCTTACATGATTTCATTTGCAAAAACCATCAAGGTGTATTTAAAGATAGCATAGCTTTTGTCACACTTGAGCCTTGCTCTCATCAAGGAAAAACACCTCCTTGCGCAAAACTCTTTAGCGAGCTAGGTTTTAAAAAAATTTTCATCAGCGTTAAAGATGAAAATAAAATCGCAAGCGGTGGGGCTGAATTTTTAAAAAAACAAGGCATAGAGGTTGAATTTGACATACTTAAAGAAGAAGGGAAAAAACTTTTAAAACCTTTTTTAAAATGGCAAAAAGGGCAATTTAAACTTTTTAAATTAGCCCTTTCTATGAATGGCTCACCTTTTGGCAAAATCGTAAGCAATGAACTAAGTCGTACTTATGCACATAAAATTAGAGCGGTGATTGATTTACTTGTAGTCGGTGGAGAAACCATAAGAAAAGATCACCCTATACTAGATGCTAGGCTTTGCAAAGCAAAAGCGCCCAATCTTTGTATCTTAAGCCGTCAAAATATAGATAATTTTGATAAAAATATCCCTTTATTTAAAGTTCCAAATCGCCAAATTTATACCCAAATTCCAAGTGAAACTAAATTTTTAATGTATGAGGGTGGAGAAAATTTTCTCAAAACCTTTAAAGATGAAATAGATATGTTTTTGATTTTTCAAAGTTCAAGTTTAAATGATGAAAAAAATGTTACAATACCTTTAAATTTCAAGCCACTTTATAGGAATTTTTTAGGGAGTGATACTTATGGCATTTATGAACTTTAGTGGATTTTTTTATGCAAGAAATGATTTAAGATTATTTAAAATAGAAAAGAAAAATGAATTAAAATCCTTTTTTTACAAAGACTACACCTTATCAAGCTATAAAGATGCTTTAAATTTAAACAATGAAATCTTTTTTTATCAAAGTTTAAAAGAAGGCTTATTTAAAGAAAATGATGAAATTTTAGTTTCAAATTTGGGTAAAAAGATCATACTTTTTAGAAATTTCACTCAAAATTGCGATAATTTTAATGAAGCAAAATTAAAACAAATATTGCTTTTATTTTTTTTATTATTAGCGAGTGTATTTTTTGCAAGTTTGGCTATGATTAATGAATTTGGAGCCATAGATCTTGTTTTTTTAATGATTTGCTTATTGCTTTTAGTGATGGGAGTAATTAATCTTGGCTTGCTTTTTAAGCAAATTCGTATTCTTAAAAGTTTTTCCAAAGAAGAAATGAAAGAATTTTTAAGTCAAAGAATGAAAAAATACACTAAAGTGTAAAAACACTTTAGCATACTGTTTTTAAATTTGTAGCAAGACCACCTAAAGAAGTTTCTTTGTATTTATAATTCATATCTTTTCCTGTTTCATACATGGTTTCTATAACCTCATCAAGGCTTACCATAGGAGTAGATTTACGTGTCATTGCCATTCTAGCAGCACTTATAGCCTTAATAGCTCCAAAGGCATTTCTTTCTATGCAAGGAATTTGCACAAGCCCTGCAACTGGATCGCAAGTTAAACCTAGATGATGTTCCATTGCCATTTCAGCAGCATTGCATGCTTTAAAAGCATTAGCCCCTAAAACTGTTGCCATAGCCGCAGCTGCCATCGAACTAGCACTACCAATTTCTGCTTGACAGCCTGCTTCTGCTCCGCTAATACTTGCATTTTTCTTATAAAAAGAACCTATAAGCATTGCTGTTAATAAAAACTCTATAGCCTTTTCATCGCTAAAACCTATAGTATGATTTTTAAGATAAAGCATAACAGCAGGGATAACAGCACATGCTCCATTTGTTGGCGCGGTTACAACTTTTGCTCCGCTAGCATTTTCTTCAGCAATCGCAATAGCATATAAAGAAATAAAATCTATAATGCCCATAGGATCAGCTGTCATCGCCACTCTTTCTTTAAGTCCTTTGGCTCTACGCTTTAAATGAAGTTTTCCAGGCAAATAATCTTCATTTGGATGCGTACCATTATAATACACTTCTTGCATTACTTCCCAAATTTCAAGACAATAAGCACGAATTTCCTCTTTAGTGTGAAATTGCAATTCATAACGATAAGAAAGCTCTGCTAAATCCCAATCTCTTTTATCGCAAAGCTCTAAAGCTTCTTTTGCATTGTTAAGCTCTATATCTAGTTTTTTCTTTTTATTTTGGTTGGAATTTTTACCTTTTTTTTCTAATTGTGCAGCTGTTAAAACAAAGCCTCCACCTACAGAATAATAAGTTTCTTCATCAACTAACCCACCTTTACAATCATAAGCTTTAATCTTCATACCATTCTCATGTAAAGGTAAAAAATCTTTGGAAAATATCAAATCTTTTTCATAATTAAAACAAAGTTTTTTCTCACCACAAAAATCAATTTGAGCATTTTCAATAGCATTTTTATTTACTTCATCTTGTATTGCTGCGCTTAAATTTTTAGCTTCTAGGCCATTTAACCCCCAAATTACAGCCTTATCACTCAAGTGTCCTTTACCTGTTAATGACAAAGAACCATAAAGAGTAACCTCAACTCTATCAATTTCATCAAGCTTTTTAGCAACTTTTTTACAAAATAAATTTCCAGCAAGCATAGGCCCTAAAGTATGAGAAGAAGAAGGACCGACACCTATTTTAAAAATGCTTAAATTACTCATTTTTTATCCTTAATTTATAAAAGATTGTGAATTGCAGCAGAAATTGCAACTATTCCCATTACCAAAATAAAAAGATCTAAAAATTTATTACGAAATCTTGCCAAAATATCAAAACGATAAATACAATAAAGCGGCATCAAGAAAAGCAAAATAGCCAAAACAGGACCACCAATAGCCTCAATAATTCCTATAACACTTGGATTTTTATACGCAACAAGCCAAGCGATAACAAAGGTAATGATCGCTGTTAAAGTTTGAGCGAATTTACCTTGAATTTTACCATTACTTGCTTTATATAAAATACCGTTTAAGCCTTCTTGAGAACCAAGATAATGTCCTAAGAAACTTTTACTAATGGCCACAAGTGCAACAATAGGCCCAACATAAGTCAGCAAAGAAACTTCAGGAAATTTATTTGCTATAAAGGTAAGAATATTGATATTTTGATCTTTTGCTGATGCAAAATCTTCTGGTGTAAAAGTTAAAGCGCAAGAAAAAACAAAAAACATTACAACAAAAACCATAAGAATAATTGCCAAAGAAATAATTTTTCTAGCGCGAGGTTCAGCATAATCACCATATTCTTTTTTACAATAACAAGCAAGTGAAGAAATAATAGGAGAGTGATTAAAACTAAATACCATCACAGGAATAACAAGCCATAAAGTAACCCAAAAATTACTTGTTGAAATTACGGAAAAATCAACATTTGTAAATAATGATGAATTCCATTGTGGAATTAAAAGCAATGAAAAAATAAATAAAAATATAATAAAAGGAAAAACAAGAAAACTCATTGCTTTTGTTACAACATTTTCACCAAGAATAGAAATCAAAACCAAAACTCCAACAATCAAAAAACTCACCCACCAACGAGCAGCATGAGTAAGATCTGCATTGAAATTAAACTGATTGATTAAGAACTCAAGCAAAGTTGTTGTAAGATTAGCACTATAAACCAATAAAATAGGTAAAATAGCAAAAAAATACAAAAGTGTAATTAAAAATCCACCGCCCTTGCCAAAATAACTTTCTGCAACAAAAGTAATATCATCTTTTGGATTAGAACTTGAAAGCACAAAGCGACATAAATTTCTATGAGCTAAGTAAGTCATAGGAAAAGCTAAAACAAGTATAACTAACAAAGGTATCAATCCACCAAGCCCAGCACTAATAGGTAACAAAAGTACACCGGCTCCAATAGCTGTTCCAAAAAGAGATAAAACCCACCTTGTATCGTGACTAGTCCATTTAGGAGTATTCATTATTCTTCCTTAAATTTAAGATTACATCTCTTTTATTTTAGCAAAATATTTATAAATAATTATTTTTTAAAAAAAATATTTTAAATCTTATGTAACATTTTGTAAATTTAATTTTATAAAAAAACAATCACTTGTATCAATAAAGTATTATTTTAAAACTAAATATATTTTGGGTTTTGCAATCAAAAAAGAAAAAATTTGGAAGACTATGCTTCCAAATTTTTGCATCAAATTTTCTAAGGGAGTTAAATTTTCAAAAATTAATCTAATTTTTGACCTAGGACATTTCCTTGCATATCCGTATAAACTTTCATGTTATTATTAAACTTAAATTTATAACCATTAATTTCTTTATCTATTTCAAGAATTTGAGCATTTGGTTGAGTTGCACTTACTTTTTTCATAACACTAGGTAAAATAGTATGTGGTAAAGCCTTGTATTTTCCATCAACTTCTTTCCAATCTCCATTGATCATAAAATCAATTTCAGTTCCATCATTTAAAATTACATCATAAGAATCTATATCTTTTTTCACCAAACCAATTTGAGCGGTTTTAAAATTTTTAGAAATAAATTCTTTGGCATTATTTGGAAGTTCGCTAGCAGGAACAACCATATCTTTAGCTAAAAGCACCGTAGCACCCAACAAAGCAAGTAAAGTTAATTTTGCTTTCATAATTTCTCCTTTTGTGTTTTGGTTGGCGAAAGTTTAACTCAAAACTGTGAAGTGAATGTGAAACTTAAAAAATAATTTTCAAGCTTTCGTTCTCAACACTTATACCTTGACTTTTTATAAATTTTATTTCTTTTCCATCTTCAAATTTTAAAATATCTTTATCTTTTAGATTAATATCATAAGTTAAAATATGTAAAACAATATCATAAATACAAAAGAAAAGTTCTTTTTCTTCTATGTTTAAATCACAAACTTCAAGTTCTAATTTATCAAAATTTCTAAGCCCATAAGTATAAGCATTGACTCCATTTTCACTAGGATAAACACTAACATATATCCAATTATATACCGGCAAGCGATTATCATCTAACATTTTTGCATTTTCTATATAAAAACTGGGCTCTAAAACAACTGCACCTGTATAAAAACCTAAAGCATGTTTATTATCCAAACATAAAGCTGCAATTTTCGTAAACATTTTAGCTTGTTCTAATTTGCTTTGATCTTGACTTAGCACCGCTATAAGAAGATGAGCTTTATGTTTTTTAGTTTGCTCTAAGGCATCTTTCCACATAAAATTAAAATTTGCATAGTATTCTGCTTCGTGATTAGGTATAGGATTTTTAATCAAATTTAGAGTAATCAACATATTTTCATGTGAAAAAATCACTCCCTCTTTGGTAAAATTTTCATCAGCTATTTTTATATTAAATTTATCTTCTAAAATGCTTTTTAACTCCGAAAAATTAAAATCAACTTCATCAAGAAGAACAAAAGAGGTAAAATTGTGATTTAAATCTATAGTCATATTAAACCCTATTAAATTTTTATAAATTATAACCTAATAAAAATAAAAACTATAAACAAGAATTTCTTAAAAATTATGATAATTGATATTAATTATAAATTTATTTTTTATATAGTATAATCTTTTAAAATTTATAAGTATATTTTTGGAGAAAAATGTGGAATTTCTAAAAGATTACATCGATTTAATTATCTTTTTAATTCTAGGAATTATGGCATTTATAGCTTTTTGGTGTGTTGTAGAAAGAATGCTATTTTTTAGAAAAATTAACTTTAAAAATTATGAGAATCAAGAGCAATTTGATGATGCGATTAGTGAAAATTTAACCACTATATATATCATCTATTCCAATGCCCCTTATATAGGACTTTTAGGCACTGTAATAGGCATCATGGTTACATTTTACGAAATGGGCTTGGTAGGCAATATAGATGTCAAATCTATAGTCGTGGGACTTTCTTTAGCTCTTAAGGCTACAGCTTTGGGACTTTTGGTTGCTATTCCTGCTTTAATGGCTTATAATGCCTTACTTAGAAAAGTTTCCCTCTTAAGCAATGCTTATAAGGCAAATAAAAATGCTTAAACTACCGAAAAATGAAGGTTTAAATATAGTTCCATTTATAGACATTATGCTTGTTTTGCTTGCTATAGTACTTAGTATTTCAACCTTTATTGCGCATGGAAAAATTCAAATCTCACTTCCTTCAAGTGAAAATGCTACCAATATAAGCAATAATGAAAAAAAACTTCTTATAACCATAGACGAAAAAAATACTTTTTATTTAAATGATAAATTAGCTGATTTAAATGAAGTTCAAAATGCTATTTTTTCACTTGATAAAAAAACCATAGTAGAACTAAAAAGCGATAAAAATGCTAAATTTGAAAGCTTTGTAAAAATTATAGATTTTTTAAAAGCCAAAGAACATGAAAATTTTCAAATTCTTACTGAGAAAAACAAATGAAAACTTTATTTTTAAATCATAAATACCAAGCTTCTTATATAACTTTTATAGTCTTTATACCTTTGCTTTTTGTCATTTTTCACTCAAATGACTTTTTTAAAATGGAAATTAAAAATGAAGATTCTTTTTCTTTAGCAATAAAACAATTTACCCAAACTAATCCAACAAATGAGACTAAACCAACAGAATCCATTATAGAACCTATCAAACCAAAACCTCAGCCAAAAGTTATTAAAAAAACTCCTGAAAAAATGCAAAAAAAGATAAAAAAAACACCTTCACATCCAATACCAAATAAAATCCCAATAGCACCAACTCAAGAAGTTAAAACTTTTACAAAAACAACTGATACAAATGTCAAACCTAAAATCACCCAATTAACACAAGGAAAAGATAATCACCCTGTATTAAAAGAAATCCAAAAAGCTATACAACAAGCACAATTTTATCCAAGGCAAGCAAAAAAAATGCGTATGCAAGGAACTGTAAAAGTAGAATTTTTATGGAAAGAAAATAAAACTTTAACAGATTTAAAAATCATAGAAAGCTCAGGATATGATTTGTTAGATAAAAGTGCTTTAGAAAGCATAAAAAAAGCTTCTTTAAATTTTCCACACTATAACGGGGATTTAAGAATTACACTACCTATTATATATGATTTTAAAATCTTAAGAGGGTAAAATTATAATTTGCTACACTCTCTTATCTACAATTTGTGTTTCTTGATTTTCAATTTTATTTTGAAAATCTTTACTTAAATTCTGACTTAATTCTTGCAAAGATTTTTGCTTCAGTTTTTCAAATTCTTCAGGATTGCTAGCCTCAAGCTTTGCCTGCTCATCAGCACTTAAAGCACTTAAACCTTTTTCTTGGGCTTTTTGAAGCAAATCTTCGTCTTCTTTTTCTTTGATATTATTTTCCTTGTCATCTTTTTTATTGATTTTTTGCGGATCTATGGTTTTCATAGCATTAGCTCCACCACCTGATACTTCTTTAATGTCGCTTAAAATTTCTCTCATGCTAGGTTCTTTAACATCACTATCATCAACTTTACCATCTTTATTTACATCTTTATCAATAAAAAAATTTAATTTTTCTTCTATATTTGCATCATCAGATATTTTTTCATCGCTTGTTTTAAAGCCTAAATTTTGCATACTTTGTTGAAGGGTGCTTGTATTAAAATTTAATTTTACACTTTGTTGTTTATTATTTAAATTTGAATTTAAAGAACCAAAATTATCTTTTACACTTTCAAACCAATTTGAAATAAATTGGTTTGCTTCGCCATTAAGCCTTATACTACCATCATTTCTAGCAACATAATTCGTATAAGAACTGAAATTTTTTTGTAAACTACTATAATTTTCATTGCTTAAATTTAAAGCTATAAGTTCACCTTGCTTATTTTCAAAAACAACCTTAACACCATCGTTATTTAAACTCGAAAGATCTTGCACGGGAATTTTATCTTGATCTTCTTTTTTTAATACGCTAAGCTCTTTTTTATCAACATTATTAGTTAAAGAATGGGTTAAACTAGCAGAAGTATCGATTTTCATTATTTATCCTTTTTTACATTTTGCAAATAAACCTAAACGACACATTTTTCTCTCATGTGAATTTTTTAAAGAATTACACTTTTTAAGTTCTTGCTCGTAGTTGGCACAAGAATTTGCAAAAGCAAAAGAACTCAAAATGCTTAAAACCAAAATTATTTTTAACACTTTCCAATCCTTATTTTAAAGATTTTTTAGTTAAAATTATACCTTTTATAATCGACAAAATCTTAAAAAACTTTATAATCTCAGAAAGGAATCAATGAAAGCATTAGCTCTTTTTAGCGGTGGGCTTGATAGTATGCTTGCAATGAAACTCATCACTGCGCAAGGCATAGAAGTTAAAGCCCTAAATATCAACATAGGTTTTGGAAGCACAAGCGATAAAAGTGAAATCATGAAAAAGCGTGCAGCGATGGTAGGTGCAGATTTTGAAATGATAGATGTAAGAAATTCCTATCTTCAAGAAGTGCTTTTTAATCCACAATATGGTTATGGCAAACATTTTAATCCTTGCATAGATTGTCATGCTTTTATGTTTAAAACTGCTCTTGCTATGTTAAAAGAAGAAAATGCAAGTTTTATCATCACAGGAGAAGTTTTAGGACAACGCCCTATGAGTCAAAGAAGTGATGCGATGGCAAAAGTTAAAAAACTTGCTCTTGATGAAGAAGATTTAATCTTGCGTCCTATGTGTGCAAAAAACCTACCTCTAACCAAACCTGAAAGAGAAGGTTGGGTAGATAGAGAAAAACTCGAAGGTATTAGCGGAAGAAGTCGTAAAAGACAACTTGAACTTGCAGCTAAATTTGGATTAGAAGACTTTGAAAGCCCAGGTGGGGGTTGTTTGCTAACTCTTGATAGTTTTGCTAAAAAAATTCGAGATTTCATAGAATTTGACAAAGATATGCAGGTTAATGACGCACAACTTTTAAAATATGGTCGTCATTTAAGATTACCCAATGGAGCTAAAATGATCATAGGTAGAAATGAACTTGAAAATACTCTTTTAAAAGGTTTAAAAACTCCTAAATATGAAGTAATAGAACTTGGGGATTTAATCGGAGCTTACTCTTTGGTAGATGAAAAAATTTCAGAAAAAGACTTAGAACTTGCCTTAAAAATAGCCCTTACCTATACTAAACACGAAGCAGGAAAAAGCTATGAACTTAAATTTAAAAATCAAGCTTATACAAGTATAGCTTTTGAAAATAAGGCTGATATTAATCAATTTTTTATTAGTTAAAGTATAAAGTATTTAGCAAAACAAGCGATATAGTATTTGAATCTTTTCAAAATATTGCAATCAAGCCCATGAAAATGGGCTTTTTTTATTTTAATCCATAAGCATTTTTTAAATTTTTTAAATTCGCACTCGCATTCAAAAGCAAACAATCAGCCAAAACTAAACGCACCATAGCACTAGCTACAACACTTCCTCTAACACCTACACAAGGATCATGCCTACCTTTGAGTTCAAATTCCAAATTATTGCCAAATTTATCTATACTTTCTTGCTTGGCAAAAATAGAAGGAGTAGGTTTAAAATAAGTTTTTAAAATAAGATTTTCTCCATTTGAAATTCCTCCTAAAATTCCTCCACTATGATTGCTTAAAAACTTGCCATCTTTTAAAGCATCATTATTACACGATCCGCGCATTTTGCTTGCATTAATACCTTCGCCTATTTCAACTGCTTTAACAGCATTAATTCCCATTAAAGCATGAGCTAATTTAGAGTCTAACTTATCATAAAGAACTTCTCCAAGTCCCACAAGCATACCACTAACTTTTGTAAAAACAGCAGCGCCTACACTATCTTTTGAATTTCTAGCATTTAAAATTTCATTTTTAAAGTCACTTTCTAGTTTTGGATCAAGGCAAAAAATTTCACTTTTCTTAGCAAATTCAAAATCAAATTCTTCTTCTTTCAAATTTGATACAAAAGTTCCTATTCCAAAAACACCACTTTGAACACAAATGCCAAATTCACACAAAAGCATCGCTGCAACTGCACCACCAGCCACTCTAGCAACACTTTCTCTAGCGCTTGATCTACCTCCACCCCTATGATCTCTTATGCCATATTTATAAAAATAAGCAAAATCCGCATGAGCAGGACGAAATAGATCTTTTAAATTATCATAATCCTTAGAATGAGCATTTTCATTAAAAACTACTATAGCTATAGGATGACCCGTTGTATATCCTTCAAAAACTCCACTTAAAACCTGAGCTTTATCGCTTTCTTTTCTTGGTGTTGCAAATTTACTTCCGCCTTTGCGTTTATCAAGCTCATTTTGTAAAAATTCTTCATCAAATTTAACTCCAGCAGGCACTCCATCAATAATACATCCAACAGCCACACCATGAGACTCACCAAAACTTGTAAATTTCAATCTCGTACCAAAGGTATTCACTATAAAGCTCCTAATTTCTCAAGTGCAATTTTTGCTGCCATTTGTTGTGCTTCTTTTTTGCTTCCCGCAATAGCTCTTGCAAGTTCTTTACCATCAAGCATTAAAGCGATTTCAAATTGCTTTAAATGATCAGGACCAAAAGCACGCACTGTTTCATACTGCGGAGTTTGTCCGACTTTTCCTTGTGTAATCTCTTGTAATTTTGTTTTATAATCTTTTATAAGAATTTTTGCATCAATTTGAGGGAAATTTTTTTCTATAAGCCTTAAAGCAATAGTTTTTGCAAACTCAAACCCAGCTTCTAAATGTATAGCACCTATAATGGCTTCTAACGCATCTGAAAGTATAGAAGGCTTTTCTTTTCCTCCATTGTTTTCCTCAGCAACACTCATAAAAATAAAATCGCCCAAATTTAAACTATTTGCAATTTTTGCAAAAGACTTTTCATTCACTAAAGCCGCTCTAAGCTTAGATAAATCTCCTTCGGCATCTTTGGCGAATTTATGAAAAAGGTATTCACCCACAACTAAATCAAGCACGGCATCACCTAAAAATTCCAAGCGTTCGTTGTTGTAAGATTTTTTAAAACTTTTATGGGTTAAAGCATGTATAAGAATATTTTTATCTTTAAATTCATAAGTTAAACTCTGCTCTAGTTTTTCAATGTTTTTCATCATTTTCCCTTGCAATTTTCAAAGCAGCTTCACGCGCCAATGTATCACATCTTTCATTTTCCAAATGTCCATTATGTGCTTTTACCCAAAAAGCCTTAATCTTATGAGATTTTGCCACTTTAATATATTCCTTCCATAAATCTATATTTTTTTTACCTTTAAAATCCTTTTTTATCCATCCTTCTAGCCATTCATTAATACTTTGAACCATTAGGTTAGAATCTGTAAAAAGCGAAATTTCACAAGGCTCTTTTAAAGCCTTCAAAGATTCAATAATTGCCATTAGCTCCATTCTATTGTTAGTGGTATTAGCCTCAGCTCCAAAACCTTCCTTTTGATACTCTTTATAACGCAAAATATAAGCCCATCCACCAAAACCTGGATTATTAAGACATGAACCGTCTGTATAAATTTCAATGTGCTTCATTATTTTTCACTTCATAAATAATTTTACAAGTATTAAACTCATAACAAACAGGACAGTGATAAAAAAACAAAGGCATAACATTTTTACACTCAGAACAACGGTATGAAAATTCTAACCTCGCATTAAAAGAATTATCTTTTAAAATTTTTAACATTTTAAAATTAGAATTTTTAAAAACAAACTGATGCGTATCATCATGCTTTGAAATTTTACCCAAAGCATAAAAGAATTCTAAAAAATCTTGATTTTCTAAATTAAACGCTTCATTTTCTCTATAAAGCAAATCACAAATATCAAAAAAATTTTGCCCTAAAAACATATGATATTTTTCAAAAACTAAACGCCCTAACATAGGATTATCTTCTATTTTAAATTCTAAAAGTTTTTTCTTTTTTTCTTCATCGGTGATATTAAAAGTACAAAGTTCTAAAGCTTTGATAAAATCATGCTCTTTTTGCACATCTTCATTAAGCTCAAAAAGACATTCTAAAAGTTCTAAATTTTCTTTATAAGAACGAAGTTTTAAATAAACAATTTTTAAAAGTTTTAAGGCTTGTATATTTCTTGGACGCAGTTTTAAAACTTGTAATAAAACTTCTTTTGCACGCTCTAAAAATCCTGCTTTAAAATAAACTTTTGCTAAAGAAAGGAAAATAAATTCTCTTTCTTGTTTATCTTTACATTTTTCAAGAGCAATCAAATAAATTTGAGTTGCTTTTTCAAATTCCCCACTTTTGGTAAAAATTTCAGCCAAAAAACTTAAATTTCCAAAACTCAAGCTACTATTTCTTAACAACTCTTTATGAGCGTTATCCATTTCAAATTTTTTTATAAATTTTTCAAGCTTTTGTTCTTCATCTTTGTTAGCAAATATTTTCCAAATATAATTTACAACAGCTACAACAAATACTAAAATGGTTAAAATTATAAGCCCTACTAAAGGGTCTCTGTATTCTACAAAGAAAAAATCCATAGTCTCGCTCTAAAAATTTTATGCCAAATTATAGCCAAATCTTTGTATAATTTTAACAAGGTTTGTAAAATGATAACTAAAGAAAGTATAGAAAATTTATCCCAAAGACTTAATATTGTTGATATTATAGAAAATTATATTGAAGTAAAAAAACAAGGCTCTAGTTTTGTGTGTATCTGTCCTTTCCATGCAGATAAAAACCCGTCTATGCATATCAATCCTACCAAAGGTTTTTATCATTGTTTTGCTTGCAAGGCTGGTGGAGATGCTTTTAAATTTGTAATGGATTATGAAAAATTAAGTTTTGCCGATGCAGTTGAAAAAGTTGCAAGCCTTAGTAATTTTACTTTGAGTTATACAAAAGAAAAACAAGAAAATAAAAAAGAGCTAAAGTCTATACTACCAAGCTTAAATGCGTATTTTAAAGATAATCTCAAACACCACAAAGAAGTTTTAACCTATCTTTACCAAAGAGCTTTAAATGACAAAGATATAGCCAAATTCGAATTAGGTTTTGCAGGAGCAAGTGAAGATAGTATAAGATTATTGCAAAATCAAAAAATTCCTTTAGAAGATGCTATGAGTGTTGGAGCTTTAAAAAAAGATGAAAATAATGAATTTTACGCAAGTTTTATATGGCGTATCACCTTTCCAATCTACGATCATAAAGACTTATTAGTAGGGTTTGGAGGGCGTACTTTAAATCCCAATGTACCGGCAAAGTATGTAAATTCACCCCAAAATATACTTTTTGATAAAAGTAGAATTTTTTATGCTTTTAACATCGCTAAAGAAAATATAGCCAAAAAAAAAGAAATAATAGTATGTGAAGGCTACATGGATGCAATAGCTTTTCACAAAGCAGGGTTTAACAATGCTGTAGCAGTTCTTGGAACAGCACTAACCGAACATCATCTACCTTTAATCCGCCGTTATGATGCAAAAGTGATTTTATGTTTTGACAATGATGAAGCAGGATTAAAAGCTGCGACACGATCTGCATTTTTATTAAGCACAAATAAAATAGACGGTAAAGTGGCAATTTTGCAAGGCGGAAAAGATCCTGCTGAGCTCGTAGCAAAAAATGAAAGCGCAAAACTCCATAATATATTCGATGAAGGAATAGAGCTTGGCGAATTTTATATCAGACGCTTAATATCCACTCATTCCATAATTTCTGCTCTTGACAAACAAAAAGCTTTAGAAACTATACAAAAATTCACCTTTAATCTTGAACCTTTAGTGGCAAATTCTTACACTGGTCTAGTTTCAAATTTATTAAAAGTGGATGAAAAATTTATCGTCTTATCACAAAATTCAAAAAAAACCATACAAACCCCTTTAATTTCTCAAAATAAATACAATTTTCCTAAAGAAAAAATTCACATTGCAGAATTAGAACTTATAGCTTTTTTAAAACAGCATCCAGATATATGTAACGATTTTAAGCAAATTAGTGATAGTGTTTGTTTTAAGCATAAAATTTTATTGGATAAAATTTTAGAAAAAAAAGGTTATGAAGATAGTGATATTAGAGAATTTGAAAGTAAAAATATTCGAAAAAATTTAAACTATAGCGAATTCTTGTTAGGTATTTGCAAGGTTAATTTAGCTTTTTTAAACAATGTAAAAATTAAAAATTCTACACTCGCATTAAAAAAACAACTTTTTACGCTTATTGATAAAAATTTAAATCTTCTAATTAAAAATTTAAATACCGAAGAATTAAATAATTTTTTAAAAGAATATTTAAGCTTCTTAAAATATGAAAAAAACGAAGAAATTCTGCAACAATCATTTAGAAACTTAAATGGAATTTTTAGTAACAAAAACTTTACAGCTTATGATTTAGGATTTAGCGCACAAGATAATGACGAACCTTTTTAATTTATTTAAATTTCAAGCCTTAATTTACCTTTTTTTAAACACAATCACGCTAAAGTATATAAAAATTTTTAAGGATAAATTATGATGCCTTTTAGTGATGAAGAGCTTATAAATCCTGTTAAAGCAAGTTTAGAAAAGAGCTTGCCTATGCTTGAACGTGATGGCGGAGGGCTTGAATTTTTAGGGATTAAAAATGGGGTTGTTTATGTCCATTTAATAGGAGCTTGCAAAGGTTGTGCATCAAGTGGAACGACACTAAAATACGGTCTTGAAAGGCAACTTAAGATTGATATTCATCCAGAAATCACTATAATCAATTTAAACGGCGGAGCAGACGAATTTGCAAAATTATAAAAAACTTGGAATTGAACATTTTTACAAGAAAGATTTTAAAACTGCAAAAATGTATTTTTCTATGGCTTATGAAAAACGCAAAAATAAACGCTTGCTAAATTTTATCTGCCTTTGCGATCTTGCTTTAAAATCTCCTAAAGAAGCTTCTTTACTTTTTGATTTTTATATAGAACATTACAAAATCTCTAGCATTGATAAAGACTTAGAAGAAATTTTAAGTACAATTGAATTTAAAAAACAAGAAAACAAACAGGAAAACGAATTTGAAGATAGGCATGCGTTAAATTATCAAGATTTTTTAAAAAGCGAAGAAGAACTTGGCTTTCAAAAAAGTTTTGAAAATATCATTAACAGCACTAAATTAGTTATTGATAATCGTGATGATTTTTTAGATTTTTTGGAAAAATTACTTGATAATGGCTATAAAGATATGACTTTAAATTATATAGAAAATGTTATGCCTCATTTTTGGGCAAATGATAGATTTATCAAACTCCAAGAAAAACTCATAGGATTTAAAAGTGAAATTAAAACTTGAAAATTCATTCATTACAGATAATACCTTAGAGTGTGAAAAAGAATGCTTTTTTTTACAAACCACACAAAATGCTAAATTTCACGCTCAAGCCTTAGAAAAAGGTGCAAAAATCATTGATGTAAATGAGTGTAAAAAACTTTTAAAAATCGATGAAAAGATTCAAATCATAGGAATCACAGGAACCAATGGCAAAACCACAACCGCAGCAGCGATTTATTCTATCTTACTAGATTTAGGTTATAAGTGTGGGCTTTGCGGAACAAGAGGAGCTTTTATCAACGATGAACAAATTGATGAAAAATCCTTAACCACCTCCCCTATTCTTAAAACCTTAGAGTACCTACAAATAGCCACTCAAAAAAAATGTGATTTTTTTATCATGGAAGTAAGCTCACACGCACTCGTTCAAAACCGTATCGAAGGCTTAAAATTTGTTGCTAAAATTTTTACCAATATCACTCAAGATCATTTAGATTTTCACGGTACTTTTGAAAATTACAAAGAAGCAAAAGAGCTTTTTTTTACAGATGAGAGTTTAAAATTTATCAACAAAGATGCTTTGGCTATTAAATTTAATGTGCGTAATGCTTTTACTTATGGCATAGAAAATCCTGCTTTATATCAAATCAAAGCTTATTCTTTAGAAGAAGGCATTAGTGCTATTGTAACAAATAAAAATCAAACTTTTCACATAGACTCGCCCTTGCTAGGACTTTTTAATCTTTACAATCTTCTAGTTGCTAGCGCTTGTGTGAATGAACTTGTAAAGCCTGATTTAAAAGACTTGGAAAATGCTATCAGTGGATTTGGTGGGGTTTGTGGCAGGGTAGAACAAGTAGCAAAAGGTGTGATTGTAGATTTTGCTCATACACCTGATGGCATTGAAAAAGTGCTTGACACTCTTAAAAATAAAAAACTCATCGTTGTTTTTGGAGCAGGTGGAGATAGGGACAAAACCAAACGCCCTTTAATGGGAAAAATCGTCGAACATTTTGCAAAAATTGCTATCATTACAAGTGACAATCCACGCAACGAAGAACCAAAAACCATCATGGAAGAAATTTTATCAGGCTTTGCTAAAAAAGAAAAAGTTTTAATGATAGAAGATAGAAAAGAAGCCATAAAAAAAGCTTTAGAACTAAAAGAAAATGACGATTTAGTCGTTATTTTAGGCAAAGGTGATGAAACTACTCAAGAAATTAAAGGGATAAAATATCCTTTTAGCGATAAAGTAGTTGTTAATGAAATTTTAAAAAATCAAGGATAATCAATGTTTGAAAATATGGATTTTTCTAAAATGGGAGAACTTTTAAATCAAGTTCAAGAAAAAGCAAAAAATATAGAACTAGAACTTGCAAATCGTGAATTTAGCGCCAAAAGTGGAGCAGGACTTGTTAAAGTAAGCGCCAATGGAAAAGGTGAAATTATCGATGTTAGCATTGATGATTCTTTACTTGAAGATAAAGAGTCCTTGCAAATTTTACTTATTTCTGCAATTAATGATGTTTTGGCTATGGTTGCGCAAAATCGTTCCAATATAGCGAATGATGTTTTAGGCGGTTTTGGAGGTATGAAATTATGAAAAAAATTTTAATTATTTGCATGCTTTTTACTTTGTCTTTTGGTATAGAAAGACCTAAATTTGAAGATTTTTTAGCAGGTTATGAAAGAAATAAGGCAAGCATGCTCAACTATGAAGGAATGCCAGCTTTTGCACTCAGTGAAAATTTACTTGCTGTGTTAAAACAGCCTAATACTAAGCTTAACAAATATGTAAAATATGATCCATTTTTAAATTTATATCTTGTAAGAACTGACTTTAGCCTAATCCCTACTCCTATGGGTGATGAAGAAAAACTTACTCGTAATGATTGGGTTGGAATTTGGGATCCTAATAAACCTTATATAGGGCATATTAAGTATTTAGCTCAAAATATTGATGAAAAAGATCAACTTGATTTTAATTCTAAAATAGGACTTTTAGGGACTCCATGCTGTGAAATGATGGGGATTGCTTTAAATAATAGCTCTTTTATAGGCAATCGCTATTTAAAACATTTTATGAAATATAACGATGTTTATTGGGGGGATATTGGCGTTGATTTTGTTGTTCGAGAAAATAAAATTTATGTTAACAATGTAAGAAAAAATCCACAATTTTTAATCAACGATCAAGTTATAAGTGTTGATGGCTTACCCGCTAATGATTTAAGAAAACTCAATGAAAAAATTCTTTTTGCAGATCGCGGAAGCACTCTTTATTTTCAAGTATTGCGTGATAATATGGATTTAAATATTTCTACTGAAGTTTTTGCAAAAGATTTGAGCAAATTTAACCTTCCTGATTCTAAACCAAAACCAAAAATTACAAATTTCACAAGCAATCTTGGTTTAACGGTTAATACTAGTCTTGTTGTAACCAAAATAGATCCAAAATCAAAAGCATCAAATGCAGGATTTATGGTAGGAGATAAAATTTTACGCGTTAATAATATTATTTTAAATAATTTTAAAGAATTACAAAATATTTTAAGCGCTGGTAATGACTTTAGCATCTTAATTGAACGCAAAAGTACTAAATTACCTTTATCAAATTTCAACAATGAACTAGGCGGAAATGCCAACTCAGGTGGCGATGGTAAATTTCAATTTTTCATAAGGCTTACTAAGTGAATTTAAAAGAACTTTTTATCCATCACTTAGAAAAAAATCTACCTAAGGTTGAAAGCTTTCATCCTTTTTTTAATGAAGCTTTAGCCCTTATGCTAAAAGCAGGAGGAAAGCATTTTCGTGCACAATTGCTTTTAAGCGTAGTACAAAGCAATAAACCTGAACTTTTAAATCAAGCTTTAGATGTGGCTTTAGCTTTGGAATTTATCCATACTTATTCACTCATACACGATGATTTACCCGCTATGGATAATGCGGACTTTAGACGAGGAATTCCAACCTTACACAAAAGCTACGATGAAACTACAGCCATCTTAGTGGGCGATGCTTTAAATACTGAAGCTTTTTTAGCTCTAAGTCATGCTCATTTAAAAGATGAAATCAAAATCAAACTCATAAAAACCCTTGCCTTTAATGCAGGACTTAATGGAATGGTTATAGGACAAGCTATTGATTGTTTTTTTGAAGACAAAAGACTGAGTTTAAATGAACTTGAGTTTTTACATACACACAAAACCGCAAGATTAATCGCTGCAGCTTTAAAAATGGGTTGTGAAATTTGCGAACTTAACAACGAAGAAAGCAATCAAATTTACAAACTTGGTTTAAAACTAGGACTGATTTTTCAAATCAATGATGATATTATCGATGTAACTACAAGTCAAGAACAAAGCGGAAAGCCTACTAACAACGATATTCATAAAAATTCTTTTGTCAATTTGCTTGGACTTGAACAAGCCATAAAAACAAAAGAAAATCTTCTTAGTGAATGCGAACAAGACTTAGAAAAACTTAATGAAAAACTCGCACAAATGATACAAAATTTAATAATTCAATACTTATAAAGGCAAAAAATGGACATTCAAATTTTACAAGAACAGGCAAATACTCTAAGATTTTTAAGTGCCGATATGGTGCAAAAAGCAAACTCAGGACACCCAGGTGCACCTTTGGGCTTAGCAGATATTTTAAGTGTTTTAAGTTATCATTTAAAGCACAATCCTAAAAATCCCACTTGGCTAAACCGTGATAGACTTATATTTTCAGGTGGACATGCAAGTGCTTTGCTTTATAGTTTTTTACATTTAAGTGGCTATGATTTAAGCTTGGAAGATCTTAAAAATTTCCGCCAACTTCATGCTAAAACCCCTGGACACCCTGAAATTTCAACTCTTGGAGTAGAAATCGCTACAGGCCCTTTAGGGCAAGGCGTTGCCAATGCCGTAGGCTTTGCTATGGCAGCAAAAAAAGCACAAAATTTGCTAGGTAGTGATTTAATCGATCATAAAATTTATTGTCTTTGCGGAGATGGGGATTTACAAGAAGGCATTTCTTATGAAGCTTGTTCTTTAGCAGGACTTCACAAACTTGATAATTTCATACTTATTTACGATAGCAACAATATCTCCATAGAAGGCGATGTAGGTTTAGCCTTTAATGAAAATGTAAAAATGCGTTTTGAAGCACAAGGATTTGAAGTTTTAAGTATAAATGGACACAATTACGAAGAAATCAATAAAGCCTTAGAACAAGCTAAAAAATCCACAAAACCTTGTCTTATCATCGCAAAAACAACTATAGCAAAGGGTGCAGGAGAGCTTGAAGGCAGTCATAAAAGCCATGGTGCACCTTTGGGCGAAGAAGTGATTAAAAAAGCCAAAGAACAAGCAGGTTTTGTTCCAAATATCAGTTTTCATATCCCACAAGCAAGCAAAATCCGCTTTGAAAGTGCTGTAGAACTTGGGGATTTAGAAGAAGCAAAATGGAAAGATAAACTTGAAAAAAGTGGTAAAAAAGAAGTTTTAGAAAGGCTATTAAACCCTGATTTTAGCAAGATAGCTTATCCTGATTTTAAAGGAAAAGATCTTGCTACAAGAGATAGCAATGGTGAAATTTTAAATGTTTTAGCTAAAAATTTAGAAGGATTTTTAGGTGGAAGTGCGGATTTAGGCCCTTCAAATAAAACAGAACTTCACGGTATGGGAGACTTTATAGAAGGTAAAAATATCCATTTTGGCATCAGAGAACACGCTATGGCAGCGATTAACAATGCTTTTGCAAGATATGGAATTTTCTTACCATTTTCGGCAACTTTTTTCATCTTTAGCGAGTACTTAAAACCTGCCGCAAGAATAGCAGCCCTAATGAAAATCAAACATTTTTTCATTTTCACACACGATAGCATAGGTGTGGGCGAAGATGGACCAACACACCAACCTATAGAACAACTTAGCACTTTTAGAGCTATGCCAAATTTTTTAACCTTTAGACCTGCTGATGGAGTGGAAAATGTCAAAGCTTGGCAAATAGCCTTAAATGAAGGTATTCCAAGTGCTTTTGTGCTTTCACGCCAAAAACTCAAAGCTCTAAATGAACCCGTTTTTGGAGATGTAAAAAACGGAGCATATTTACTTAAAGAAAGCAAAGATGCTAAATTTACACTTTTAGCGAGCGGAAGTGAAGTTTGGCTTTGTTTAGAAAGTGCAAACGAACTAGAAAAACAAGGTTTTGCTTGTAATGTTGTTTCCATGCCTTGTTTTGAACTTTTTGAAAAACAAGATAAAGCTTATCAAGAAAGATTGTTAAAAGGTGAAGTTATAGGTGTTGAAGCAGCGCATTCTAATGAACTTTATAAATTTTGCCATAAAGTGTATGGTATAGAAAGTTTTGGAGAAAGTGGCAAAGACAAGGATGTTTTTGAACACTTTGGCTTTAGCGTTTCAAAGCTTGTAAATTTTATCCTTAGCAAATAAAATGAATACAAATTTCAAATTTCAAAATAACACTCTTTTTATCTTTGGAATTTGGGATAAAACAAGTATTTATAAGTTAAAAATAAAAGATTTTTTAGCTTTGATTCAAAGCAAGGAAGTGATTTTTGATTTTAAAGATCTAAAAGCAATCGATACCGCTGGAGTGAGATTTTTCCTTGCTTTGGAAAATGACCTTAAAGATAAAAATATTAAAATCACCAAAGAAGGCTTAAATTCACGCTTTCAAACCCTTTTTGAACTTTGTGAAAAAAACTACCAAAGACTAAGCAAAACAAAAAAATCACATAAAAATTTCAGTGAATACTTTATCGATCTTGGAAAATTAAGTTTAGAACTTTTAAAAATTTTAAGAAAATTCATCAATTTCACAGGAGCTTTTTCCACAAGTCTTTTTTTATGCCTTAAAAATCCTAAAAATTTTCGCTTTATTGCTTTTTTATATCATATAGAAAATTCTGCTTTTAAAGCCTTGCCTATAGTTATTTTAACTGCTCTTTTAGTAGGAGTGGTTTTAGCCTATCAGGCCGCTTATCAACTCGCACAATTTGGAGCCAATATTTTCATAGTAGATTTGATGGGAATTTCAGCCACTAGAGAACTTGCACCTTTAATCGCCGCCATAGTGATCGCAGGAAGAAGTGCAAGCTCTTATACCGCACAAATTGGAGTGATGAAAATTACTGATGAAATTGCAGCTATGAATACTATGGGTTTTCGTTCTTTTGAATTTATTATTATTCCACGTGTTATGGCTTTGGTAGTGGCTATGCCTTTAATCGTTGCCATTAGCGATGCAATCAGTATTATAGGTGGAATGATGGTTGCAAAATTAAATCTTGATATTTCTTTTGCCGAATTTTTAAGACGCTTTAGAGAAGCTGTAGATATAAAACATATCTTTATAGGACTTGTAAAAGCACCTATTTTTGGATTTTTAATAGGGCTTATTGCTTGTTTTCGTGGTTTTGAGGTAAAAAACACTACACAAAGCATAGGAATTTATACCACAAAAAGCGTTGTAAATGCTATTTTTTGGGTGATAGCTTTTGATGCTTTATTCTCTGTTATTCTAACTTCTGCAGGAATTTAAATGGTTATTAAAGCACAAAATATCATTACAAAATTTGGAGAAAAAATCGTCCATGATGGCGTAAGTTTTGAAATCAAAAAAAACGAAATTTTTGGTATTTTAGGAGGTAGTGGAAGTGGAAAATCCGTCCTTTTAAAACAAATGCTTATGCTTGAACATTTTGATGGTGGAGAATATGAAATTTTAGGTTATAAACTTAAAAATATCAACGAAGAAGATGCACTTGCTTTGCGTAAAAAATGGGGTGTGGTTTTTCAGTTTGCTGCACTTTTTAGCTTTTTTAATGTTTATGAAAATATAGCCATTCCTTTAAAAGAATACACTCATTTAGATGAAAATAGCATACAAGAACTGGTTTTAATGAAGCTAAAAATGGTAGGTTTAAACGAAAGTGTTTTAAAACAATTTCCAAGCGAACTTAGTGGTGGTATGCAAAAAAGAGTGGCAATTGCTAGAGCTTTAGCACTTGATAGTAAGTTACTTTTTTTAGATGAACCTACCTCAGGACTTGACCCTCATAGTAGTCGCGAATTTGACGATTTGGTTTTAGAATTAAAAAAAAGTTTTGATTTAAATATCATTTTGGTTACACATGATAAAGAAAGTATGAAAAATTTACTCGATCGCTTTATCATTTTAGAAAATAAAAAAGTTGGATTTTGCGGTACTTATGAAGAATTACGCCTGCAAAATGAACGACTTTTTAAAAGATTTATGGAGTAAAAGTGGAAAATAGAGCAAATTATTTTTTTGTAGGACTTTTTGTTTTTGGAGTGTTTTTTGCAAGTCTTGGTTTCATACTTTGGCTTGGTGGATACTCTAAAGAAGAAAGTTTTAAGTATTATGAAATTCACACGCAAGAATCCGTTGCAGGACTTGGCATAAAAGCACCCGTAAGGCTTTTGGGCGTGGAAGTAGGTAGCGTAGAAGAAATCAGCATTTACAATCAAGATGAACTCGGCGTTAACATACGCATTAAGGTCAAAAACAATACCCCTATAAAAGAAGACACCTTTGCTACTTTGCAACTTCAAGGTATCACAGGACTTAAATTTGTCCAACTTCAAGGCGGAAGCAAAAATAGCAAAGATTTAGTATCTATACAGGGAAAACTTCCAGTCATTCCTTTTAAAGAAAGTTTTTTAGCAACCATAGACAGACAAAGTGAACATATTTTTTCTTTGGTTAAAACGGCCGATGATAAATCAAAAGAACTTTTAAGCGAAAAAAATCTTAAAAATCTAGAAATCTTTTTGCAAAATCTAGCAGAATTAAGTGCAAATTTAAATGCTAATTCTAAAAATTTAAGCCTTAATCTTTCAAACACAAGTTTAAAAATAGGAAAAATGGCTGATAATATAAGCCTTAGTGCGCAAAATTTCAACTCCAGTCTTAAAGACATAAAAGAAAGCACGATGATTTTAAAAAATTTCATAAAAAAAGCTGATGAAAAATTAAACACTTATGATGATATTAAAGCATCTTTGATGCAAAATTTAGAGCTTTTTAAACGAATTTTAATTGAAAGCAATATTCTAATAGAAAATTTACAAAACAGCCCTGCTGATTTGATTTTTAAAGAAACTAAACCTAAACTAGGGCCAGGAGAAAAATAATGCTAAAGCAATTATTCTATATTTTGACTTTTATTTTTATATTATGCGGATGCTCTTTAAGACACGAAACCATCAACAAAAATGAAAATATCATATTAAAAGATGAAGGAATAGACTCAAATATTTTTTTTAAAAAAACCGGTAAAATTCTTAAAATTCGCAATGCAAATGCACCTTGGTATTTAAACTCGCGAGCTATTGTTTATATAGATAATGGTTTTAGCAACAAATACGCACATTATTTCTGGGGAGACTTACCAAGCAATCTTTATTCTTTTTTAATTTTATCAAAATTTGAACAAAGCAATATTTTTACAACCTTACTTTCTTCAACAAGCTCTTTAAATGCGGATTATGCCCTTGAAAGCAGGATTAACTCTTTTGAACAAATTCTTAACAACAATGAAAACTACGCTCAAATTTCTATAAGCGTAAATTTCATAAATCTTGAAAACAATCAAATAATAGCTCATAAAATTTTCAATACTAAAGAAAAAATAGAAAAAAAAGATATCCGCTCTACTTATAATGCTTTTCAAAAAGCCTTAAATAAAATTGGAAATGAGATTGTTTTTTGGGTAAATTCTAATTTATCCTAATTTAGGAACACTTTTTGCTTTTTAAATATTTAGCAATATTTTTGAAAGGTAAACAATGAAAAGTGATTTAGATATATTTAAAAAACACTTAGGCGAAATTCAAAGCGTGAATGAATTTAAAGCAAATCAAATTTGCTCTCAAATCAATGATGCAAATGATTTTATAGGAGCACTTCAAGTACTTGATATGTCTTTAAAAAAAATAGAAAAAAGCATTCTAGAAAGAATAGATGAAAATTCAGATGATATGCAAAAAAGAACTCTTGATGCCACAGCATCACAACTTATACAAAACTGCTCTTTCATGGGAACAGCCCTTTTTGGAAATATTTTCAATGTTTATGTTGGTAAAAAACTTTTTGAATTTGAAATTGCTAATCCACTTTTAATTCTTCAAACAAGTAATTACGAAGGTGTATTAGCCTATATACAAGATAAAAGAGATGAAATAAAAATCATTCTATCAGAGTTAGCAACCGCAATCACCATGGGCGAAACTGTGGATAATGCTGGAATTTATAACTCTACAATGGATTTTAAAAATTTATTTAAATAAGAATAGTAATCATTTGTTCTCTTTAAGCAAATATAATATATTTTAGCTTAAAGAGATTTTCCAAACTCTAAAAGAGAGTTAGGCTACGAATAAAAAGGGGGAGGGAAATAGCCTAACCCAAACGAGATCTTAAAAGATCTCTTTAAACTAAAATAAATATTTAGATAATTTAACAATTTTTATTAAATTATCTAAACCATATTTATGTTTTAGTTTAATACGATGTGACATTTTATTCTAAAAACACTTAATCTGCTATAAAAATATCATTTAGTAACTTAAATTATTAAAGAATATTACTACAATATTATTTAAAAAATTTTAAATTTTTAGAATTTTAAGAAAAAAATATTATTTTTATAATTTAATATCATATCATAGAAAGAATTTCAGCACGCCCATTAATCACAGCAACACAATGTTCATAATGAGCCGCATTAAGCCCATCAATACTTCCAGCATCCCATTTTCCATTATAATGCTTTGGTGTTCCATCTTTTTGGCATATCATAGGCTCTATGCAAAACACCATTCCATTTTTAATTTTAGGGCCACTTTTTGCACTCGCACCTTTTTCTAAATAATTTAAAATTTCAGGCTCTCCATGGGGCTTTCGTCCTATACCATGTCCACAATATCCACGAAGCGGGACAAAACCTCTTGCATGGATAAATTCGCCTAAAGCAGCTGAAAGTTCCTTAAAACGCATTCCATCATGAATAATATCTATAGCATGATATAACGCGTCTTTAGCACAAGAGATTAAAGCTTTATCAGTGGGTGAAACTTCTCCTATAGCAATAGTTCTTGCTGCATCCCCATAATACCCATCAATCAAACTTCCCACATCAAGACCTAAAATATCACCCTCTTTGATAATTTTATCATCTGGAATTCCATGGATACAAACTTGATTTAAAGATGTGCAAATGGCACCTGGAAAACCATAAAGTCCCTTAAATGATGGCTTGGCGCCAAGGCTTAAAATATAATCTTCTGCCATTTTATCGATTTGTTTTAAGCTCATTCCTATTTTAATTTCATTCTCTAAAAAATTTAAAGTTTTTGCTACAATTTGATTTGCTATTCTTAACTTTTCTATTTCATCTGGTTTTTTCAATTCTATCATTTTATTTCCTTATAAATTTAGCCAAATTTTAGCAGTATTTTTTAAAGATTCAACATCGCTTGAAGCATAAAAATGCAATCTTGCTTTATGATTTTTCAAATCTATATTTTCTCTTTCTTTAAGAAATTCAACTATAGCATCTCCTGAATGAATTAATTTTGTTTTATCGCCAAAATACTTACTTAAAGAACGACCTAGTAAAGGGAAATGAGTACAAGCGAGTATCAAAGCATCTGGAGTTGTGATATTTTTAAAATAATACTCCATAGCACTTTGCAAAAAATCTCCTTCAAAAATACCTTCTTCAACCATAGGCACAAAAAGCCCTGTAGCTAAAGCATTTATATTTGTATATCCTTGAAATAATAAACGCTTTTGGTATTCTTCTGATTTAATGGTTGCTTTTGTTGCAATGACTAAAATTTCTTTATTTTTATCATGTAAAGCTTTTATCGTTGCTTCAACCCCTGCATCAATTACACCATATACTGGAAAATGTGCTTTTGCTTTTAAAGCATCTAAAGCATAAGCACTAGCAGTATTACATGCAATGATAAGCATATCAATTTGGAATTGTTCAAAAAATTCCAATGCTTCAAGACAGAACTTTATAATAGTATCTTTATCTTTCACCCCATAAGGAACTCTTGCGGTATCTCCATAATAGATAATTTCATCAAACAGTCTAGCTTCATAAAGAGATTTTAAAACACTAAGCCCCCCTACTCCGCTATCAAATACACCTATTTTCACTTTAATACCTTCTTGCTCCTATATAACGAGCCTTCCAATAAGAACTATTTAACTCGACTTCTTTTACTCCACCTTTAGTAGATAAATGTATAAATTTTCCCTTGCTCGTATAAATACCAACATGCATACCATTTGGCCCTCTACCTGTCTTAAAAAATACCAAATCTCCTGTTTGCAATTTTGATTTAGAAACTTTTCTCCCAGAACCTAATTGAGTTTTTGTAGTGCGAGGTATGCGTATATTAAGCTGAGCTAATGCACTCTGTGTAAATCCTGAACAATCAGCACCTTTTTTAGTAGTTCCACCTAAAACATAAGGAGTTTTTTTCCATTCATTTGCTATAGTTTTAAGTTTTGTTTCTTTATTTGTATTATAAATCGGACGAGTATAGTTTAAATTCTGATAAAAACTACATCCACTTATAAAGAATACAATCGTGATGATGAAAAAAATATGCCTCATCAGTCCCCTTAAGATCGAGTAGCAAAGAATTTAAGATAAATAAAACCCCAAATCCCAGAACAAAATGAAGCTATAAGAATAGCTAAATTATCTGCATAATTAAAAATATCACTGACTTCATACGCCAAGCCATCGATAAACAAACTCATTGTAAAACCAATACCTGTAAGTATACAAACCCCATAAAGTTGTTTCAAATTTGAACCTTGGGGCAAGGCTGCAAATTTAAAGCGGATTGCCAAATAAGAAAACAAAAATACACCCACTTGTTTACCCACAAAAAGCCCCAAGAAAATACCTATACTTACACCTGAAAAAATTGCTCCCATATCGATATTGGATAAATTTACCCCAGCGTTAGCAAAAGCAAATAAAGGCAAGATAACAAAAGTGAGCCAAAATTTTAGACTTTCATAAATTTCTTCTAAAAATGCTTCTCCATTTTTAGTTTGCATCGGTATAAAAAACGCTGTTATGATTCCAGCCAAAGTTGCATGCACACCACTTTTTAAAACACTAATCCAAAGAATAACTGAGCAAATAAAATAAAAAGACTTTCTTGTTATTCCTAAAATATTTAAAACAAGCATTACCAAAATAGCAATTCCTGCAACGACAAAAGCAACTATTGATAATTTTGTCGTATAAAAAATAGCTATAATTAAAATAGCACCCACATCATCAAAAATAGCCAAAGAAAGTAAGAAAATTTTTAAACTTGATGGAATATGCTTACCACACATCATTAAAATCGCTAAGGCAAACGCTGTATCTGTAGCTGTAGGTATAGCCCAACCTTTTAAGGTATAAGCATCTCCTATATTCACCAAAGCAAACAACATTGCTGGTATAAGTATACCCCCTAAAGCAGCCATAAAAGGTAAAACAATATTTTTAGGATTTTTAAAATCCCCATGCAAAAATTCCTTCTTAAGCTCAAGCCCTATAGCAAAGAAAAATATAGATATAAGCCCATCATTTATCCAAAGCAAAAAAGGTTTATTAAGCTCAAATTCACCTACACTAAATCCGACTTTTAAATTTAGAAATTCTCGATAATGTTCGCTAAAAGATCCATTTTGCACAAGCAAAGCAAGCAAAGTACAAACTATAAGTAAAACACCACCAAAAGCCTCATTTAAAACTAAAGTTTTTAATTTATGTACTATATTATTCATTTAACAATCTTAAGATAAATAAAACCAACAATGGCACTTAAAAAACTAGCTATTAAAATAGCAAGTTTATCCGCATGTTCAAAAATATCACTATTTTTATAGGCCAAACCATCAATAAATAAGCTCATCGTAAAACCAATGCCTGTTAAAATACATATACCATAAAATTTTCCATATTTAATATTTTCAGGTAGTTTTGCAAGCTTAAGTTTGATAGCAATAAAACAAAAAGTAAAAACACCTAGTTGCTTTCCTAAAAATAATCCTAGAATAATTCCAAGGCTTACAGGTGAAAATACTGAACCAAGATGCATATCTCTGATATCAATCCCAGCATTAGCAAAAGCAAATAAAGGCAAGATAAAATAAACCACCCAAGGATTTAAATCCTTAAGAACTTCATGCAAATAAGGTTTTTTATTTTTTGTATCAAGCGGTATAAATAAAGAAATAATCACACCAGCCAAAGTCGCATGTACTCCACTTTTAAGCATAGCTATCCACAATACAACACCTACTAACACATACAAAGAAAGATGGGTGATGTGATAATAATTTAACAAAAGCAGAGCAAATATACAAAACAAACAAATAATAATCGCCAAAGCTGAAAGCTGATCTGTATAAAATAAAGCAATAATAACAATAGCGCCCAAATCATCAAAAATAGCTAAAGAAAGTAAAAAAAGCTTTAAACTTGTAGGAATTTTATTTCCTAAAAGCATCAAAATGCCTACTGCAAAAGCTATATCAGTTGCTGTAGGTATTGCCCAACCTTTCATAGCAAAATCATGGGAATAATTAATAGTAGCAAAAATTAAAGCAGGAGTAATCATACCCCCAAAAGCTCCAAATATAGGTAAAGACACAGCTCTTATATTTTTAAGCTGTCCGCGTAAAATTTCATATTTTAACTCAAGCCCTATACATAGAAAAAATATAGCTATCAAACCATCATTTATCCATAAATCCAACGACTTTGAAATTTGAAAATGATCAAATCCTACTGTAAAATTAGCATGAAAAAAATCTGTATAAATAACACTTAAAGAAGAATTTTTACATAATAAGGCTAAAAATGTAAAAAATATAAGCAAAATACCAGGGAAAGTTTCACTTAAAACCATCTTCTTTATCATTTGCATCCTTGCTCCTAAATAAATATTATAAAAATTTAATACGATAAATAAAATGGCAAAATTATAACGAAAAAATACTAAAGAAATAATTATTTAAAAAAACAAGCTCAAGATACCAACAAGTTCTTAAGCTTGTTCTTAAGATATTTAAGCGTAAATATCCAAACCACTAGAGCTAGAAACTTGTGGAGCGGAGGCTTGAGAGACACCTTCCATACCTTCGATGAGTTCATTCATCAATGCCTCGTTTGTGTCCATAGATTTTTTCAAAACTGAAGTATTAACAGCAGTCATTAAATTAGCATTACCCATAGAAACATCTGAAACCATATCATCCTCCTTTTAGATTGAGTCTTAAGACTTTATTTAAATCGGATGATATTTTTAAAACTTAATATTTTTTACTAAACTTTTTAAAATTTTTCAAGGAAACCAATATCTGAAATTAAAAATCATAAATTTTTTAAGATAAAATCCTATTTTAAAAATTTTTACACTATGAAACAATAAGCAAAATATAAATGGTTGGTACTTTTAAAAGTGAATTAAATGGATAAAAATTTATTTCAATAAATTTAAGTTTTATCTTATTTTATACGATTTATAATATAATCAAAAATTACAACTTAAGAAAAAAATGAAAAAAATATCTTAAGTTTAGTAAACATTGTAAACTAAGAGGTTAATGAAATGATACTGGTAACACCTTGTGGCGTTATGGATACCACAAATTTTGGCAAAAGTGAAGTAAATAGGCAAACTATAGATTTTTCTTTAAAATCTCAAGAAAAAAAAGAGAAAGTAGAAGCTGAAGCTGAGAAAGAAGAAGTAAATAAAGACAATAGCGATTCTACAAACACAGATACCAACAAAAAAGATAAACTTTTGGATATATCTGCTTAGTCTAAAATATACTATAGCTATATCTCCTTAAAGAATACGCAATAAATGATTTTTTGATTTTTATTAAGCTTTTAAAACACTAAAAAATGAAAAATTAAAAATACAAAAACAATATCCCAAAGTGCATAGCTTAGAAGAAAGCCTTGCGATACTTAAAAACAACCCATATTAAATCACAAAAATAAGATATATTTAAAAATTTATTAAAATATATCTTAAATATAATTAATAAAAAATATTATCGATACAAAAGCTTATTTTTTAGTTCTATTTAAGATTTTTAATATTATACTAGCCATTATTTATTTTGATAATAAATATTATTTTTATCAAAAACCAAGGGTAATGATAATGAAAATTTTTAAAATTATATTTTTAATTGTAAGTATTTTTTTATCAAGCTCAGCTTTTGCTAGAGTAGATGATTATATTAATGAAGCAAATCTTATCAAAGATATGCTAAAACAAAGCATAGAAACTTACAAAAAGGGTGATAATCTAGGTGCTAAAAAGCTTAGCGAAGATGCGTATTTTCAACATTTTGAAAATATGGAAGGCCCTATAGGAAGAAACATAGGAAGAAAAGCCATCACCATGGAGCGTAAATTTGTAAATTTGCGTCGCATGTATAAAGATGAAGCTCCTTTAACACAAATTAATGCTTTAATTGATAGTCTTTATTATGATCTTGATGAAGTAGCCCCAATCTTACAAAATGGATATCGTTTAAAAGCAGAAGCAAGCGATACAAACTATGATAAGGCTAAAGCTGAAAAATCAAGCCTAGAAGCCAATGCCAAACGCGAAGCTGATGCAGAAGCTTTAATCGCACAAATGATGGGCGTGGATAAAAAAGATTTAGCACAAAGCTCTTTAACCACCCAAGTTCCTACACCTACAAACAACGATGCGAGCAAACTTACAGATGATAATGCAAGCGCTGATTTACAAGCTGCTGCTGCAATGGACGCAAGATTGCAATTTATACTAGATAATATCTCTACCAAATTTTCACAGGCAGCTAATGCTTTTAAAGAAAAAAACTACCAAGCTAGTAAAGATTTTTTAAATGATGCCTTATTTAGTGATTATCGCAATACCAAAGTAGAAATTTTAGTAAATAAATTTACCAAAGCAGGAAACGATCAAAAAATTCAACAAGCCATACGCACCCTTATACGCCAAATCAACGATGCAAAAATAGATGAAAAAGACTTAAGAAATGGCTTAGATAACATAGAAGAACAAATTTTTGATGTTTTCTTACAAATTCCAAATTCAGAACTTTCAAGTTTGCAAATTTCAGGCTTTAATGATGAAACAAAAGGCAAAGATTATGCCAAAGTTTCTAATGATATCAAACTTGCCTTAGATGGAATTTTGAAACATTATGATGGCTTTAGCGCTTCTATAGTAGATGATTTGCAAGGAATTTATCTAGATACTTTTGAAGCAAGCGGTATGGAAAATAAAATCGGTGCTGTAGATAGCGGCTTAAAACTTAAAATAGAAAGTTTATTTTCCAAAGGCGTAGCACTGATTAAAGCAAGTGCAGATAAAAAAGAGCTTGAAGCTACTTTTAATGACTTAGAACAACTCATAGCAAGCAGCGTGGACAAAATTCAAGATTCCACCCCTTATTCGTTGTTTATATGGGCTTTAGGCATTATTTTGCGTGAAGGCTTGGAAGCTTTGATTATCGTTGTAGCCATTGTTTCTTATCTTGTGCAAAGTGGTAATAAAAATCGCCTAAATATCGCCTATAGTGCTCTTTTTACAGGAGTGATTTTAAGTTTTGTTACCGCTTTTGGAGTTTCTTGGCTGTTTAAAGAAAACGCAGGACAAAGTAGAGAGCTTATAGAGGGTATTACCATGCTTATAGCCGTATTACTACTCTTTTATGTGGGCTTTTGGCTACTTTCAAACGCACAAAATAAAAAATGGACAAGCTTTATCAAACAAGGTGCTATAGATGCCATATCAAATAATAGCGCAAAAACCCTTTGGATCACCGTATTTTTAGCTGTTTATAGAGAAGGTGCAGAAACCGTGCTTTTTTATCAAGCCTTGCTTTTTGATGCTAAAACAAGCGCTGATTTTAGTGCTGTTTTTGGTGGGCTTGGACTTGGAATTTTAATACTTATTGTTTTATATTTTCTTTTAAAAGCAGGAGCCATTCGCATACCTGTAAAACAATTTTTCTATATCACTTCTTACATTATTTTTTACATGGTTTTTGTTTTTACAGGCAAAGGTATAGCCGAACTCATAGAAGGAAAAGTCATTATTCCTAGTCTTATACCTATGAATTTTGAACCGATTTTATGGCTTGGAATTTATCCTTACTATGAAACCTTAATCCCTCAATTTATAGTTTTAATTATGCTAATTATTGGCATTTTAATAACAAAACAAATTTCAAAAAAAGGAGTAAAATCATGATAAAAAAAGTTTTATCAGTAGTTGCTGCAGCTGCGGTTATTAGTACAAATTTATTTGCAGGCGAAGTGCCAATCGGTGATCCAAAAGAACTTAATGGCATGGAAATAGCCGCTGTTTATTTACAACCTATTGAAATGGAGCCAAGAGGTATTGATCTAGCTGCATCTTTAGCAGATATTCATTTAGAAGCTGATATTCACGCACTTAAAAACAATCCAAATGGTTTTCCAGAAGGTTTTTGGATGCCTTATTTAACCATAGCCTATGAACTTAAAAATACCGACACAGGTGCAATTAAACGTGGAACTTTGATGCCTATGGTGGCTGATGATGGTCCTCACTATGGTGCAAATATTGCTATGGAAAAAGATAAAAAAGGTGGCTTTGGCGTAGGAAATTATGAACTTACTTTTTATATCTCAAATCCAGAAAAACAAGGTTTTGGACGCCATGTTGATGAAGAAACAGGCGTGGGCAAGTGGTTTGAGCCTTTTAAAGTAGATTATAAATTCAAATACACAGGCACGCCAAAATAATTTTACGCTCGGATTTTCCGAGTGTTTAAATATTTTTATTTTTATTTGAAAAAATTAAAATAACAATGTTTAAAGAGTAAATTATGAGTATATATTTTGTGCATTTTCTTATCAGTGTTTTGCCACTAAGTATTTTAATAGCCTTTATCACTCCTGATAAAAAATATATTTTTAAAAGTTTTTTAGCAGTTTTTTTGGGCTTTTTATTTGGATATTTTGCTTTTTTTATCGCGGCACAATTTTTAAAAACCGAAAATTTAATCTTTAATTTTGATTTTGTTTTTATAGGTTTATTGCTAGTAAGCTTTATATTTTATTTTTGGAAAAAAATTGAAATTTTAAATTTTATTTTATTAGGAATTTTAAGTTTTTGCACCGCTTTGCATTATTATTTTTTAAGTCAAGATTTCCCTATTTTTACTAGCTCTTTAATCGATAGCGAAGGTATAAGTTCTTTAGGTTTTATTGCTTTAGCCTTGCTTGTTTGTATTTTGATTTTCTTCTTTTTAAAATGGCAAAAAAATTTTAATCAAAAAACAAGCTTTATGCTGTTTTTACTGCTTATCCTTATAGAAAGCGATAAAGCTCTAGCCAATATCTTGCTTACTTTAATGCGAAATTCCATCATAGAAACTCATGCTTTTTTGGTGAGTTTTGTAGGAAAAAGTAATTATTTTGGTGTTTTTGGAATTTATGTTTATTTAATTTTCATCACTTTTTTAGCATTCTTAAGCTTAAAAATTCGCAAAAAAAATATAAGCAAAAAACAAATTTTAGATATAAATTATCGCAAAAATGAAGCTAAAACAAGTCTTATTAATCGCTATTTTTCCAGTGTTTTTATCTCCTGTGTTATAAGTTTTTGCATTGTTTTATACTTTTTTATGGTAAGCTCTAAGCCTTTAACCATAGATGAGCCTAAAGAAATTTTACCCGATAAGAATGGCAAATTTATCTTTGATATAGCTCTTTTAAGGGATAACAAACTCCACCGCTTTGCTTATATCAGTGCTGAAGGCAAAGTGATAAGGTTTTTTCTTATCAACAAAAGAGAAGATAAGGATTCTCCTGTAGCTGTTTTTGATGCTTGTATGATTTGTGGAGATATGGGCTATATCAAAAAAGATGGACAACTCATTTGCATTTCTTGCAATGTGCGTATTTTCTTGCCTAGTGTAGGCAAAAGCGGGGGTTGCAATCCTATCCCACTCAAATACGAATACGATGGTAAAAAAATCACCATAGATGTTAAAGATGTAATAGCAGGATCTAATTATTTTAGTCAAATCAAAGAAATTGAAGTGCAAGATCCTGTATCAAAAACAAAGGTTATAAACACCCAAGCTCCTTTTTCTTATAGTTATAAAGGGATTACTTATTATTTTTCAAATCAAAACAACTATGAAGAATTTAAAAAAGATCCTACAAAATATGTAGAAGAAAATGAAGCGAAATTTTTAATCCAAAGGAGAAACGATGTTGGCTAAAATGATTTTTAACTCTATATTTAAAAACAAAATTCAAAAATTTTTAGCCTTTCTTACTTGTTTTTTAGCCACGCTTTTGCTCTCTACTATGCTAAATATTACCCTAAGTATAGGCGATGAAGTAACCAAACAACTCAAAAGCTATGGCTCTAATATCCTTGTTTTACCCAAAGGCTCAAGTCTTAGTATAGAAATAGGTAATGAACTTTATGAACCCTTAAAAAACAAAAACTATCTAGAAGAAAAAAATTTATATATGATTAAAGACATTTATTGGCGTAATAACATCACCGCACTTGCTCCTTTTTTAGAAGGTAAAATCACAATTGAAAACTCCCAGCAAAAAGCACTTATTTATGGGACTTATTTTCAAAAAGCCATAAAAATTAAAGATGATGATGATTTTATCACAGGTATAAAAAGTCTTTATCCTTATTTAGCAGTGCAAGGAGAATGGGCAAAAGATGATAGCAATGAAATCATGCTAGGTGAAGACTTTGCTAAAAACAATAAATTAAAATTAGGAGATACTATCAAACTCATAGGAGAAAACAATCAAAGCAAAGAAGCAAAAATTGTAGGCATTTTACTTCATGCCAATCCTAAAATGTCAAATAAAATCATCACTCCTTTAAATTTAGCTCAAGATTTACTCAACAAACAAGGGCTTTACTCAAGTGCAGAAGTAAGAGCTTTTACCATACCTGAATCAGCCCTTTCTGAAAAAGTGCGTCGCATGGGCGAAGAAAAATTAGATCAGTTAGAATATGACAAATGGTATTGCTCAGCTTATGTAGGCTCAATCGCTAGTCAAATTAGTGATGGCTTACCAGGTGCTGATGCAAAAGCTCTAAATGCTATAAGCGATGCTCAAAGCTTGGTGGTTAAAAAGATCCAATCCTTAATGGGCATTACTTGCATTATTTGTCTTATTGTTGCAAGTATTGCGATTTCAAGCCTGATGAGTTCTGAAATTCATCGTAGAAAAAAAGAAATAGGACTTTTAAAAGTGCTTGGTGCTAATACTTTTCAAATTTATCTCATCTTTGCTAGTGAAAATTTAATCGTAGCTTTATTTGCTGCTTTATTTGGATTTATTTTTGGCACAGCACTTTCTCAAATCATCAGTCTTGGTATTTTTGGATATTTTATTGATATAGCCTTTGTAGCTTTACCTTTAAGCTTTATTTTTGCAGGACTTATTGCCTTACTAGGTTGCTTGCTTCCTATCAAAAATATCACACAACTTTCAGCTGCAGGAGTGCTTTATGGTAGATAAGTTTTTCCTTAATGAGCTTTTTAAAAGCATTAGCTTTTCTTATCAAAGACTTTTTATTATAGTTTTAAGTGTTTTTATAGGAGCACTTACTTGCTCAGCTTTTTTAAATATTTATTTTGATATTGATACCAAACTTTCTAAAGAATTAAAAGCTTATGGAGCAAATGTAATGATAAGCCCGAAGCAGGATGAAAATTTTATCTCCAATGCTGAGTATGAAAAAATAAAAGAAAATTTAAAGGCTAGAGCTTTAACTCCTTTTTTGTATGATTTTTTAAATTTAGGCAGTACAAGCGGAGTGGTTTTAGGCACTGATTTTAGGGCTTTAAAAATCACTAAACCTTTTTTAGAAGTTAAAGAAGGAAGCTTTTCTCTAAATGATTTTGATGAAAATTCAGCCTTTTTAGGGGTTAATTTAGCCAAGCAACTAGGCCTAAAAACAGGCAATGAACTTCAAATTTATAATCCAAACAACGGAAAAAGCATAAAACTTACCATAAAAGGCATACTTTCAAGCAATGATGAATTTGATAGCATTGTTTTAGCCCCTTTAAGCGTGGTGCAAAATTTAAGCGATAGAGCCGGTATTAACTATGCTAATGCTGTAGTTTATGGAAATTTTGATGAAGTTAAAGCCAAAACACAAGCAATCAACAATGAATTCATCGATGTAAAACCTATATCTTCAGTATCCTTAAGTGAAGGTTTAGTGCTTGGAAAAATCAAAGCTTTAATGTTTTTAATCATACTTGTAGTATTGATCATAGTTACTACTAGCGTTAATACAACTTTAAGTTCTATTATATTTTCTCGTAAAAAAGAAATCGCACTGCGTTTAGCCTTGGGTGCGAAAAAAAGTGAAATTTTTAAACTTTTTGCTAGTGAATGCTTTATAGTAAGTTTTTTTGCTAGTTTAATCGGAGCTTTTTGTGGGATATTTTTAGCCAATGTCTTTGGTTATTTGATTTTTAATTCTAGTATTGATTTTAGATTTATAGCTGTTTTTATAGCCTTAATCATTTCTTTGATTTTTGCCTTTTTGGCTGCATTTTTTCCTATAAAAAGAGCATTAAAAATCAATGTGTGTGAAAATTTGAAAGGTGAATGATGAAAAAAGAACTTATTAAAATAAACAATTTAAATAAAGAATTTGGCAAAGTTAAAGCCTTAAACAATATCAACTTAAGCGTCTATGAAGGAGAATGGCTTGCCATCATGGGTCCATCAGGAAGTGGAAAATCAACACTTTTAAACATACTATCGCTCATGGATACTCCAAGCTCTGGAGAGTATATCTTGGATAATGAAAACCTAGAGCAAATGGATGAAGAGCAAAAAATCACCTTGCGTCGTGAAAAAATAGGGCTTGTCTTTCAACAATTTCATCTTATCCCCTATCTTAACGCCCTAGAAAATGTTATGCTCTCTCAGTATTATCACTCAAGCGTAGATGAAGAAGATGCTAAAATGGTTCTTGAAAAAGTAGGACTTTCACATAGACTCACTCATTTACCTAGCCAATTAAGTGGCGGAGAACAACAAAGAGTTTGTATAGCAAGAGCTTTGATCAACAACCCAGAGCTTTTACTCGCAGATGAACCCACAGGAAATTTAGATGAAGCTAATGAACAAATCGTTCTTCAAACCTTGCAAAAATTAAAAAATGAAGGCAAAACCATAGTTTTAATCACACACAATCCTGATTTAGCCAAATTCGCAGATCGAACCCTTATCTTACAACATGGGGTGTTAAAATGAAAAAAAGCCTTTTAATCTTAAGCATTTTGTTTTTGCTCAATGCTTGTTCTTTTGAAAATTCAAAAGATACTGGAAAAGTTGGAGAAAAAAGCGCTGAAATTTCAGCTAAAGATACTTTAGGAAAAGTTGTAAAACTTGCTGATGATAATACAAGTTTAAAAGTCTTAGTCTTTTTTCAAAATGGTTGCCCTTCTTGCTTAAAAGAACTCCCTTCTTTAGATGAATTCATACAAAATCATCCCAATAAAATCAGTGTTTATGCTATAAATTCCATCGATAATGCCAATGTGGTTAAGGTTTTAGCCGAACAATTTGACTTTAAAAATGTAAAAGTTTTAAAAGACGATCTTAAAATCACCAATGATCGTTATGCTGTGTTTGCAACCCCTACTACCATCATCATTAAAGATGGGATGATAAAAGATAGAATTTTAGGAGAAAAACCATGGGAATTTTTCGAATCCAAGCTTATTTCTTTGCTTTAATCATAGCTTTATTTTTTGTAGCTTGTGATAGTGGAGAAAATTTTAAAGCTTTAAATAGTGATAAAACCTATAATTTTGCCTACAATGGTTTTGAAAAAAGCCTAAAACTAAATGATAAAGCACAAAATTTTGCCTTAGTATTTTTCACAAAAGATTGTGGAGTTTGTAAAGAACAAATTCCTATTTTGCAGAATTTGGCTAAAAATTATGATTTTAATATCTTTGTGGTTTTAGGCGATGCAAATGATGCAAATGATGCAAAAGCTTGGGCTAATGAAAAAGGTTTATCTAATTTAGCAATGTTTTATGAAAAAAGAGCAGCTAAATACCTTTCAAGTGCCATTGGGGAAATATATGGAGTGCCTGTACTTAGTTTTTTCAAAGAAGGAAAAATGGATGAAAAATTCATAGGCTTAACTCCTTATAGCATACTTGAAAAAGAAATCAAAAAAGTAAAAAGCTAAAAATTTACTTTAAAGCTTTTTATCCCCTATAAAATATCCATAAAGCTCATAGCTTCCATCTTTTTTCATCAAAATTACAGGATATTTTTCACTATAACCTTGTTCCATTCCTGGGCTTCCTTGCGGCATGCCAGGAGCTGAAATTCCTATAACATCTTTAGGTTTGTTTTCAAGCAACCAGCTTACAGCACTTTCAGGAACATGCCCTTCAATAGCATAGCCTTCAATCACACCCGTATGGCAACTTTGATACTCATCTTTTATACCCATTTTTTCTTTGATTTTAAGAAAATCATTGGTTTTATGAACACTAACCTCATAACCCTTAGCTTTCATATAATCAGCCCAAAGATCACAACAGCCACAAGTAGGACTTTCATAAACTTGTATTTCCTTAGCCTGCGTAAGAGTAAGTAAAAAAAGAATGGTTAAAATTGTTTTTTTCATAATTGCTATCCTAAGTAAAAAATATATAATAATACTTTTATAAAGTTAATACCATCACATTTTTAACACTAAAAATGAATTTACAAAAATTTAATCAAAAAAAGATTTTTAATGAGTGCTGATTTTGTCTTTACAGCAAAGATATAAAAGATAAAACGATTTTAAAAAACTAGAAATTTTTAACTTAAAAAGCTTAAAATTTAGATATATTTTATACTATGTTGTTTATAGTCAAAACCTTTATGGTGTGAAAGCTCTAAAATAATAGAGCTTTCAAGTATTATTTAAATTTATATCCTTTGTCAAAACCAACATCGCAACTAATGCCATTATTCAATTTTACAGGATTAAGATCGCTATTGTCACATTCAATATCCCATACAGCAGCCCAATTTGTTTTTCTATCTACAGCTAAGAATTCATTATAATAAACAGTCTTTCCTTTTGCTATTTCTTGTTTCATTACTTTTAAAGCCCTTTGAATACCTTCATATTTATGTGGATCATCTTTTTTGATACTCTCGACATCGTAAATCTCTAAATTATCAGTGTTAAAATCAGTTCTCATTTGTCTTTTAATATCTTCTAAAGCTGTTTTTACATAGGCATCATCTCCTCCTGATACTTTAACTAAATTAGAATCATGTATAGTGATAACCCCTGCAAATGCTGACACATTTAAAGCAACTAAAGCTGCTAAAGCTAAACCTAATTTTTTCATTTTATCCCCTTGAATTGAATTTTGTATATTTTAATTATTTTTCAAATCTTTTGCAAGATAATTTTTAAATTTATCTAAATTAAATTTGCATTTTATCTAACAATCATAAGAAATTTTAAAATGAAGTAAAAAATTTATGAGAAATCAACTCTTGTTTGAAAATGATAAAAGTAAGTGGTGCGGATGAAAGGACTTGAAATATATAACTAAAAATAAATACCTATTTTATAGTATTTTTATAATAGTTACCTTTATTAAGTTACCTTTTTATTTGTATAGAAATTTAAAGAATATCCTTTGAAAACTTAAATCAAATTTGAAAACTACACTTTTCAAACTTTTTTTATTTATATCATCATTAAAGCCCTATTTTATGGAGTTATTAAAAATTATATTAAGGTACTTTTAAAGTAATTTAAGTTTATTTAGCTTAAATGGAATGTTTCACGCTTTTTTTATTTAAGTTTTCTCATTTTTTTAAGCTTTTTTAGCTTGAAACTTAAACTCATTTTTTCAAAAGCTTAAGAAGTAATTTTTTAAAAGTTTGGTAGGTTTTCTTTATAAATACCTAAGATAATAATTAAATCTTTTTCTTTGTCTATTTTGTAAGGTATTACATAACCTTTAAATATAAAATCTCTTACATTCTCATCATCAAAGGCTAAAGACTTCCTAAACTTATAAGGCATAAAATCAAGCTTTTTTAAAGCCTTGTATAAATCATTTTTAAAAGTGTTTTTAACTTTTATACTTTCCTTTCTCACAATAAAGGATAAAATAATATTTAATTCATTTGTAAATAAATCGCTTTCTAAGATTTGCATTACAGCCACTCACTGCCTAATGGCGTTAATTTAGCCTTACCGCTTTCATAATCATTTAAAGCTTTATGTAGTTCTTGTTTTGTTTCTTGCCAACTTTTACCGCTTTCATAATCATTTAAAGCCTTTTTATAGTTGTTGCTTTCTAACTCATAGCTTATATTTAACTCTTTTAAAATATCTAAAAGCTTGTTTATTTCTTGCTCTTTTGCTTTTATTGTTATGGTTTTCATTGCTTTCCCTTTACTGGTTCAAAATTTAGTTATTATAACTTATTTTATTTTATAAGCCTTTAAAAGAAAAGCTATTTAATTAAAATACTTTGAAAAGCTATATAGGTTAAAGCTAGGTAGCTTTTAACCCCTAGATTTAATCTACATATTAGCCCACTAATTAGCTCATCTTTATTAAGTGGGATTTTATATAAAAGCCATAAAAATAATCACCTTTCCCATTTCAGGTTTTCTTAATATCAGCTTAAATATTAAATTAATTTTTGTATATTTCAAAGTTTGTTTTATATGAGGTAGATATTATCTACATCATCTTTTTTATATAATTTATAAGGATTTTATTGCGTGGTTTATTTGTATTTGAATTTAGAATATTAAAAATAGATTTTTACCCTTAAAGGTAAGGGTAGCAAGTTTAACTTACTACCTTATTTTATTTCTTTTTACTCTCTTCAAGTAATTCTTTTAATAATCTCTCTTCTTGTTTCTTATGCAGTTCTTTAAGCTCTTTAGGGGTAAATTCTTTGCCTAACTCATCTTTTATAATTTCATGATAAACACTTGCGTACATATCTATATTGTGATGACAATTATCTTGGTCGATAACAATTTCTTTTATTTTATCAAGCATTACCATAAGCATATCTTTTACATACTCTATACTTGTATCATTGTCAAACATGTTGCAGGTTTTAACATTGTTTTCGTCTTCCAAATCACTTAAAAATAAATCTAAAAGATATTTAAAAGCGTTTATTTTGCCATCTAAACAACTCATTCTACAATAATCTACCTTTTCCATTTTTTACTCCTTTTGTTATATTGATTTGATATTTTTTAAAGTAAAATAATATAATATTAATACTTAATTTTATCTTTAATAAATATCGTTTTAATATTTTTATTTTATATTTAGTATTGTAGCTATATAATTTATATAAAATTATAAAGGTTACAAAATGACTAAAGAAAAATTCAATCAGCTTTTAAAACAAGCTAATTTAAATAAAAAACAATTAGCCGATATAAGTGGCATCCCATATCCTACTATTAACGCTTGGGGTTCCACAACTTCTTATCCGCCCTATATAGCTTTTTTATTAGAAAACTATATCAAAGCTCAAAGCTATGAAGAGTTAAAAAATAAAGTTTTTGAAATTGAAAATATAAAATAATATTTTTCCATTTTTTATCCTTTTGTATTGATTTAATAATTAAAAATCATAATTATATATTGTTTTAATCTATAAGTCAAGTATTAAAGTATTATTTTAATGCTATATGCTACAATATAGCTATTAAATTAATATAAAGGCTTAATTATGACTAATAATGATTTCGAAAGCATTCTAAAAAAATGCAACTTATCAAAAAAAGAATTTGCTACTCTTTGCGACTTGCCCTATCCTACTTTGATGAATTGGGTTAAAGCCGATAAAACGCCTAACTGGGTTAAATCTTGGCTTGAAAACTATATCAAAGCTCAAAGCTATGAAGAGTTAAAAAATAAAGTTTTTGAAATTGAAAATATAAAATAATATTTTTCCATTTTTTATCCTTTTTTTATGTATTTAACTAAAAATAAAGTGTAATTTTATAGTTTTTTACTAAAAAAGTCAATATATTTTTATGTTATTTAATAAAAAAATGTTATAATTATTTTGTAATTAACTAAAAAGGTTATAAAATGACAAGATTAGAATTTGATGAAAAAATTAAGCAATTAGGATTAACAAGAAAAATATTTGCAGATATAGCAAAAGTAAGTTATAGCGGAATTTCTACAAATTGGAAAGATGACAAAGAAATTCCATCGTGGGTGGAGCCTTTTTTATATTATTATGAAAAAGGTTTAGCCTTAGATGAGTTATTAAAAATACTAGAAAAATACAAAAACAAAGAGAAGTTAGAATAAGCCTTTAAAAGTTTATTTTCACTCTTAAAATTCTTACATTTTTTTAAAATCTTTTCTTTTTCCATACTATGTTTTTCCATCTATAGAAAAACAAAAAATCTTACTTTTCCATTTTTTATCCTTTTGTATTGTTAAAAACAAATACAAATGTATTTATTTTATTTTGAAATTATATATTTTTATATTTATAAATAGCTTAATTAAAGTATATTTGTATTTAAATATAATTCTTATGATATAATTTTATATTAAAATAACAGGAGATATTATGTTAAGCAAAGATGAGTTTAAAAAATTAATGATTAATGCTAATTTATCTAAAAAAGAATTGGCGGAAAAATTAGAAGTAAGCTATAATGCCATAAATGGCTGGGGTACTAATGGTAGGGATTATCCTTATTGGGTTAAATCTTGGCTTGAAAACTATATCAAAGCTCAAAAATACAATAAGATTAAAGACTTAATAAAAGATGATTTGTAAGTTTTGATGGGGTATGCTCAAATTTGAAGACACTATCCAAAATTGGATACACCCCTCCCCTTTTTTTTAAACCACTTTTTCTAAAAAATATTAAATTAAAATATAAAAATAAATTGATAAATATTTTCATAATTAAACCACGATGATATAAAAATTATTGCGTGAAACATTTTAAAGGCTTATTTTTAATATAAAGCAATTACAAGCAATTACAAATCACCCTTTATAATTGATTAAAACGCCTATATAATAGGGATTTGCTCCATTTTTAAGGAAAATAGCCTTTATAATTGATACAAATACCTAATTTACCATACTTTCAAACCTTAAATCCTATCAATTATAAATCTTTTCTCTTTATGCCTATGTTTTTTAAGATTTTTACTAAAAAATCATCAATTATAAGGCAAAAAGCAAAGTTATTTATAATTGATGCTTATAAATGCTTCAAATACCTATAAAATAGTTATTTCAATCAATTATAAATGCTATTTTTGTTAAAATGCTTATAAAGCCTTATTTTATCTATATTTGCTTCAATTATAAAGGCTATTTTATAATTGATTATAATTGATATATAATTTCTTTTATATAAAAAAATGTTTCACGCAATATAAAAAGAATAAAAAATATAAAATGATAAAATAACAAATGATATTATCTATCAAAATAAAAAGTATAAAAATAAACCAATATTAAAATAAGCGATTTTAAGCGTTTTTATTTTTTATCTAGGGTTTTTCTATTGATAAAAATACTTTTTTGATTTTAGGGGTGTTTTTGTTAAGCTATAGCTATAAGATAATAATTAAGTTTTAAGCTATATGAGTTTAAATCATATAGCTTTTTACTTATTCGCTAAATAAAGTTTGCTCAGCATTTATTTCCATGCCGTTAATGATGGTTTTATTCTCTTTTAAAGGCACATAATATTTTAAAGCTTTTCCACCCGTTGCCCTTGATTTTTCTAGTATATTAAAATATAACCCTTTTCCACTTTCTAGCTTTTTAATAGCATGTGTATCGGTTTTTGATTTTTCTAAAAGCTCTAATAACTCCCCTTGCAAAATCTCGCCTTTTTGTTCTATGATTTCTTTAGCTTTTGTAAGAAAGTTTGTATCGTTTTCATTTATTGCTCTTTCTATTTTTAAATCAAGCGTATTTAGGTCTATATCTACCTTTAAATTATAAGGTAAAAAATTTCTTGCCTTTTTTGTATTTAATTCTATATTTAAAATTTCTCCATCGTTATTGCTTGTTTGTATTTTAAAAAGGTTATCGGTCGCATTTAAGAAATTAACCCCACCCATGAACTCACTTTCAGCACTCTTTCCCTTGTGATGTATAAATAAAAAAGTAGCTTCGCCTTTATGACTTATTTTTTTAATTATTTTCATAAATTCAGCTACTTTTTTATTATCATTCATATCACCATTAAAAAAGTTAAAAAGGCTATCAAATACGATAAAAACATTAACCAAACCACCGCTTTGCATTAAAGGTTCTAGATATTTTTCAACAATAAAGTTAAAATTAACTTCTATCTCATCAGTTCCACACTCTAAAGCATTGCTTGTTTGTATATAATTAAAAGCAGGATAATCTAAAAAATAATATCCCCCTATTTGCATACTTTTTTTAATCCTGCTTTTAATGGTTATTTTGCTATTATCACCATCAAAATAAATAATTTTTCTAATCTTGTTAAATTCTAATAAATGCTTGCAAATAGCAAAACTTAAAAAAGTTTTACCCTTATTAGCTTCACTTGTTAAAAAACTAATACTCCCTTTATCCAAAAAATCATCGATTAAAGATGTAAATTCTATTTTTTCTAAATCAACGCTTCTTATAGCCCATTGTGTTAAATCTACAAAAGAATTATTTTTTATATTTGCATTTTGTGGTATAATTTCACTAGGGTTGCAACTTGTTTCATTTATTTGACTTTTAATATTTTCAAATTCTTTAAAGTCAAGTTTATCTATAACTTGGCTTTTTATTTTTTTTAAATCATTAATTTCTTTACTATAATCTTTCATTTTATTACCTTTAAAAATAAATTCATTTTTTTATTAAAATAATTCTTAAAGTATTTTTCCATATAAGAAAAAAAACTATTTAAACCTTTTTTATCCCTTTGGTAGTCTTGTCTTAACTCTTTCATTAAATAAGCTAAAAAATCTATAAAATCAGCGTTTTTTACCTCATCATAATTAAAAACACAATAACCTTTTTTTAAAGGCTTGATTTGTATTAGCTCCTTTAAAAGCTCTAAATTAGCTTTAAAACTGCTCTCATCGTTTTCAACTATAAAAACTATTCTTTTATTATCGATGAGGTTTAAAAGCTCATTTATTTGCTCGTGTGAGTGTATATTTTGCATCACGCTATCACTTTGAAAACAAACAGCGTTTAATCCTAGCAATTCACTTACTATAATTTCTTTTATGCCACTAAAAATAAAACAATAATCTTTTAATAAGCCTTTTTCTTTGGCTTTTATAAGTTTTATAAATTTATTGCTACTACCTTTAACTTTAAACCATTTGACTAATTCATTTTTAAAAAGCTTTTCTCTAATAGCTACGCTTTTAATTTCGTTTTTATCTTTCAAGATAAAAGCCAAACTTTTATCATCTTTTGAAAAAGCAAAATAGTTTTTTAAAATACTTTCAAACTCATCATCTTTTAAAAAATTTAATTTACATAAGTGCATAAAAAGTCTAAAATCATTAAAAAAAGCTTTTTCTAAAGCCTTACATTCTATAAAATCGCTATTAGCTAAATTAAAATTAGCCTGTAAAGAATAAGCTATATTTTTTAAATAGCTATTATCTTTTAAAGGCTCTTTTTGTGGTTTAAAGCTACCCACCTTTTGCGTGGCTAGCCTGTTAAAATCACTAAATATAATCAAAGCTTCTTTTAACCCTACATTTTCTTTAAAGGCTATAAAATCGATTATATCCCCGCTAAAACTCCCGTTAAAATCAGTAATCAAGCAAGTGTTAGTTTTTATTTTAAGGCTTTTATTGTGCTTTTCATTTCCTTGTTTATCAAACTCTAAACCATAGCGTAAATATAAAAAATCAACTATAGAATAATAATTTTTTATATACGCCTTTATTTCATCATTAAAAAGGCTTATACTCATTTTAAGCCTTTAATTTGTGTTTTAAAGCTTCATAAGTTGCCTTACAAGCATTTAAAAGAATAATCCTTTTTTGCTCTTTCTTTATAAAAACCTTATTTTCTAAAAAGCTTTTTTTATGAACTTCTAAAACTGATAAAAGCTCTTTAATTTCTTTTTCAAAGCTTGTATTTTTTAGTAGTGGTCTAAGTTTATCTTTCAATAGGCTAAACATTGAAAAATCAAAATATTTAAATCTTACATTAAAAATAAACAATAACTCATCTTTTAAGTATTCTAAAGCTTGTCTATCATTCATAACTTACCCTTTAATTGATAGTATGGTTTTTAAACCACTCATCAAGCTTAACTTTTTCATAAAAGATTTTTTTACCTATTTTAATATAAGGTATTTTCTTTTGCATTCTGTATTTATTTTGTGTATCTTTGCTTAAGCTGTAAAGTGTAATTACTTCTTGTATAGTTAAAAAGTCTTTATTTGTGTCTTGCATTTTGTATCCTTTCTAAATTTTATTAATGCAATTAATAAAGCCATTAAAAAGGAATTAGTAAGTTTAAATTTATTACAATTTCTTTTAAGGGCTTAAACTATGGCTCTTATAATGAAATTGTGCGTTTTAATTCTTTGTTTGGCGACTTGATTGAAACGCACTGGCTCAAAAAGTTTAAAGCTTTTCAAGTTTCATTAAATTAAAAAATATTATTTGAAATATTTTATGGAGTATTTTAGCAGTTTTGTAGATTTTTTACCTTAAGCAAATTTATGATTTATTTTTTATTCATTATGATTTATTTTATTCATTATGATTTATTTTATTTCTTTTTTTACTGCAAAAAAAGAATAAAAATTAAAATGTAACTAAAAAATATTATATTTTTTACTTTTTCTACTTTATTAAGCTTTTTAACTGTCTTTTTCAAATTCAGGCGTAAAGCCATTAATAGTAAGTTTCTTTTCTTTTTTTAACTTTACTTTTGTATTTGCTATTTTTGCCATTGCCTTAATGGCTTTTGCCAAATCATCACTTACATTTTCTAAAATCAAGTTCATTTTTAACCCCTTAAAGTGTTTTAATATATGCCTTAGCCGATACCGCTAAAAATGCACTCCTTGATAAGCCCATTTTTTTAGAATAAAAGTCTATTTCATCTACAAGACTATTTTTTAAGGTAATAGCTAGATTTTTACTTTTGTCTTTTTGTATGGGTTCTGGGATAAACTCATTTTTAGCCAAAGCTTCTTCTAAATAACAAGCAAAGGCATTTTTTAAATCTTCTATTGCTTCGTTTGGTGTTTTACCATCTCCTGCCATTAAGACAAGTTTATTAAGTTCTTTATCATCAAATTGTGCGAAATAATCGCCATCATCAAGTTTTACTAAATTAATCTTATAAGGCAAATTCAAATAATAATTTATATCTTTTTTCATTTTTCATCCTTTAAAAGTTTTAATATTTGCTTTACATAAACTTCTTTTATAGGTTTATGCAAAGGCACAATAATGCTTTTATTATCTTTTTTAAATTTATGATGACTTCCTCTAATGCTAACTAGTTTATAACCATACCAACTTAAAAGCTTTTCTATGTTAGCAAAACTTGCATTTTTGGGGTTATTTTCTAATTCTTTGATTAACTTTTCTTTGTTACTCATATATGTATTATATATATAATTGTCTTAAAATATTTTAAATGTATTCAAAGTCTTACAAGGTATTTTATATTTTATTAAGTATTTGTATTTTATAATTCTTTTACATTCAAAGGGGGGCTCAACCCCTATTAAGATAATCTAACAAATCTTCATTTATTAAGCAAATCAAATCATTTAAAAAGTTTTCTATCTTACCAGGCATTAAACCTATATTAGTCCCTTTTTCTTTTGTGCTTATGCGTGGATATAATTTATTATCATTTTCTCTAATTTTTAAAAGATTTTCAAAATGACAGGCTCTATTCCTTAAAGTATGTAGCAAGTTTAAAACTATATTAACTTTATCTATATTATCAAAGCCTTGTTTTGTATTTTCGTAAATAAAAAAGTTTCTATTACTACTGCTATACTTCCTAAAATCAAAAGCCCTTAAATCTAAAATCTTATTTTGCACCTTATAGGATATGATTAATTTAGCTACTACACCTAAGCTAAGGCGTGATAAGATTTGATGAGGTTCTAAACTTTCTTTGTCTTTAAACTCATTTATTTTAGCCAATAAAAAAGGATTATCGCTAGTTTTTATCCATTCTTTGCAATTACTATTTAATTCATAATCTAGGGCATTTCTTAGATAAATTTCAAGTATTGCTATTTTAGGTATTATCTTAGATATTAATTTCAAGTTCTCAAAATGTTCGTTTATATCTTTATAATGCTCTAATCTTTGTTTTGAAAAGATAAAATCTAAATCTAACATTTTAATCTTTTTCTTGTAGCTTTTTTAAAGCTTCATTAGCTCTTTGACTTGCTTTAAGTGTATCATTAGTCGCATAAATATTTATAGTGCTTAAATCCCTATGCCCTAAAGCTCCACTAATAACTGCGGGATTAACTCCATTTTGCATTAAAAAACTAGCCTTTATATGCCTTGAAAAATGGGGCGTCCATTCTTTTACTCCGCTAAGTTCTCTTATTTTGGCTTCTTGCCTTGCCAAATTTGATATTTTTTTACCGCTAATGCTAGAAACAAAAACTAAACCTTTGTCTTGTTTAACCTCATCTTTTAAAGCCTTTAGTGCATTATAGCATTCATCATCTAAGGCGTGCTCTTGTGCTTCGCCATTTTTTGTCTTTGGCAAAAATATAGTTTTTCTTTCTAAATCTACATTTTGCCAAAGCAAACTTAAAACCTCATCCCTACGCCTACCACTATGTATAAGTAAGAATAAAGCCTTATAAAGTAAATTATCTTTGTATAGCTCTAAAATAGCATTTAAAATAGCTTCATATTTGCCTTTAGGATTAGTAACAAGCTTTTTATTTTGCACTCTATCAAGCTTTAAACCTAATGTAACATTTTCATTAATCCATTTATTTTTTACTGCATATCTAATCATAGGGCTTAGCACTTCTTTAATGGCTCTATTATATGTTTTTGGCTCTAATCCTTTGTTTTTCATTCCATTATAAAACTCTTGCACCTTGTAAAGCGTAAGTTCATCTAAGTGTATATTTCCTAATGGCTCTAAGATATGATTATTAAAAATGCTTATTAGATTTCTTATGTGTCCTTTGTGTTGTTCGTTTAAATCTTTTATGTTGTAATTGGTTTTTATAAATATCTCAAAAAGATTTTTTAACAAAATGCTAGAGTTTAGGGCATATCCAACGCTAAAAAGTTTTTTAAACTCGTTTTCATATTCTTTAGCTCTTACAAGTGCTATTCTTATATATTCGTTTTCATTCCACGCAGGGCGTAAAGGAATAGTAAAAGCGTGTTGCTTTTCTTTACCCCCATTTTGTATTCTAAATAAAAAGGCGTTGATTTTATTTTTATGTCTTTTTAAATGCGTCCCTTTTCCTATTGGTATATTATAATCCTTCCTATCAATCGCCATTTTTAACCTTATTATTTTTGCTATATTATAGCGTATTTCAAAGCCTTATAAACTTAATAAAATTATCTTAGGTTACCTTTGCTTTAAGGTTAAGGCTTATTTTTACCTTTTTTACCGCTAAACTTAAATGGATGAAAAGGACTATTTTATAGCTATCCTTTCATCCGGTTACTATTAAAAGTTACCTGCTAAAAGGTTGCCTTTTTGAAATAATTCGAAATGATACAATGGGACTTCAAAGGCTTCAGCGTAATTTAAGCAAAATCTCTCAAAGTATGGTAAAATGGGGTTTAGAGTGGTGCGGATGAAAGGACTTGAACCTTCACGCATTGCTGCACCAGATCCTAAGTCTGGCGTGTCTGCCAATTTCACCACATCCGCTAAAGTGGTACGCCCAAGAGGATTCGAACCTCTGACCTACGGCTTAGAAGGCCGTTGCTCTATCCAGCTGAGCTATGAACGCATATAAAATCTTGGTGGTGCGCCCGATAGGAATCGAACCCATAACCTACAGATCCGAAGTCTGTCGCTCTATCCAGTTGAGCTACGAGCGCTAGTGGGGTGAGTGATGGGAATTGAACCCACGACCCTCAGGACCACAATCTGATGCTCTAACCGACTGAGCTACACTCACCATTTTGTATAAATTTATAAAAAATGGTCGGGGTGAAAGGATTCGAACCTTCGGCCCCTTGGTCCCAAACCAAGTGCGCTAACCAGACTGCGCTACACCCCGAATAAATAAAAGGAAATATTTTATCACAAAATAATTTTAAAGTCAAGGATTTTCATCTCTTATTCTTAAAAACACCGGAAAGCGAGGTAAGGAATTTTTGGTTAATCCATTAAATTTATAAGTCACAATACTACCAATTTTTGGAGGATTTTTTCTATCTTCATCTTTTAAACCACTGCCTATTTTAATGATTTGTCCATTAGGCATTTTACAAAGTAAGGCACCTACTTGATTTTCAAATTTACCCTTGCCCTTGCGAAATCCTACTAACTCACACTCTGCATCATCATAGGGTTTTAATTTCATAGCATTTTTACTTCTGCCTTTTTCATAAGGACTTAAATTTTTGCGTATGACAATACCTTCACCTTGATTTTTTATAATGCTTTCGTAAAATTGATTTAAATTATTTTGATTTTCAACTGGAATTTGAGGAATAATTTTTATATAGGCACTAGGATATTTTTGCAAATACTCTTCTAAAACAGCCAAACGATTTTTAAGAGTGCAAGTAGAAATTTGAAATTCTTCACAAGCATTTGGTACATCAAAAATATTATAAGTTACTTCCTTCCATAAGGTCAAATTGCTATCTCCACTACGAATTAAAGCTGAAATTTCATCAAATTTATTTCTTGCTATCCAAAGCTCACCATCAACAGCAAAAGGAGGGAAATTTTTTGTAAAAAAGTCAGGAGTTTTTATTTGGTAATTTTGGCGAGTTTTTAGATATTTCCCATCCCAAATTCCACGCACTCCATCAAGTTTTTCGCTCATCAAATAAGCATTAAAATCTTTAGAGTTAAAATCTTGCTTATCGAATTTGCTAAGAAGTAAAATTTCATTAGCAAAAACTAAACAAGCACAACATATTAAAAAAATAAATCTCATCAAAGCAGATTAATCATATATCCAGTTGCATCTTTTTGAATATTATAATTATAAGTTCCATCAAGATATATTACAAGTCGATAATATCCTTTATGAGATCCAAAGTCTATGCGTTTAAAAATAGAATTGCTAAGGCGTATGTTTTTTGTAGGGCTAATCATTTTAGATCTAAAATCTATAACGATTTTGCTCGGATTTCCCACTGAAAAATCTGTGATCATTTCATCACTAGTGTTAAGTTTTATTTTGTTTTTATAAACCGCGTAAGAAATAAAATCATAAATCTTTGCAACCTGTAAAGGTATTTCAACATTGGCTGTTGAGTTTGATTCTTGTTTAGAACTATTTTTTTCAGGTATAGTAACTGAAACATCAAGTACTTTTGAAGGATCAGGGCTTTTAAATCTTGATATAGTATAAGTATCGTGCCAATCAATACTTTTATTGACATCTAAATCGATCTTATCTTCACTTCCGTCTAAATTGATATAATTAAAAGTAATGCTTTTTAAAATTCTTGCACTAGAATTAAATTTAACTTCCTCTTTTTGAAATTCAGGTGGAGCAACCAAGGTTATATTTTGATCTGTCTTGAAAGGATTTTCATCAGCATATAAAAGAGAGGTAAAAATAAAAAATATTGCTAAAATTCTAGTTTTCATTTGGGTATAATCCTTTTAATTCAAAATAATCTTTTTGTGCTTTAGCATTTTGTTCTTTGAGCAAAATAATCTTTTTATTAAGCTCTTCTTTGGTATTTTCTAAGCTCAATAAAGTATCTAAAGAATACTGCCCAAAAAACATATTGCCAAAATAAATCGCTCCAATTACAACAAGAAAAGCCCAAAAAATCATTTTTATAACATGGGTATAAAAACTTTTTTTTCTTGTGCTTTCGTCGTATTCTTTAAGTAAATCGCTCAGAGCTTTTCTCCTAAGTATTCATCACTTTCAAGTTCAATTTCAAGCAAGCGATTGTATTTTGCAGTTCTTTCGCCTCTTGCTAGGGCTCCTGTTTTGATTTGTCCTGTATTTAAAGCTACGGCAAAATCTGCTATAAAAGCATCTTCACTTTCGCCGCTTCTATGACTCATCACGCATTTATAGTTATTTCTTTGTGCTAAACGCACAGTTCTCATAGTTTGGGTAATAGTTCCGATTTGATTTGGTTTAATAAGCACAGCATTTGCCATTTTTTTGATGATGCCTTCTCTTAAAATATCTTCATTAGTTACAAACAAATCATCGCCTACAAGCTGAATTTTATTGCCCAATTTTTCAGTAAGCTTAATCCAACCTTCAAAGTCATTTTCAGCTAAGCCATCTTCGATACTGCAAATTGGATATTTTGCACAAAGTTCTACATAGCGTTCGATCAAATCCTCGCTTGAAAAAGCCTTGCCTTCCATGTGGTATTTACCATCTTTGAAAAATTCTGTACTTGCTACATCAAGAGCAATTTTTACACGATTTTCATAACCTGCTTTTTTGATACAAGTCATTAAAAGATCGATAGGTTCTGTGTTATTAGCTAAATTTGGAGCAAAACCGCCTTCATCACCTAAAGCTGTAGAATGTCCAGAATTTGCGAGTTCTTTTTTTAATATCGCATAAATTTCACAAACTGAACGCAAAGCTTCTTTAAAACTAGTAAAACCAAAAGGCATGATCATAAATTCTTGAAAATCTACATTGTTGTTTGCATGAGCACCGCCATTTATGATATTACACATTGGTACAGGTAAAATGCTCGCATTTGCACCACCTAAGTAGCGATACAAAGGCATTCCCAAAGCAGCCGCAGCCGCACGAGCTGTTGCCATAGATACGCCTAAAGTCGCATTTGCACCTAAATTTGAATAGTTCTTTGTTCCATCAAGCTCACGCAAAGTATCATCAAGTTGAGTTTGATTAAAAGCATCTAGCCCTAAAATTTCATCTGCAATGGTTTCATTGACATTTGCAACAGCTTTTAAAACGCCTTTTCCGCCAAATCTTTCATCATTATCACGCAATTCTAAAGCCTCTTTTGAACCTGTACTTGCACCACTTGGAACTATGGCCGCACCTACACTTCCATCGCTTAGCGTAACTTCGGCTTTTACAGTTGGATTTCCTCTGCTATCAAGAACTTCATAGGCTCTAACATCTTCAATTACTAACATTATTCTTCTCCTTCGTCATCTTCGCTACCGCTGAACATACCTTCTATTCCCATAGAATTTTGAATCGCTTTTGTGATTTCATCTGCAATTTCAGGGTTTTCTTTTAAAAAAGCTTTTGAGTTTTCTCTACCTTGTCCAAGTTTTTTATCTTTATAAGAGAACCACGCACCACTTTTATCTACAATATCAAGTTTTACACCGTAATCAATCAACTCACCTTCACGGCTTAAACCCTCTCCAAACATCACATCAAATTCAGCTTGTCTGAATGGAGGAGCAACTTTATTTTTAACTACTTTTACTTTTACACGATTTCCTATAGGTTCTTCGTTTTGTTTTAAGGTTGCTACTTTTCTAACATCTAAACGCACAGAAGCATAAAATTTTAACGCATTTCCACCTGTTGTGGTTTCAGGAGTACCATAACCCATAGCACCGATTTTCATACGAATTTGGTTGATGAAAATTACTGTGGTATTCATTTTATGAACTATACCTGTAAGTTTTCTTAGAGCTTGAGACATAAGTCTTGCTTGAAGTCCTACATGTTGATCGCCCATATCGCCTTCAATTTCTGCTTTTGGGGTAAGTGCTGCAACACTATCTACTACGATAAGATCTACTGCACCACTTCTTGCTATAGTTTCTACAATTTCTAAGGCTTGCTCTCCAAAATCAGGCTGAGAAACATACAAATCATCTGTATTTACACCTAAATTTTTAGCATATTTTACATCAAGCGCATGTTCTGCATCGATAAAAGCACAAACTCCACCTGCTTTTTGGCATTCTGCGATAATGTGTAAAGTTAGAGTGGTTTTACCTGAACTTTCAGGCCCATAAATTTCTATAATTCTTCCTTTTGGAACACCGCCTATACCTAAAGCAAGATCAAGCCCAACTGAACCTGTGCCTATGCTATCGATTTGCTCAACTTCTTTATCCCCTAGTCTTAAGATAGTGCCTTTTCCAAAGGTTTTATCTAAACTTTTTAGGGCAGCGTCTAGGGATTTTCTTTTATTATCATCCATAACTTTCCTTAAAAATTCTAAATTTTTAGCTAGAATTCTAACAAAATAAAATTAAATAATGATTTATTTTGCTAGAATTAGAGCAAAGATTTAAAGGAAGCATAGATGAAAAAAATTACTATTGCGCATTCTCCTGATGCTGATGATATTTTTATGTATATGGCTATTAAATTTGGGTGGATAGGGAATGATTTTGCTTATGAAAATACAGCTTTAGATATACAAACTTTAAATGAATTTGCTTTGAAAAATGAATTTGATGCTACGGCTATTTCTTTTGGGCTTTATCCTTTAATTGCTTCTGAATATGCGCTTTTACGCACAGCAGTGAGTTTTGGCGAAGGTTATGGGCCAAAACTCATCAAGAAAAAAGACACACATTTAAAAAGAAATTTTAAAGTCGCTTTGAGTGGAGCAAATACCACCAATGCTTTGATTTTTCGTATGAAATACCCTGAAGCTAGAATTATTTATAAGAATTTTTTAGACATTGAAAATGCAGTTTTAAGTGGTGAAGTAGATGCAGGAGTTTTGATCCATGAAAGCATTTTAGAATTTGATCAAAGTCTTTGCGTGGAAGCAGAACTTTGGGATATATGGCTTGAATTTGCTAAAGAAAATTTACCTTTGCCTTTAGGTGGAATGGCTTTGCGTCGCTCTTTGCCTTTAAGCGATGCGATTAAGATCGAAAAGGATTTAACCAATGCTGTAAAAATCGCCGATGCAAATCGTAAAATTTTAGCCCCTATGCTTATGGAAAGAAAACTTATCCGTGTTGATGAAGAAAAACTGGATACTTATCTTAATCTATATGCCAATAAAAACTCCATTAGCATGAATCAAACTCAACTTTTAGCTGTAGATACGCTTTTTAAACTAGGATATGATTATAAATTTTATGATAAAATCATACATGTAAATGATTATCTTATCCCTAGCGAATACGAAGAAGCTAGAAATTCTTAAAAAGGATAAAAATGGATGAAAGTACCTTAGTTGCTCTTGGAGTGCAAACCTTTAAAATCACACTTTTACTTTCCTTGCCTATGCTTTTAGCAGGGCTTATTGCAGGGCTTGTAATCAGTATTTTTCAAGCAACTACACAGATTAACGAAATGACACTTTCTTTTGTTCCTAAAATCATCCTGGTTGTAGTTATTTTAATCTTTTTAATGCCTTGGATGACTACAACTATGATTGACTTTACTGAAAACATACTAAATCAAATTCCAACTTTTATCAAATGATCATTGATTTTAAAAAATACTCTTCTGTGCGTATAGGAAATGAATTTGAAGTTTTAGTTTTGGATCAAATTTGTGATTTTGATGGTTTTTTAATAGGCGGCGCAAATAACCTTTTAGTTAGCCCAAAACCTAAAAATATAGGAGTTTTAGGAGATAGTTTTGATTTTATACAAATTTTAGATCAAAATAAAGATTTCACCCATCTTCGCATAGGCTGCAAAACAAAATCAAGCAAAATATATCGCTTTGCCAAAGAAAATAATCTTAAGGGTTTTGAGTATTTAAGCAAAATTCCTGGTACACTTGGCGGGCTTTTGAAAATGAATGCAGGACTTAAAGGAGAGTGTATTAGTCAAAATTTAATCAAAATTGCTACTTTTCAAGGCGAAATTTTAAGAGAAAATATAAATTTTGATTATCGTTTTTGTCCTTTAAATATGCCTTTTTTTTGGGCTGAATTTAAACTAAACTTTGGCTTTGATACCCTTAAAGATAAAGCTTTAAAAAATGCAAGGAACAACCAACCTAGTGGAGCAAGCTTTGGCTCTATCTTTAAAAATCCAAAAAACGACTTTGCAGGACGTTTAATCGAAGCTGTAGGACTTAAAGGATTTAGCAAAGGAGATGCTATGTTAAGCGATAAACACGCAAATTTTTTAATCAATAAAAAAAATGCAAGTTTTGAAGATGCGTTTTTTCTTATCAAATTAGCCAGAAAAAAAGTCTTTGAAGAATTTGGCATAAACTTAGAAAATGAAGTGATTATAATCTAAACACAGAAAACAATAAAAGTCTAAAAAATTTACTCTTAATCTAACTTTAAATAAAACATAAATTCAAACCATATAGTTTTATTATAATAAGTATTTAATAATATTTTAAGTATAACTATTTTAATATTCTGTCGTTTTATTTTGTATTTTATATTATTTTTAAAAAATATAATATATAGAACAAATTATAAAGGGAGGAAATTCTTATGAAAAATATCACATTAACTAAAACACCTATAGGAGAGGGTAAAGAACCCTGTTTAAATTCTAAAAAGATAGTTTTATCTTTAGCTACTATTTCTTTCTTAGCGAGTTGTGCTAATGCTACATTAAATTCTGAAATAAAAACTTATGATGAAGCAAATAAAAATACTAAAGCTAGATCAGCCAGTATGTATAGTCCTCAAGCTAGAATCAATACAACTGTAAGTAGTTCAGAAACTAGCACAATCAACATTTCCGATTCAGGTCCACATACCATAATAATTCGATCAGGTGGAACTTTAGGTAGTATAGGTAATACGGGTAATATTATTTATGCTTCTACTAACAATGGCAATACTCTTACTCTTGCAAATCTTACCAATAATGGAACCATCAATGGTAAAGTAGCCATACAAAATAGCCAAGATAACCTCACAGGAACCATCACTGTCAATACCTTTGAAAATATAGGTCAAGTTAATGGTCAAATTTATATGGGAGTTTGGGGAAATAAAAACTCAGGAATTCTCACTGTGGATCAGTTTGATAACAGTGGAACTATAGCTTCAAGCGATAAAGGAGTTTTTTTCGAAGGCGGTGCTAATAATAAATCCACGATTAATAATTTTAACAATACTGGAGTTATAA